>JBGUIG010000151.1:0-3826 GCA_045112795.1 Anaerovoracaceae bacterium | reverse complement strand
ACATGAGTGGAAGATCTGTTTCCGTAAAATCTCGGATTGTTATTTCATCTTTTTCTATTTTCACGTAATCCTCCCCGCAAACTGCGAGATTTAAGCATGTCTTTTCCATGTATTTCGGCTGCTTTTATATTATCATAAGCAGCCGAGTTTTCAGATTACTCCCGCCCCATTTGCCTTGCATTCTTCTGCTTTTGCAAATGCTGAAGGTAGTCATTGCAGTCTTTACCATATGGCGGAGGTTCATCTCTGATAACATATTTGCCCTCTAGCTTCGTTACTATGGAAGCTGTTGCACTTCTGCCGGCAAAGTCGCTATCCAAATGAAGAGCAATCGTATTTATTTGCGCTTGATTTTTCGTCATATTTTCAAGCGCAATTGGAAGTTTCGATTGCTTTTTATTTACACTCGGCGCATATACTCCACCGAGAGACACCATAGGTTCTTCTCTCCATTCACCTGTTCTCATCTTCATTATTGTCGCATATGAAAGCAGATCTATGGCACTTTCGAATACATGAAGAGTGCTGCCGGCACGCTCGATTCTGAAGGAATACCGCTTATCTGATCCTGCAGCCTCACCCATCAATCGTTCTCCATTTGTTGCTCGATAGAATGCATATGCTGCATTACCCGACTCATCGAATCCTACAAATATGCAGTTATGATAAGGCAATGACTCATAGAGCAGGCCTTCATCAATGCATTCTTTGATGATATCTCTGTCTATTCCTCGGCCGGTTAGATATCTGATTACTTCAAGATTTGTCTCAGATCTCTCTGGCAAAAGTAGCTTTCTGGCTCCCTTATTTTGAATGCTTTCACCCAAAACTGAAGCATGATTGAGGGCAAGTTCACTATCAGTCGTCAGGATTTTCATAGCATCCATAAACTGAAGGCCTTTGACTTTAATCAGATAATCGAGTGCTGAACTGCCACCAAAGCCTCTGCTCCACCACATCCACTTGCCGTTGGATATTTTCAGACTGTCATGTTCTCTGGTGCAGTAGGTGTTGCCTCTGACATGAACGAGCTCTGTCGGTTCATAGGTCTGAAGATATGTCAGGAGATCTATCGAACGGGCCTTCATGATCTGTTCTTCTGTGTAATACGGCATGGGCATCACCTCTCTTCATCACGAGAAGCTCGAGACTGCTCACGCTTTGTCTGCTTCTCAAGTGCTTTGTCTATGCCGGTTATCATTTCATCTGCAGCAGATCTGATCCTTTCAAGAGATGCTTTGAGTTCTTTGATTTCCTTACCTGAAGACCAGCCTGCAACATATGAGAATGAATAATCTGATGAATCCAGGCCATAATGCTGACAGATAGTGTAGGCAATGCTCTCAGCCTCGACTTCTTTGGTTCGTCTGTCCACAGGGTGATCCTTGTCCAGATTCTCCTTAGAGTGGAGCTTTTCATGTGCCATCTCATGGATCATCGTCTTGATTGTCTGCAGCTGACTCATGTCCGATTTGACGACTATCTTTCTGTCGGCGTCGCTGTAATAGCCCTTGGCTCCGTTCTTAATATCCTCTGTATATATCGGGACTGGGCACATTTCAGTCAAAGCATTGAACAGTTTTCGGTAATCACCTACTTCTCCGACAAGTTCATTCACACCGACAGTCGGCAGTTCAGGACCATCAGTTTGAGAGATATCGAAAGTAGTAACTACTTTGAATCCTGTTCGCTCTGCTATCTTCTGATTGCCATCCTCATCTTTCTCCTCGAGTTCAACCTTATACTTGCAAGGTGCGATAATCTTTATTCCTTTCTCACCCTTTCGCACCTGTCTGCCATGGTCCTTCTGCCAGCTTGTGTAACTCGCACAGAGACTTGCATCGGGTCGCTGCAGTGCAATGAGAAGGGTATTATTAAGACTGTAATTATGAAATTTGCTCATGCATTTCAAATATGCCTTGTATGCATCACTCTCAAAGACTGCAGCAACGCCGGCTTCAAGTTGCTCTGTGATTTCCTTTATTCGCTCCTTTTGTGTCTTTCTGTCAGGGCTGCGTGTTCTGTAATTTCTTCCCATTCATTCCTCCTTCCATCATGTGCGCAATTAAAAAAAGCAGGCATAGTTGCCTGCAATGTAATCTATTCGCTTTCAATCTTATTTTCAACTTGATTCTGAACAGCCCCCATATTTATTCTTTCTTGTTCTTTTAGTTTTGCCGCGGCTTCTGCCTTCTTTCTTTTTCGATACTCCCTCTGCCGAGCATTGATTTTTTCCCTGTTTTTCTGGCGATATTTTCTATACCTGGCGTTTTCCTTCTCCCTGTACTTCCTATAGGTTTCGGGATCCATTGCTGCTATCTTCGTCTTTTGTCTAAGATACTCTGCACGCTTCCACTGTTTTACTTTTTCAGGATGTTCCTGTCTGTACCTCCTGTTCTGCTCCCTGTCTCTGGCTCTACAGTGTTCCAAATGCTCTTGTCGATATCGTCTGCCATATTCCCGATGATAGGCGCGTTTCTCTTCCAAGTGTTCATGCCAGTACTGCCTCTTATATGCATTTATTTTTTCGCGATTTTCCTGAGCATACTTTCTCTTTTTTTCTCGGATTTCTTCTTTATGCTCGGCCCTGTATCTCTTTCCATATTCGCGAATCTGTTCCCTATGCCTTATGTAATAGCGCTTGTCCTTGAGTGCTTTCTTGTCCCTGTTGCGATGCCAGTATTCCCTTTCACGGCGCCTCACGAGTTCAGGATTCCGTCTTCGAAAATCTCTTTTCCATTCGCGTTCATACTGCAGCACACGCTCTTTGTATTTTGTAAGCATTACTGTATGAGCAATGTTATATTCATACCCAGCACGGTCATACTCATAGTCCTTCATGACTATAGGGTTCTTGAACACATACTTTCTGAATTCAGCAGCATATGCATTTCTGATAGAACGAAACAGATATGCGCTGAAGTTGTTTATAATATCCGGGTTCTTTCTGCATCTCTCCAAAACCTTCCACAGGGTAATATATCCCATAAGAATATAATCATCTTTGTCTATGTGAGGGAGCTTTATATGGTAGCCGCTATAAATATACAAATAAATCGGCTTGCACAAGCGGTTGAGTTCTTCCAGCACTACCTGATCCACCTCGTCTGACATAATATATTTTCTAGCTAGTTCTTTCTGCCTGTTTCTTCTTTGTTCTTTATAATCATCGCTACTCATACTTAACCCTCCACAAGCTGCATGGATGATGTACTGCGGCAATTCCGGTCATAACGACCACAGGTGCCGCGCCTGTGTCAGATGTTATCGTTCCTCAATATCCCGTTCAAGTTTACGATTCTCTCTGCTCGCATATCTGTTGCTGAGCGCATCTGACAGTTTTCTTCCCTGTTCTTCAGATAAAGTGATTCCTCTAGTCATACGTTCGTGATCAGGTGACCACTCACGTATATCCAGTTTTGGTTCACCTTTGTTCCAGGAAACTATGTTAAGTTCTCTGCACCATCCATTCTCATGCCTTTCGAGAACTACAATTCGTTCATGAATGTTGAATTCTATTTCTCCGTTTGCCATGTCCACCTACCTTTCCCAATCTCTTTGCCTTGGCTTCAGCATATCCAGTTCTCCATGTTCTCTGAAGCTGTATACGCGAGCTGTTTCTCCGGCAACTATGACATGATCCAGCATCTTTATGTTCAGAAGATCACCGCATTCAAGCAGCCTTCTTGTTACATCCCGGTCCTCCTGACTGGGCTGCAGGCTGCCACTTGGGTGATTGTGAATTTATGCATAGTTTTCAGTTATGAAAAGTCGGCACCTGAACTGCTGAAAAATCAGTGTGTTCAGTGATGCCGACTTTACATAA
>JBGUIG010000150.1:0-12995 GCA_045112795.1 Anaerovoracaceae bacterium | reverse complement strand
TCTCCCTGAGCACTATCGAGCAGTTCTCGTGTCTCTGCGAGTACTTTGCAGTCTTTCTCAAGTCCTGATATGGCCGCCTGAGTATCCGTGATTTTCCCGATGAGCAGATTTGAAAGTCCCTCTGCAGATTTGAGTATTGCCTCAATACTGACATCTGCATCTGCAGTAAATCTTCTCTCTGCATGGTTATCTGGTGCAGTTTCAGCTGCAGAGGATGCTTCACAATCAACCGCGATCTGATTTGCAATCGGATCAGTAAAGCATGCCTCCGCTTCTTCTCTTATGATCCGCTCGGCCTCGTCTGCTGCGGTTTTCGCAGTTTCTGCGCCGGTAAATGCGGTTTCTCTGCTGCTTCTGGCTGTTTCTTCTGTTGCTTTCAGTTTGTTCAGTTCATCTTCAGTGATGCTGTCCTCTGTCAGCTGTGCCGGCTGCGGGTGATGGACCGATCCGCAGACCGGGCACTTCTCTCCTTCAACAAGTTTGCTTGCCAGGAGTCCGGCTCTGCTGTTTTCGTATCTTCTCTCTGCCTGCATTCTGTCCTGAACTGCCGTCTCATATTCAGCGCGGGCATTCTCAAGCAGAACCTGCTTTTCAGAGAGATCAGTCATATGCTGATGCCAAGATTCAGCCCGGTCTCCCGTAAGTTTATCCAGATCTTCCTTAAGATCTTCCAGGGCCTTTTCATATGCCTTCATTTCCGCAAGTTTATCCGGACAGTCTTTCAGGTCAGTAATCGTCTTCTTGTACTCTTCGATTCTGACTTTCAAGCCTGCTTCCTTCTCTTCAACCGCCTTCTTCTTTTCTTCAAGTCCGGTCTGCTCCTGCTCGAGCTGATTCTTGTCACTGCGTAATTCGTCCCTTTTGACGTATTTGTCACGGTCTTCGGCGATTTTATCTGCAGACTTCTTCAGTTCTTCAGCTTTCGGGCGGTTTGCTTCGGCTGCTTCAAGTTCCCTGGCTTTTTCGTCAGCTGCGTCTATAAGCTCGCCAAGTTCAGTCCTGCTGTCAGCTATTTTCTGCGAAGCTTGTCTGTTATCTTCGCCTTTTGCAACCCAGTTATTATATGTCGGCGCTACTGAATGAGCAGCAGTCTTCTGTCTGCCGGCGGTTTCTCTCAGTGCATCTATTTCCGCTTTCCTCTCCAGAAGCTTTTTCTGCTCTTCTCTGAGGTTTTCGGCTTTTTCTATGAATGCGTTGTTATCTGTGGCGGTAGCCAGCTGGCCTTTGAGCTCATCCAGCTCATTTTCCAGCGTCTTCAGGCGGCTTTCTATAGCCGCATTTTCCGCAGTATCCGCATCAATCACCTTCTCTATAATGCCAATCATGTCTGCAATATTCCAGGCACTTTTGGACTCGCGGGCCTTAGTCTGCAGATCAGCAAGCTCTGTCTCAAGCTCACTTCCGCCCAAAGTCTGAACTTCGCCAAAGTGCTGAATAATGCTGTTTTCAGTCTCCAGCCTCTCTGAACTGGCTTTATCCATACGGTCCTTCAGCTTGAACTCTATATTCTTGTAGCTGTCCGTCATGAAAATAGTCCGGAGAATCTCTGTTCTCTGGTCTGTTTTGGCGTTAAGAAGCTCCCTGAACTCACCCTGAGCAATCATTGCAATCTGCTTGAACTGCTTCAAATTGATGTGCAGAAGGTCATTTACTGCATTATTGACATTCGTAATGCCTTCAACAGGCATTTTATCTTCCTCATAGAACGCAGCGATCTCACCCTGGAGTTTCGTGCCCTCTCCGCGGCTCTTCTTTTTCTCGTATGGAGGCTTTCTCAGGACATGGTAATTCCTGCCCTGATGAGAGAAGTAGAAATCAACATAACTCTCGACATCCGGGGATGCGTATTCACTTCTGAGATTTTTGCTGTCGCGGTATCTGCCGCTTGTTTCGCCATAAAGCGCATAACAGATAGCGTCGAAAATTGTGGTTTTGCCCGCTCCGGTGTCTCCGGAAATCAGGAACAGACCCCTGTCCTCGAACTGGTCGAATCTTATTTCAGGTATCTCGCCCGGATATGGCCCGAAAGCGCAGATTTTCAGCTTAATCGGCTTCATGGACAACACCTGCCTCTCTTGCAACAGACATCATTATTTCAAGCTCATCGTCGCTGATCTCAGTTCCGTACATCTTCAGGTAGAAGTCCGAAATCAGCTCATCAAATGACTTTGTGTCTGCCATATCAGAAATGTCAAAATCTTCGATTTCCTGTGTGTGGGAATTCCTGTAATCGATCTTGACTGTATGAGGGTAAAACTGCTGAATAATGCTCATCGCATCGTTAATGATTTCTTCGTCAGTCAGCGTAACGTACATGTAATCCTCAGGATCCGTGATGTTTTCGGCGGAAAGAAGCTGCGCCATAGGACCTATGATATGTCTCAGGTCTCTCATAGGCCTGAGCGGTACAAGCTCGATATCCAATTCGCCTTTTTCCTTAACAGTAATAACAGGAGCAGACTTGCTGCTGTTCGCCTCGCTGAGTGAATATTTCAGCATGGATCCCGAGTAGCGGATATTGTCGTGTCTGACTCTCTGCGGTGAGTGAATGTGACCGAGAGCAACGTAATCGAAATTCCTGAGGCTCTCACAGCTGATCTTCTCAACCAGCCCGACATTCTGTACCGAAGCGCCCTCAGATCCGGAAACTACAGGGTCTCCATCGCCTGTCACGAACTGGTGCGCAATAAGAATATTCCTGCTCTCGTAGTTAAGTTCCGCATGATCAATTATCGCTTTGACCGCATCATCATATGTTTTTATCTCTTCGTCGGGGTAATAGAATCTGACCTGCGAAGCTTTGACAAAAGGCAGCAGGCAGATATTCAGTTTGCCGTATTCGTCCTCGCGCTCGAACGTCTCAAGCTTACCGCCGAATTTCGACACAATGTGAATCCCGCGGCTCGAAAAGAGCCTTCTTCCGTAGTTCAGGCGGTCCTCGGAGTCGTGATTGCCGCTGATAATATACGCTTCAACGCCCATATCCGCCAGTTTGCTTATGAAATAGTCAAGAAGATTAACAGCCGCTTCGGACGGCAGGGCTCTGTCGTATATATCCCCCGCCAGCAGCGCCGCGTCAACTGACTTGTCCCGGATTATATCCAGAATCTGGTCCAGTATGTATTTCTGATCATCCATCAGGCTGTACTCGCCGAGACTTTTCCCGATATGCAGATCTCCAAGATGAATAAATTTCATTGTCGCTCCTAAATGTTGCTACTAATTGTTACTCCTGAATTGAATCGCTTTTCTGCAAGTTGCTTTTCCCCGTAATTATAACACTACTCCGGTCATACTTCTTCAACAGGCTTGTCAAATTACAAATTCACAGAAAGAATGAATCCGCGGGATTTGCTCCCGCGGATCCTGATCTGTTATATTGTTTCCCTAACTTACTATCTATTTCTATTTTGCCTTTACCGATTTCACGGTTGACCACTTCGAGATGTGGACGGTGCTGCCGGATTTCTTGTATGACCGGATCCGCACATAGTAGATCTTCTTGGAGGTCAGCTTGGTGATTTTCTTGGAAGCAGCTGACTTCTTGGCGGTTACGGTCTTGACGCCGGTCCTGAACTTCTTGTCAGTACTGTACTGAATCTGGATGTAGCCGATCTTCTTCTGATTGGCTTTGCTCAGCTTCTTCCATTTCACAGTCGCTGACTTCTTGGCGGCTTTCGGCGCCTTGATAGTCGGAGCAGGCAGGCTCGGTTTCTTGATCGCTATTGTCTGCTTCTCAACACGTCCGCATACCGAGCAGGTACGAGTTCTCTGTCCGGCAGCCAGTTCAGTCGCAGCCTTTGTGGTTTTCCATCCACCGAACTTATGAGTTGTCAGCTTAGGAATAGAGTCTTCCTCTTCCGCCCCGCAATTCAGGCATGTCTTGATCAGAAGACCTTCCTGTTTGCAGGTAGGTTCGCGAACGATCTCGACCTCTTGATCCCACTCATGTTCCAGCATCGGGATATCCTGTATTACAGTCTCTCCGCACCTTGCGCAGACCGACTGTTTGCTTCCCATCTCGCTGCAGGTCGCTTCCTGAGTTACTTCCCAGTCACCCGTGTCATGGCCCAGAGCCGGAATGACTTCGCTATCCGTAACGGCATCACAGACCCTGCAGTGCACAGACCTGCTGCCATCTTCAGTACATGTAGGTTCCTTATCTACAGTTACACTATCCTCCCAGTCATGTCCCAGAGGATCCAGTTCCTGAGTTTCAACAAATCCGCAGACATCACAGGTTCTCTGCATGTGTCCGCTGTTTACACAATCACTGGCATCTATTTCTACCCATTCGCCAAAGCTGTGCCCGTATGCAGGAATCACCTTCTTGTCCTTAACTGCATCACAGCGTGCACAGTGTACTGCTTCAAGTCCGTCTTGTGTGCAGGTAGGTTCCGGATCCACAGTTGCTTCGCTGTTCCATGCATGTCCAAGAGGCGCAATTTCTCTGGAAGATCCTCTTTTGACTGCATCGCAGTCCGGGTCCAGACAGTGAATTGATTCAGAGCCCTTCTCTGTACAGGTCGGTTCTTTGTCTACGGTATAGGTTAATGCCCAGTTATGTTCCACTGCAAACTTAATGATATTTTCATCCAGAGCATAATTGTACTCACCTATGGTTATCTCATTCCAGTCGTCTTCAGATCCCTGATATGTTATTTCCTGTAAATCGTATATTCCGTAGAAAGCATCCTCGCCTATTTCTGAAATGCTGTATGGAATACTAACGTTTGTCACGTTTTCGCAATATGAAAATGCTGCACTTCCGATTGTAGTGATACCGTTTTCGATTACGATTTTGGTGATATCTTCATCAAATGAAAATGGCGAACTGTGGTCTACTTCATCGTAATTCTTCATCTTGCCGCTTCCGGAAAGTGTAAGTGTTCCGTCGTTATCCAGAGTCCACTTTACATTGCCGCCATTAGCTCCGCATTCGCCGCTTTTTATTATTTCAAGCGGTATTTTCGGAAGAATGACTTTTTCGCGCGGGATCTCTTGTGCCGCATCAAAGCCTGTGAAGTATTTGCCGCATCCTTCACAATAATAGCAATCAATATTGCCTTCTTTTGAAGGTGTTGGCTCTTTGGCGTTCATGTGTATTATCTGATGGTCAAGTTCGAAAAACTTTACAGTATATGTGATATCCTCTTCGCCGGTTCCCGTTATCTCGACTTTATACTCATCACCTGCATAGTAGCCGCCTGTATCATCCGGGCGGAAAATAATACATCCGACATCGCCGGTGTAGGAGTTATCAACATTAAAATATTTATAATCGCTCGGAGAGTACTCAGTTGAACAGTCAAAATGCCATACTTTTCCGTCTCCAAGTCTGGTGAGCGTTACTTTGGTGTTCTCGTCTGAAACGTAGTAACCTGTGCTGAGAGACCAAGGTGTATAGCTATCAAAATATTCAATCGGCATATTTGCTGCAGGCCATGCAACATTAGCCTGAGTGCCTGTGCCGCTTTCATCTAAACTATACATAGCATAGAAATGATACGCTGCGCCAAACCCGGTTTTGCCCATTTCCGGATTCAGCATCCATCTGCGGTGACCTACTCTGGAAATATTACTTGCATCATCATCTTCTGTCCATGCGTAAGTAGCTAAGCTCAGGTGACCATATCCCATGGCGATGTTGCAGCGTCTGGCCCCATAACATCCATCATCCCAGTCGTCTTCAGACATCTCAGCAGGTTTTTCTGTTTCACTTGCCGGATAATGAGTCATTATTCCTATAGACATATTTACAAAAGCGGCTGCCTGTGCGTAGTAGCCTTCAGTTTCTCCCAGTTCAACAGGATCAAGTCCGGCAATGTATCTGACGTCATTCAAAGTGGCAAGAGCATTTTTCTTACTCGCTTCTGTAAGTTCTCCCATGACAGTATTTGTGACAGGCTCAGTCACAAATTCCTCGTGAACTCCGAGATAAGAGTCAGATTGTTCAATATGGTCCCTGATTTCCTGCTGTGTATGCTGATCAACAAAGAGACCTTCAGTCGCATACGAAGGCACGCTCCAGCCCATCACAGTAAACACAGCTACAAAGGTCGCCAAAATAGCTATTAAATGGTGTTTTCTCATAATCTCACCTACCGATATAAATATGTCAGAGAGCTGAATAAGCTCAGTTAGAATTTAACTAATATAAAAGTATGGTAAACTAACCACTCTTAGTCTGCCATACTTAGATTTTAGCATTATAATTGTTGCGCAAAAATGGAATCATTCCCGTGATAGTCCATTTTTGATCCCGAAAATCAAGGTTATTGTTTCTGTTTCTTCCGTGTCAGTGCAAAGCATATAAAACACAGTATGATCTGTACTACTGTAGAGCAAGGTGTCGCAAGGCCGATGTGGAAAAGAGATACCGGCACGAGTCTGCTCATGAAAAATGACACCGGCACTCTTACAAGAAAAGCGCCTGCTATGCCCTGAAGCATAACGAACCTTGTGTATCCAATTCCGTTGAAGTACCCGATAAAGCAGAACAGGAAGCATGTCAGCAGGCAGTCTATCGCGTAAGCTCTCAGGTAGTCGGCAGATGCTGCTATAATCTCAGGATCTCTTGCGAAAATGGCTGAAAGCAGGTCACCTCTGAACCACGCCAGCAAGAACATTGCGAAGCCGAAAGCCGCAGACACAGTTATTGCATACCTGAGACCGCACACCGCCCTGTCCATTTTGTTGGCACCGTAATTTTGCGCCACAAAAGCAGACATTGCCTGCATGAAGGATATAGGAACGAGCATGATAAACGTGCAGACTTTTTCAGCAACACCCACTCCTGCCGATGCAATCAGACCCAGGCTGTTGACTATTGCAAGGATGACAAGAAATGAAATGCCGACCAGCACATCCTGAAGAGCAATAGGAAGTCCGAAGAAAACGATTTTACCGGCTGTGTTCCTGTTCCATCTGATGTGTTTGCTGCTGAATTCGAACGGCAGATCCCTTTTTCTGATAAGAATCACTGAAATGATTACGCTGATCAGCTGGGCAAAGATGGTTGCAAAAGCGGCGCCGGCTGCTCCCATGCCGAACACGGCTATTAGCAGAATATCGCCGCAGATGTTGCAGGCGCAGGCTATCATGACTGTGATCAGTGGCGTCCTCGCATCCCCCATTCCGCGGAAAATGCTGCCTATCAGGTTGTAGGAAATGACGGCGACAGAGCCTGCGCCGCATATCCTGATATACCCCACAGTTCCGTCAAACGCCTCTTCAGGAGCCTGCATCACAGATGCCAGTGCCGGCGCCAATAATGGAATGAGTACGGTCATAACCGCACCGAGCGCCAGAAAAATGAAAATACCGGTTCCTGTGATGCTTCCGCCCGCCTTTGTATCCTTTTCCCCGATCTTCTGTCCGAGATAAATCGTGATTCCCATCGACATGCTGCTGATAAAGCTCGTGATGGTCATCATGATCTGTGATCCTGTCGATACAGCAGACACGTCCTCAGCTCCGGCGAATTTACCTACAACAAGAAGGTCCACAGCCCCGTACATAGCCTGCAGGAAAATTGCAAGCAGCACGGGAACTGCGAACATAATCAGTGGTTTCAGTATTCTGCCTTGTGTAAAGTCAATATTTCTCTCAGTCATTAACTAACATTAACTAATTAATTGCCCCATCCATTAACCAATCTGCTATTCCACCCAGGTCACAGGGTTGCCTGTCCTCGGCAGCGGCTCTCTCAGAGGTTCGCCATCAGCAGCATATCCCACAATCAAACCGCCGGTAATCGTCTCATCCTGTCCGAGACCCAGATTCTCCATGTATTCTCTTACCGCTTCGTTCTCATCGAGCCAGTGCAGCTGATTGATCCAGCAGGAACCCAGATCCAGAGCATTTGCCGCCAGCATCATGTTCTCAAGAGCACAGGCGCTGTCTGCCAGCGCATTGCCGTACCCTTTCTTATTAGCGGTCACGATCAGAACCGGCGCCATGTAGTGGAATGCATACTGTCCTTTTTTCGCCGCCATGACCGCGTGCTTAATCGACACATATGTGTCCTCAGTCACTTCCATTTTGGCGAACTCTGCCATAACAATACCGGCAAGCTCCTTCAGCACATCAGCATTTGTAATTGCGATAAAGTGCGTTGTCTGGCTGTTCGATCCGCTTGGTGCCAGCCGCCCTGCCTCAATTATTATGTCCAGTAGCTCTCTGTCCGGAATTGCCGGGGCCAGTTTTCTGGTGCTTCGTCTCGTTCTTATAGCTTCTAAAGTGTCCATGATAACCCCTTTGCTAAGCAAAATCAGTAAAAACAACGTTTGTTGCTGGGCAAAGCACAGTTTACCTCATGCGTCAGTCAATAACAAATACCAGTCCGGTCTTCAGCTCATGAACTTTGTCACCCAGTTCATTCTTAAGTATTTCCATTGCCTTAGGACCGGTACAGTGTCCTGTAATTATGCTTTCCACGCCAGTCGCCTCAACCCTGCGGGCAAATTCCCTGACATAATCATCAGTCTTGTTAAACAGATGAAAACCGCCGATCATAGCCAGAATCTTCCGGCCGGGGAAGGCCTCCATCGCTTCTTTAATTATTACATCTGCTCCCGCATGAGAACAGCTGTTGAAAACAACGATACCGTCCGCAAGTTCAAAAATGAGGCTTTGCTCGTGACTGAAATCATCCGGAACATATTCGGACTCTCCCAGTCTGAGAAACATATTCTCCATCAGTCCGGTTTTCTCAAGCCCCGGAGTGGTATGCCTGAGGAGCCATATTCCTTCTGAAATCTGCATACCGCCAATGGGGCCTCGTTTATGTGCAGTTCCGGTTTCTGTATAATCCTCGCCGGCAACCGCTGAACCCTTATCATCTTCCGCACGGATAATGCGGTCCGCATGCCTCTTCAGGATTCCCCGCGGAATACCTGCGTACTGGTAATGACCGTCAACTTTGTCGTAGCAATTCTCCTCGCAGCCGGCGGCAACATACAGTGGCGCGTGATCATTGCATTCAAAGAAAGTATCCAGTCCGTTCGCGTGATCGTCGTGAGCATGCGACAGAACGGCAAAATCCGCTTTGCCCAGATCCAGCCCAAGTTTTGCCGCGTTATCTGCAAACAGCCCGGACAGACCAGTGTCCAGAAGAACCGTCTTGTCTCCATATTCGATATAGAAAGACAGACCCCACTCTCCTTGGAGATTATCCCCATCAACATTATCTACCAGCACGGTAGTCTTAAGTCTAATATTATCCATAGAATGATCCGTTTTAATCCCCCTTCTTGTCCATAGTCAATTTTTCAACTTCCCAATGGCTTAATAGAATATCAAATATGATCTTGGTTTGAAGGCAAATAAGGCAGCAAAGCCTTCAGCACCGGAACGTACCCGTCGCCATACATATGCATGCCGTCAATGGTGTACTCTGCCTTCAGCTCGCCGTTCTCATCTGTTATGCCCTCATTCAGATCAATGAACCGGGCACCCATTTCCTCGGCCAGCTTCTTGACAGCAGCATTCGCCGAGCGGATCCTGTCATTCGTCCGCCATCTGAAGATCTCAGTCATCTGCGGGTTCGGCGCAGCACCCGGATTGACCGGGTAATATGCCAGCAAATTGAGGTTCACCCCCGGCAGATGCTCGTATATTCCTTCAACAATAGAACGGTATCTGGCGATCATCTCATCCTGACTGTAATCCGGCCCGTTCAGGTCATTCGTGCCTATATTCAGGTATATGTAATCGGGCTGCAGATCATATATGCAGACATCCATCGATTCCAGCAGCTCCTGTGTGGTGTAGCCGCCGATTCCGCGGTTGTAGACGGTATACGGAAGCTGCAGATCCATCAGCAATTCATATATTGGAAACTGCTCCATCAGGCTGCTGCCGGCAAAAAGTATCTGATGCGGGCGCACGAACAGATTGAGGTGCCTGTATCTTTCGGCCTTCTCCCTCTTCTCAGCTGCGAACCTGTCCATCATCAACTTGTGAAAATCGTCATTGTTCATATCTGTAAAATCCGCCTTCAGTTCCCGTTTTCATCCGCAATTCGCTAATTCAAATGAATGCGTAAAATCAGCGCAATAAGTCTGCCATTTTCGCCAGCCTGCGCAGCGCTTCATCAAGCGTATCCTGCTCACGGGCAAAGTGAAGTCTTATCAGATTATTGACCGGCTCCTTGAAAAAGCTGGATCCAGGTACTGCCGCAACGCCAATCTCACGAATCATCCACTCGCAGAACTCAAGATCACTCAAACCCCTGAACTGCTCCAATTCGAGAAAATCGCTTATGTCAATCAGCACAAAATATGTTCCCTGAGGCACATTATGCCTGAGACCGATCCTGTCAAGTCCTGACAGGAAATAGTCTCTTTTCTTCGTGTAAAGCTTCTTAAGATCCTCGTAATAACTGCTGTCAAGGTTCAGTCCGGTGACAGCCGCCTCCTGAAGAGGCGCAGGCGCACCAACTGTCAGGAAATCATGGACTTTCTTGGCTGCTTCGATAACATCTTCAGGTCCGATCATATATCCGAGTCTCCAGCCTGTAATTGAAAAAGTCTTGGACAGACTGCTGCAGGTAATTGTGTGATCCGCCATTCCAGGCAGTCCGGCAATGGAAACATGAACATAAGGATCATAGACCATGAATTCATAAACTTCATCAGTAATGACAAAAGCATCGTATTTCCGCACAACTTCGCCAATAGCCTCCAGTTCCTCGCGCGTGAATACTTTGCCGCACGGATTGGACGGATTGCATAGGATAAGCGCACGGGCCCCGTCCTTGAATCCCTGTTCAATCAGGCTCAGATCAAAGTCATATTCCGGCGGTACCAGCGGTATGTATATAGGCTCAGCCCCGGATAGAATCGCATCCGCGCCATAATTCTCGTAAAATGGCGAGAAAACCATGACTTTATCGCCCGGATTGCATACAGTCATCATCGCGCACATCATAGCTTCCGTGCTGCCGCAAGTAATAACCACCTGAGTCTCAGGATCAGTCTCTACCCCCGCAGTTCTGTAGAACCTGCGCGAAATGCCCTCCCTCATATTCCTGGCACCGAAAGTGATCGAGTACTGGTGCGGTCCCTCATATGCAGCTTTGGCCAAAGCATCCATAAGCTGTTGAGGCGGTTTGAATTCCGGGAATCCCTGCGACAGATTAATAGCACCATATTGATTACTTATCCTGGTCATTCTTCGAATAACCGAATCAGTGAAAGTCTCTACCCTTCGTGAAAGCCTGCTCATTAATTATTTCCCCTTGTTTTAATTATCTGGCGATAGTTGCCAGCCAAATCTATTTACAAGGAGACAGAGAACCGTCCTCTGTCTCCCTAATGTCTCCCCAATCTCCTATTGGAGTACGAATGCGAAATATTCATTCATTTCTTCTATGTCCCGGAATTTTGCCATGTAGACGTAGCGGCCCATCGACGGCCAGTCTATCGGCGGCATCTCTTCCTGCAGCACGATGTCAGAGCCGTAACGTTCCATGATTTCCTCATGGGTATGGGTGAAATCGTATCCGTCTTTGCGTGCGGCATAGGCGCATACGTAGCGTTCATCGGAATCCGGTGTGATTCGCTTGTCAGATGTTACCATTTCGGCATATATCTGGAAGACGTCGGTAGACTGTGCAAAGTTCATCATATCCGGATCATGTCCTCCGGCAGGTCTCATGTTCACTTCCATCAGCGCAAAGTCCCCTGCTTTGCCGATCCCCGGATGGTCTTTGGACAGGTTTATGAATTCAAAGTGCACAAAGCGGCTGTCTGCGCCAAATGCTTTGACTGCTTTGCGTCCAAGCTCCGCCAGCTTTTCCGGTGCAGCAGGCAAAGTGAAAAAGTGCACATTTTCGTCATTTTGCACGGAGTCGAGAACCGGCGGATATGAGCACATTGACTCGAAAAGCGGCTCGCACTTCGAATCTATGATTGCGTCATAAGTGCAGATGTCACCAAACATGAATTGCTCCATAACGTAAGGCTCATACGGGAGATCATTGTAGAAAGAAATCAGGTCTTCCTCGTTATTGACTTTCATCGCACCATTCGCACCAACACCAATATCCGGCTTAACTATTACCGGATAACCGACCTGCGTAACGAACGCTTTGCCCGATTCGAAATCACTGACAAAGTGCTGACGCGCTGTCGGGATGCCTGCCTCAATGAAAATCCTTTTCATCGCTGACTTCTGAACATGATCCCAGATCTTGTCTTCTCTGGTACCGGTCGCAATATTGAAATCCGTACGCAGCTTGGCATCTCTTGTCAGCCAATACTCATTCAGCGATTCGAGCCAGTCGATCCGGCCGTACTTATGAATGTAGAAAGCCACAGCCCTGTAAACCTGATCATAGTCCTCGAGTGTATCGACATAATAATACTCAGTCAGCGCTTCCTTCAGCTGATCATTCAGCTCATCATAAGGCACATCCCCGATTCCCAGCACTCTGACGCCAAGCCTGTTCAGGCGATCGCAGAAAAAAGCGCAAGTAATCGGATACGCCGGCGAAATAAAAACATAATTCATAATTACCCCCTGATTGTGTGGTGTGTATCCGGATAGATTTATAGCTATTATAGCTTTTTGAAATCCTTTATTCCATCCGTCTTACCCACTGAAGAGGAGAACGTGACAATTCAATCATGTTTGATTTCTTCAAGCATAAATTTCTTCGAGAATAAGGGTGATTCACATTTCACCATGACCGACCAGGAAATATAGCTATAGCTACAGAGGGGGGTTGAATTTTTTCACCCATGACCAAGAAATATGGGTGCAGAGGGGTGAATCATTTCACCCATGCACAGGAACTATACCTATAGAGGGGTGAATTGTTTCAGAGCCGGCTAGTTCTCGTTAACGAGTTGTGTAAAAAATCATTGTAAGATGACCCAGTACTGCCCCAGAACTGACCTAGCTGTTAGGGCTCAACTAATTTCGCCACGAAATGCTCAGTTAAATTAACCAATTCTGGATCATTTAAAATAACCAACCACCCAGATGTA
>JBGUIG010000149.1:0-34250 GCA_045112795.1 Anaerovoracaceae bacterium | reverse complement strand
CTTTTCACTTACTACAAGATATCCTGCATTATATCCAGCAGGCTTATCTGGTTCAGGCTGTTGATTTTCCTTTCTATTGTCTTCAGTCCTTTGTCGGAATCTACTCCAAATGAGCGGTTCTTGATGTCCTGAACGAAATAGATGGTTCTCAATAGTTCTTCGTCCCTGTCTTTCTGATATGACTGTATCAGATCCGGGCGATTCTCCCGCAGAAGCTTGAGTACTCTTGTCGCCGGGCTGTACAGAAAGTCCCTGATGATAATCTCGCTGCTCTCTTCATAGCTCAGTTTCTGTTCAATGCACTCGGAGTTTCCGGCTTCATCGCATCCGCCCAGGATGTATTGTTTTTCAAGCCTGTCTGCCGGCCTGTTCTCGACCCAGCATTTTACTAATTTGGCAAGTTTGCGGCCGTCTTCATTCAGCTGTCGGAATTTTTCTTCCTCGTTTTTCTCCTGCTCGCTTACTTGATAAATGTCTTCGCCTGTTCCGGTCTGAGGTTCAAATGCCCAGTCCTCAATCGCGGCAACGAACGGTAGAAACCGCATAAGCCTATAAATAATCGAGATTTTATACTCTCTTTTTTGCTCTTTTTTATACCCCTTTTTATATTCCTTTTTACTATCTGTTCTGTTTTCCTCTTTGTTATCCTTCTTCGGCCTATCGTAAATGTCTTGCATATCGTAAATGTCTTTGTCTGTGGATAATCCGGAAAAAGCCACCAGCCTGTGATTTATGCTGCAAGCAGCATCGCCATTTTCCGCTTCTGTCGTAAAGGTCTCAGCGAAGAAACTGTAGCCGCCATCACCTTCTCTGATTACAATCAGATGCTTTAGCTTTTCGCTTTTGCCCCACACATCCACAGGCTCTTCCAGATACAGGTTCAGCGGCTTCAGCAAGTATACATCAGGTCTGACATAATACAGTCTCGCGATGACATCACCGTTGTGCTTAATCGATCTGGACTGCCCGTTCACGTTGCTGAGTCTGAACGACTGCAGACATTCGTAGTCATATCTGTCGAACCCTCTGATATCTTCTTCGGCAACGGTCTCGCATATGATATCAGTTGCTGCATCGGCCGCTTTGCTCGTCCTGACCAGCACGCTTGTATCAACAATGTCAGCAGAACCTGTTGCAAACCGTTTCTCAACAGCTATGGCATTCTCTTCTGTTCTCCGCTCGTATTGCTCAGTAAATGAGGACGGAACGAATAATACGCCATATGGATTGCGGTCGGTCTCAAACGAATCAGGCGGATACTCATAGAAGGAGTACTCATAAGTTGAAAGATACATGCTTCCCAGATTCACGACATTCTCATACAGTTTATACGCGCAAAAGCACTTTTTGGCTGCTTTGATTATTACGTTATATGCGAATCTGAACGAATACCGGAGGTTTTTACTGACTTTGAAGGTGTACGCTGCAGTCCATTTTGTTCTGTCTATCAGCGGGTTCATGTCTCCCGGTTCGAGATTGTATTCATGAGGAACTATTGTCACATGGCTGAGTCCTTCCGCATCCAGAACCATGCGCATAATTTCCCACATTTCTTCCGCCGGATAAGTGAGAAAAGAGCAGATAATCTGCCCCTCTCCCTCTCCTGCTTTATACGTCAGACTGTATGCCCCGGCAAATTCGCCATCTTCAAACTGATCTTCAACCCGTATTCCGTCCATGCAGTCTATGTCTTCATATAAGGCAAAGCCCGATATGTCCCTGCTGAACTCCATGGCTGCAGGGATGACATGCTCCGTCATCTCTCTGCGTAATTCAGTTGTAATTGTTATGTCTTCATACATTAGTTGCTCCTGTGTTGTTTAGCTCGGCATGGCACCTGTGTAATGTTGTTTAGCTCGGCATGGCACCCGGTCTGATCATTTCCGGCAGAGAGACAAGATAGAGTCCATCAGGAAGTCCGTCCCCCTTGTATCTGATCATCCGGTCAAGTTCATAGAACACTCTGTCACGCTCCTTTTCATCTTCGATTTCTTCACTCATTGCCGGCCAGGATGAAGTATTGATTCTCACAACCTCTACGTTGTAATGGCCGCTGGCATCCGGCTTTTCATCCTCAGTGAAAGCAAGATATTCCCTGCCCGTCTCTTCGATTCCGAAAGCAGCAAGAATTTCGACTCTTCTTGGTTCGCCGCCCCACTCTTCCACTGCCATTTCCTTAGTGCTTCTCTTCTTCATATATTTATCTCCTCATTCAAGTCTTGTCTTAGGATTAGGTTTATGATCAGACTCCCGGCATGTTCGAGTTCGGTGCCGATTTGATCATACTACGTGACATGTCCTGGTTTCGGTACTGGTCATTTGATACCGCTAAACTCCCATGTCGCAGTATCGATAAGCAGAAATTCCTGTGTTCCAATTGGAGCACCGTTGCGGTAGGTTGAAAAGACATCGCATGTGATAACGTTTCTGTCTCTGGTAATTTCCGTTACCGGTGTGTGTCCGACGACCTGAAGCAGCGAATCTGCTTTGTACATCTTGTCATCAGGATAATTATGCGGGCGATGCCAAATCGGAGAGAACTCCGTCATTGATGGATCCTCCCACATTTCGTCCACGCCGAAAGTATTGATTTTGCTGACCACAGTATCAGTATCTTCTGCTTCGTCCGCGGTAAAGTATTTCGAGATAAAGTACTTATTCAGGCCGCCGTGAAGGAACAGGACATTGTCTATCTTGTGGACGAATGCAAGCTGTTCATCGGGGATCTGCTTTGTAAGCTCATCAAGTTTCTCACGTACAGTGCACGCGCACATTTTCGAATAACCGCTTTCCAGCAGCTCCCACAAATACGATACATCATGATTTCCGTAACACCACAAAGTGCCCGGGAACTCTTTCTGAAAAGCAATCGCCGCGTCAAAGGTGTCGACATACAGCTGACGGTCATACTCCGCGTTCCAGTCGTCCGGAATGTCCATCAGGCAGACTACCTTGTCTGCTGCACGGGATCTCATTATCTCGGCAGCTCTGCTAAACATCCAGTATTTCAGGTGTACATCAGGTATTACAAGCACTTTCATAATTGCTCCTTGCCTCCTAGTGTTTATTACTCTGACGCTTTGAAATTATATTTAGGTTTAATTATCCTATCTATTTCCACGGTATCGGTAATCTTTTCGATGATTTCTTCCATCGGTTTGTATGCCATTGGAGACTCATCTATTGTTGAATTGTTTACTGATGTGGTATAGATTCCTTCCATTGATTCCCGGAATTCTTCAAGTGTAATAAGCTCTTTGGCTGCACTTCTGCTGACCAGCCTCCCTGCTCCATGTGGTGCAGAACAGTTCCAGTCGGGATTTCCTTTCCCGGTTCCAATGATGCATCCATCACGCATATTCATTGGAATCAGTACTATCTGTCCTTCATAAGCGGCTATCGCACCTTTTCGGATAATGTTGGTTCCAGGCTCGATATAGTTGTGGATCGTTTCAAAAGAACAACTCTCATCACGAATATCACAGTTTTTCATCCAATCCATACCGTGAAGAATTGCTGCAGCAATTGAATACCTGTTGTCAGATGCAAATTCCTGACAAAGAATCATATCGTGAAGATAGTCCTCCCTGTATCCTTCTGTGAGATAACAAAGATCCTTCGGTATTCCCTGCATCTTCTCAAATCCTTCTTTGCTCTGCCTGGTTTCAATTGCCAGCTGCTGATAATACTCGGCAACTTGCTTGCCAAGATTCCTGCTTCCTGTATGGATAATCAGGTATTTGTTATTATCATCATCCTCATCAATCTCAATGAAGTGATTACCTCCTCCCAGAGTACCCATACTGCGATGCAGCCTGTCAATCTCTTTTAACGCGCCATAGCATCTGAGCTGAGTAAGCTTTGACCATTTGTTGCTCGTTTCCTGAACCTCACGGCCACTTGGAACATTCTCTCTGACAACCTTGTCAAGCTTTTCAAAATCTACGCCTATTTTACCAAGTTTTACCGTAAGCATTCCGCAGCCAATGTCAACACCTACCAGATTAGGGACCACCTTATCGCCGAGATCCGCGGTAAACCCAATAACACAGCCTTTACCGGCATGCACATCCGGCATGATTCGGATTTTCGCGTCCGCAAAAGCAGGATGTTTTGCAAGCGTATATATTTGATTAAGGGCATCCCCCTCAATGTTGTTAGTAAATATTTTAAGGTCCATAATATACCTCCATACAAATCAGAGCGCTTTCAATTGCCTGATTGCAAATGATACGCTTCCGGCAACCAGGCATTTCTTCTTATTGTCACTGCGGGTCAGCGTACAGCCCAATAGACAGTGTTCTTACTTCATCCTTGAACCAGGTATAATAGCCGCCTGTATACCCAATCTCTCCCATGAGTTTATTGAGTTCCTTGCTGTCTGCTGCCTCCCACTGTTTAACAATATCATAATCGTCCTGATAGGCGAATCTGACAGTCAACATGTTGGTACCCGCGTCATATTGCTCTCTGAATATGTTCACCAGTTCATCCCAGCTGCAGTCATACATGTAATATCCTTCATGCATGTGATAGTTGCAGTAATCTGCACCATACGATTCTGAGATCAAATCCGTTGAAATATTATGATGCTGAGGGATAAGTTCAATTTCATCCAATGTCAGAAACAGATACGCATGATTTACATACTCATTTCCGTACCGGTCATACAAATCGGTATCATCCCATGTAACATCAATATAATTCTGTTCTGACGAAATTCCGACAACGCTCCATGCATGATCATCTGAGTACATACGCTTTGCACTCAAACCAAGTCTATTCATAATGTGGTTAAAAGCGCACGCATAAGCGTTGCAGACAGCCTCATGATCAACCAAAGCTCCATACGCATCAAAGCGGTGGAGATTTGACGCATCTTTATCATATGTGATAAGTCTGCACAGCTCATCGTGAACGATGCTGATCTGTGTCCATGTATCAGCGCTGACCGGAATCATTGAAATGATCTCGTCTGCCTGCCTGTCAATTGCTGCCTTGCGGCTGTCAAGATCCTCTAAGGTCAGACCATCATCATAGGTGAAGTGGTAAAACGTAAATGTTGTTTCATCGCCAGTCTGCGGATCCCGTCCGTTTTCCGACCTTGTGCTGTAATCCCTGATCCAGAATCCACTGTAAGGCATTGCATAAATGTCATTGCGGTCAAAGCTGCCTCCGATCAGACATACGTCAGGATTCAGCATTGAAGTCTCCCAGTACATATCTTCGCGCAGCTGATCCCTGCCACCTGTGTCTCTTACAATACCGGTGTCTTCAGGGATATATACATCACTTTCATACTCTGAGTCATCAGGCATATCCCAATCATCATCTTCAGTATCAGAGACATATTCTTTATCATCCGCTTCGATTTCCTGGTAGCTATCTGCACCACTGTTCGGTTCTTCATAATCTGCTTCATGCGCATAACTGCAGGACACTAAGCAACTGAGCATAAGCGCCATCAGGATAACCACTGCTTTTCTCAGCTTTCTATTCATACTGCACCTCCTTTCCCGGCACATAGTATTATTTTTCTACCTATACTATATGTCGCCGGATTGGTAAGGTGCCGGGGGGTTCGTGGGGCTGTGGGGCTGCCTGTTAATAGCGTTGTCTATCCTCTAACATTACCTCCATCGGGTACTCTCGTCATAATCTTCGCGATCGCAGGTTTCCCACTCTACCTCAGGAACTTTTTCATCTAAGAAATCAAAAACGATTTCTTCGTCAAAGGCGATTTCAAAATGTATCACAGCATCAGAGTCAACTCTGCTTATGCGAGGGACTGCTTCGGTTCCTTTAATCATTCTTATTAGCTCTTTAACCCCATCGCACAGACGATGATAGTAAGCTGCCAGATCATCAGGATCGTATATGCGCCCTTTGATTTCAGGCATGCGAATAAACCAGGAGTTTCTCCTATCATCAAACACAGCCCCTTCACAGTACGCTGTCAATCCTGTTTTATCGCTGAAATTACGCCTTATAGCTCTGTATTTCTGATCAAAATGATCTTCACCGCCAAAGCGCCACCATCTGTATCCTCTGTCATTTATCCCGATCTTAACCACCGCACTGAGATTCCACTCGCTCTCCTGGCCCTCTTCCTCGCAGTCTGTATAGGAAATGCTATACTCTGCTACAGTTCCGTAGGAGAGTATAGATGAATAGTTGATGCGAAACTTTACAGCCACTCTATCAAAGCATTTGGGTATTGTCGAGCCTATATATCTTACGGGAATCTGCTCTTTTTCAAGCAAAGAACAGATAACTCCGACACTTCTTTTCAGTTCAGGTTTTTCTCTGTCAGCATGCTCGATAAAAGCCTGCATCTCACTGATGGTGCAGCTTGGAGCTGCACCATCCTCTCTTGTTTTGCTTTTCATGTCCTATTTCCTGATCCTTTCCGCCAGGGCTCTGAAAATGATAAAAAAGACTATTGCCAACAGAATGATTTCAATCATAACTGTCACCTCCCTGATCATTTCTATTTAGTATGCAGCTCAGACAGGTCGCTCTCATCGCAAAGCTTCATATTCGCTGTCTCTCTGACATGCTGCATTATCTCTTTTACTTCATCTGCAGGCATTCCGAGCTTTTCTGCAATCTCCTCGTCAGTCGGTTCACGCTGCAGTTCAGCCAGAAGTTCCCGCGCTGCAGTAAGCGCTTTGTGGATAGGAGCTACCATATTCGCCGGGATTGTTCCTCTGTAATGTATTCTGCTTAATTCACGGCGGATTGCCATCTTGATCATCCATACCGCATACTCCGCAAAGCAACAACTCCATTGACTTTTATAGGTATCAACTGCCCTGTACAGTGCATTAATACCCTGGCTCAGAAGATCCACCGTTTCAAGTCCACGGTCAGTGAACTCTGTGGCTATGTTACACACAGTTTTGAGATGCGCCATTACAATCTTATCTCTTGCTTTCTCATCTCCTTGCTGGATCCTGTCAAGCAGCTCCATAACTTCATCTTCCGTGAGAACCGGTAGTTCATCCACATAGCCCGTAATAATATCGAGTGTCGTCCTTTCAGGATTTTCTTCACTTTTATTCCCATGTATTTCTGTCACTTTCTCAATTTTCAATCTGAGTGCAGCTAATGAATCCTCAACGTGGGCAAGCAAATCATTAATCCCACCAAGATCCTCATCCCTTATCACTTCATTTTCAAGAAGTCTCGTCGCAAGTTCTATGTATTGTCTGGAATAGTATTTCGCATTGTCTATCTCATTATCCGTTTCCGGGGCTAATCTGCGAATTTTCTCAAAATCACATAAGAGCATTCTCAGATTGCCACTAATAATTGCTAGACGTCCCAGGAGGATAAAATCGGTATAATCCTGGTCATATTCGTACAAAGCCTTTATTTCCTGCATATTATCAGCGATACTCTGCGCGAACTCGGTTAATTTATCTGTCATTGGAAACCTCCCATCATACTTTCCAAAGTCTCTTGTTGGCACCTTCTAACTTGCTGTTACCTTTCACTTGTATCTGTCTGACTCTTTCACGTGTAATCCCCATGTTTTGTCCGAGCTCCTCAAGAGTCCTCACATCTCCAATTGTCCACTTATCAAGGTCTCCAACTTCGAGTCTTATAGGTAGATCTTCATGATATTTGTCATTCACGAGTTCCTCTGTAACGCCTGATTCAGGGTGTACAACAAACATTTTGAAAGGCAGTCCAAGCCTGCAGGTGACAACATATCTCTCTTTGCTTGAAAGCTTAGCGTTCATGATCTCACAAAGCTTCGTCATACAGTACTGAAAATCTATAAGTTCATCCTGAGTAAGTGCACGATCATCAGAAATGAAATCTTTCAAAGTGCTGTCCTTATCATCTTTAACCGGAATATCATAAGAAATTGTATCCTTTGCATACCGCTTAAGACTTTGAACATACTCTATAGATGCTCCCATTCTCTCGGCTATTTCCTGATCTGTCGGCTCATCTCCGATTTCCTGTTCCAGTTCTTTTCTGATCTTGTTGAGTTTGTTGACTTGTTCGACCATGTGTACCGGCAAGCGGATAGTTCTTCCCTTATCGGCAATTGCCCTGCAGATTGCCTGCTTAATCCACCAGGTTGCATATGTAGAAAACTTATATCCCAGTTCAGGATCAAATCTTTCTACCGCTCTGATCAATCCGATGTTGCCTTCCTGTATAAGGTCGAGAAGAGGAAGCCCTTTCCTTATATGCTTCTTAGCAATGCTGATAACCAACCTCAGATTGCTGTTAATCATCTTTTCTTTTGCAAACTCTTTTTCTTCTTCACTTCCGGTTTTCATCAATCTGGCAAAACGTATCTCTTCTTCGGTAGTAAGCAAAGGATGTTTGCTGATTTCTGAAAAATAACGCTTTACACTATCATCGAGCGGTATCTCAGATTCGACTGACTCCATCAGTTTTTCCGGATCCAGCTCAGATTCATCAACTTCTTCAATGTCCAGTTTGGTGAAATCGAGCTCCAGGTCATCATAATCAGCAGCAGCAGCAATATCCTGTCTGTCTGATACAATAGATTCAGCTTCCATCAACTCATTATTAAGATTCGTAAGCTTCTTCATTGCGTTCATTCTGCCTCCTTCCCGGTTCGATGTTATCATTCATCGAATCCCATTGCATAAATCAGAAAACCTCGGTGTCTGTTTCCGGCAAAGCAAAGCTCTGATTATATTCTAATGAACGTAATTATTCAGTGTTGAGGGGGGATTTGGGGGTACGTTATTTCTCTGATTGTTTCGCTCCATAATTCTTCTGCAAGCGCCTCATTATTAACTCGTTTGTAGACAGGCAGCTCTTTTTCTTTATTTACTAATTGGCTGAAATACCAGGACTCCGTCTTTTGACTTTTTTCTCTAAGATAGTAATACTGCTGACCATTATGTATCGTTTCGTACAGAACAGATAACTTTTGCCTGTTATTCTGCAATTTTTCTAAGATTGACCGCCCTTGTTCTGATGATAGCCATTCTGAATATTGCTTTACCCTTTCTCCAAGTCTGTCGCATCCTATTTTGCCATCTGGCTTTCTCCGCAGATATGTATAGCGCATCTCGTCAATTAGCAGATCTTTTTTCTTTTCATGTTTGAAGTCATACATTACAGTGACTTTCGGCATTTTATTTTCCAGTTTCTCACTAAGAAAGATTGTGCTTCCGACTATCTGTCTTAATTTATCTGCGGTTTCAATATCCCAGATCCGCATACATCCTCTATGCCCATCAATTCCCTTTATCACCTTCATGAAAAAACAGTTCCCATATGGCATGTCTTCTGCATTATTGAGATTTCTAACACAGATGTATTCATCGCCCTGATAATCAAAATTATGCAGCACATGAAGTTTGGGGGTTTCACCTGAGCCGTCAGAGAGTCTGATTATATTTACATTGCTGAACTCCATTCCATTTCACTCCTTTTCTATCTAGCAATCATTCACACCGGCATCAGAACGAAAAAAGATGGTATCATTTATCCTGACACCATCTTAATGTGCTGTATTATTCTTATGCTGGGGGGAGAATGAGGGATCTATGTCTCACTATTTGACAAGACTGATGCGGAATTTATCTATCCATTCGCAGGTTGACCTTATATCTCCGTTGAACTGTCCTACTTTGTACTTCTCGACATTTGTAAGATGTTCATCATCGCTGCAGCCAACTATTTCAAAATCAATATTATCATGCCCACTCTCAAGTAATGCTTTTGCAAACGGAATAAACTGATAATTACAATACTGATTATTTGTTATTACCAGAATACGGTGTGGTTTATCATCAATGTTTTTCAGGTAATGAACGACCGTATCATATGTACCCGGCCTTTCTTTGTCATTGAGTGATGGGGATGAAAATAATCTGTATATTCTGCCGGACTCGTCATGATAACATCTGATATTCTCAGCCAAGTTCAGATTTCTCGGGAAGTCCTTGATTTCTAAGTCGGGCTCTTCAGTAATTGTGAACAAGCTGTTAAATGCAAAGAGGAGTGAGCCAAACTCAGTTTCATATGTTCCGGGGTGTTTACAGTTCTTTCTTTCGACAGGAGGTATTGGCCTGAAACAGCTCAATGCAGTAACTTCAATTACATTTTCGTCTACATACCCGTAAGCGGCAGTCGTTCTGTCATAATTTGCGTTCGCAGATCCGCCAAGCACAATAATAGTATCAAAACCGTTGCCAATCGGCTTATTAATCGAAACCAGTCCCATTTCATCATACAAAGGGAACAGTTTATCCTTGTTGTCCTCCAGGAATTCATTAAGAGGCGCTTCCTGTGACTCATATACCTTTCCGTCTGCACCCTTTCTTGTATTGTATGTTTTCAGGTCTTCAAATATATCCCGGGGATGCTTACTTGATATTTTAAGAATTCTAAGATATTCTCCAAGTTCATTTGAACTAAGGAAGTCATCAAACTGCGCATCGAGTTGTCTGATCCGCTCTTCCCTTGACAGGGAAGAGTCTGGCATTGTGAATCTTATCATTTCTTATCATCCTCCTCTGGTGCAAAGCTGAGTGTTTCCTGGCTGAGCGGATGAAGTTCCTTATACATGTTGAATATTCTTTCGATAAGGTTCTTTCCGGGTTCACTACTTTCATAAGTACTTATCTTATCAAGGCGTGGGATAGTCTTGATGAATTTGTCTCTGGTGTCAGTCCACATACCGTCGATTTCCTTAGCATTTATCTCAAGTTTGACCCGGTCAAGCTTATACTGACCATCCTCTTCATCAAGATATGAACACGCTTCATACAAAAATGTATATGTTGCTTTCAGGTAAGCAAACTGGTTCTTAATCAGTTTTGCGGCATACCTTTTAAGTTCCGTTACTGCTTCTTTATCTTTGGATACCTTTTTAGAAGCGATTTCCTTGATTGTCTTGTCAAAAAGCAGATAGTATGCTCCTGCAGCTCTTCTGCAAATTACGAACGGTTCCGCTCCGACATGCGGGATCTCCTGAACATTCAGCGTTCTTTTTACGGGATATTCCTTGCAGTAGCTCAGTGAACCAAACTTTCTCGGATCAATTCCATGTCTTTCAAGGGCCTTGTTGTGATATTCTGATACAGCCTCCTCCAGTTCTTTCTTTGCTTGTTCATAGTCGATGACATAGTTGGGGTCTTTATTTGCTTGTTCATAGTCACTGACATAGTCCCCAAAGTAGTAATTATCTGTTCCGAGGGTAATAAGGCTTCTGATTACGCTTATGTCCTTGCGGCTTTCTTTCAGTTTGATTAGGTAATCATTCTCTCTCTCAAGTCTTTCCTTGTCAAAAGATTCTGATGAATCGATATAATCATCAATCTTACTGATCAAAGTCTCCCGGAACTGCAGCGCATGTGTATGGAACTTTAATGCATCATCAAGACTGTCAATAGCAGCATCGTTTTTCTTGAACACATTATGCTGATATTTGGCCATCTCCTGCTTTGCGGCACCAATATTCGAAATCAGGCGAGAAAGGAGCTCGACCGGAAAACGTCCCAGATTCAGCGTTGGCATCTTTCTTTTCTTAATGTATTCCGTCAGTTCTTCAACATACTTCAGCAACATTTCCTGTTCAAGTGGGAAATCCTTTGCAAAGCCCCTCTTCGCAAAGGATGAAGTCTTTTCAGGGCATTCAAATGCCTCAAATGCATCTCTCAGAACAACAGTTGCGCACTTGCTGAGATCAGATTCGATAGTCTGGAGCATTTCCCATTTTCTTGGATCTTTGCTCCTCCTGGTAATCATGGAATAATCAATCACATTGACATTATTGATCATCTTCCATGTTTCAAAGTCTTCTTTGACATTCGTACGGGATCTGCTTTTATGTCTGCTCTCCTGATACTTCAGGAATATTTGGGTCAGAATTTTGGCCTCGTCATAAACATCCTTACTCTCATAAGCAACATTAGCAGCAATCTGGAAAAGCTTCGGATCAAACGCATCGAAGTCATTGGCTGGTTTTCTTCCACGACGGCTTGAGGTAATGGCTTGGCTGATTAACGGCCGGTTTTTGACTGAATCCATGAATGTGTATCGTGCAAACGGGATATACAGCATCTTACCAAGTCTGTCATCTACATATAATGAAGTCCTTTCATCTATCTTTTCAAGAACAGCATTTCTGACCTTTTCATCGTCAGTTTTGCGAATCACCTGTGACGCAAAGAGCGCAGCAAGGAAATACATATATTCCTCATGTTCAAATTTGTATGTGTCGGCTTTTCCGGATACTGTCTTAACGATTCTGGTACCGAGGAGCTGATTCAGCTTCTCGTCAGGAAATAGATTTCTGAATGCTCCATATTCCTCTGTAAATGATCTGTTGAACCACTTGAATTCTATGCCGCATCTGTCTGAGTCAAAGAGTTCTTCGATAGTGCTGCAGTCAAAGTCTCTTTTGCTGTACTGATGCATATAATATGCTAGGCAAGGAAGTACCGCAGAATACCATGACGGATTGATATTATTCTTCTTGGCATGAGCACACAGAAGCTCAGTGCGGGAATAAAACAGATCGTAATAGTTATTGATCGTCTTTATTTTCTCTACATTGATGTCACTGCCATAGCTGCCGAGGAACCCTCTCGAATCCTGCGCTGCCCCCTTTGCGAGTGCTTGATTTTCTCTGTAATAGCTGACAAACAGAGGCGTCCTTGTAATAGGATTATTCACCATAATGTTACGAAGATCTTCCTCTTCCGCGAGCAGTACAGTCTCATAATTTATATCCACTATCGATATATTATCCCACCTTCTGAACACAGATCTGCCTTCCGTAAGGCCGCTGCTATGAAGGAAGTCGTCCGCATTACGTGTTCCGAGGATAAAGAAAACATGCGGATTTGCAATTCTTGCGATTTTGTTAAGTTCTACAGCAAATGAACGATACTGCAGGGAACTTACTTCGTCGATTCCATCTATAATGAAAACAATCTTTTCATGACTGTCAGCTTTCAGCTCCGGATCATAGGTAAGGAGATTCCTGAGTCTGAGTTCATCATCTTCATTGATATTTCCCTTGATGAAACGGCAAATATATCTAATCAGAGAACCCGTTCCCTGTTCATTGTATACATCGGACAGTTCAAAAGCGATCACCCTATTGCCATCTGCTACAAGTCTGCGCGCTGTTTCAAACAAGCTGTATGTTTTGCCTGATCCCACTCCACCATCAAGAATAGAAAAAGAATTTTCTTTCGAAACTTCTCTGTTCTGCTTGAGCAGAACATCACAGATGAAATCCGGCAGACTATTGTATAGGCTTCCTGCAACCTTGACCTGCGGAAGAAGTTTTGGATTGAGATCTTCCACGATATAATTGTATTGCATTTTAAGATTATCCAATGCGAGATCATCCCATACTGCTTTCTCTTCAACGCTTTCTATATCATAAGTCTGCTGCAGCTTAATATTTGTATTACTATTATCTGTTTGCTTCAGTTGCGAAGTATTCTTTTTTTCAATTTTCTTCTTCCAATTCTCATCGAGATGATATTTCTCAATAATATCTGGGTTGGAGCATGACATATCCCAGCTGATATCCAGCTGCTCACTGTTGATTTTCGTAGTAAATCTGTATTTTTTATGCGGATAACGAGCTGAGTTATCTTTAATGCTCTTTATTTCGAAAAAGTCAAACCTTGACGCAAGGCATTTATTCATATGACCGACGGCTTTACTTATAGACTCACTTGTGTTCTTGTCCTCATCAACATTAGGAACTTTGAACTGCTCGTACAGATCAATGTAAACACTCTCCTCGGCCGGAGTTCCCTGAGCAAGCAACGACAGCAAAATTGCCATCGTCAGTGTATTCGCATATCTAACAATGCCTTTTGCCCCTGCGGAGCTGATCATGTGAAGATTTTCACGCGGATCCTCCTTGTCTTCTTCTTTAGCACGGACACGCCATTTAGAAAGCCGTGAAGCAGAGTCGTCTATTCTGGTCTCTGCAGTGTCAAAATCGAAAAAAACATGTACCCTTCTCATGCTGCGGCTCCTTTCTCCTATCACCTATCAAACACTGTATCATATTCAAATAGAAATTCCAGTGTTTTGTGTGTACTTAATAAAGAGCCTTTATTATTTGTAATTTTATACAATCACCACACTTCTACCCCACGGCGGAGTTCTAAGATCATTGTTCATGATCCACAGTACAGGAATCCCATTGGCGGCTGTTTCAGGAGGAAACTCAGCTATTCCGTCTGTAAGTATGATGATGCTGGCTATCTCTTCATCCGCCATATATTCATTCATATAATTAAAGAGCACATAGAAGTCTGTGCCGCCCGCTCCTATCGGCTTAATACTCATAAGATCTCTCTCTGAGATGAAAGGCACCGGTGGGTAAACAGCGGCATCGAAAAATCCCAGCATTCCATCCATCTTTCCATTAAACTGTTTTATTGCTCCTGCGATTTCTGAATATGCCTCCCTGATTTCGTCATCAGTTATTGACCCTGATGTATCTATCCAGAACACGATTTTCTTCATGACTGTATCCCTATCATTGTAGTCGGGCAGAAAGAAGCCTGTTTCCGCATATCTTCTGTCCGGTGGGGCAAATGTATAATCCGTTATCTCTTCCTGAATGAAATCATGCAGTAATTCACGCCAATCGATCTTAGGGGTGAGCAGATCTTTCAAAGTTCTTTCAACACCTGCCGGAAGATCCGTTTTTCTTCTCATTGCTGCCTCATATGCATCCCGGATCCATTCTGTCCACAATGCATCGGTGCAGTCATCACGGATTTCTCCCCACTTCGAGTGATTATCTGTCAGTATGTAGCCGTCTGCATCTTTTCCTTCATGAATGAGCATGTCATAAACTTCCTCTGCAGTGTAATGATATCCCTCGCACCCGTCAGGTGCTTTATGCATCGAAGCGCCCTCTGCTCCTATAGTTATGGATGACAAGTCATTCCCATTGGCGTACAGAATATTTGAATTTACGACAATGTCGCACGCCACGTTGAACAGGAACTTATCTCTTGTCCCTGTTCTCGATATATGTCTCAGAACGATATGCATTATCTCATGATGCAGCACAAAAACAAGCTCTATGTCAGTTAAGCGGTCCATAAATGAAGGTGCAAAAATAATCTTATTACCGTCTGTCGCTGCGGTTTCCACAGATTCGTCAAGTGCAAACTTAGTATGCATCAGCAGCAGCCCATAGAAACCATTCTTTGCGAGTATTCTCATGCGTGCAATCAGAATTCTTCTTGTGTATCTGATTTTGTCTTTTTCACTAAGTTCCATATCTGCTCCTATCTGATACTACTCAGCAGCTTTCCGTGTGATTCTGCCCAGCTGACGAATTCCGGTATAGTAAGGAGCCTTTCTTTATATCCTTCTTCTAAGAATATGTAGTCTTTAAGCAGGATTGCCGAGAAATCAGGGGGAAGCCTGCTCGCATATCTTATTGAATTTGCTATCCTGCTAAGTTCTCCTCTGTGTTCATATGCGTATTTTGCCATACCTGAGATCAGTGCATACAGCGCATCCGGGGATTTGGGAACGGCTGCGTTTCTGCCATTGAAAATGTCTTCTATATCCGGCAGCTTATTATATACTCTTGCCCAGCTGCTGAATTCCATCGCTGTACCCATTCCAATGATGCCAGAAATCAGTGCATGTACTTTACTGACATCTCCATCGACATAATTCAGAATGTTACTGACCTTCTCCCAGGACCTTGGTGTAGCGAAAGCCACATCATCCCCGGATCTGTCAAATGTCATCAGTCTGTCAGGTCTGAATGAGAGAAACCCTGTTACCTTTTCATTGATGCCATTCATGACTGCCCAGCGGTGCCACGACTCCATGGTTACTGAGATTTCAATATGCATAAGCCTGTTGGCAAGAGCTTTAGGCATCTTGTACGCTACCGACTTATCTGTTACACGATTGCCGGCTGCGATAACTATGCAGTTATCCGGCAGTCTGTGTTCCCCTATTGTCCTGTCCAGTGTGATCTGGTATGCCGCGGCCTGTACGGACTGCGGTGCTGATGTTATCTCATCCAGGAAAAGGATGTTGATGATGCTGTCTGACGGATCCATGTCAAATATCTCCGGTTTCAGCCAGACCGCACGTGTCCTGTCATCATTGGCGGTTGGTATACCTCTGAGGTCTATCGGATTGAACAGAATCAGTCTGACATCGGTCACAAAGGTTTTCCTGTTTGTAATCGCTGCCAGCTTATCTGCGATTTGTCTCACCGCCTGGCTTTTACCAGCACCAGGCGGCCCCCACATCATCACTGACGGCAACAGCCCGAGACTCATATGACTGTTGATCACACTTCCATACATGTTCGTAAGTTTGTCTACAGCATCCTCAACGCTGAGCGCCGGAATGCTCTTGAAATCAATGTCTTTCCCTTTTACATCTTTGCTATTCATGCTGTTACTCCTAACTGTGCTTCTATTACTCTCAATTTTGCCTTAAGCTGTCTGATTCTGGCATCATATCCCGGATTCAGAGCAAGCTCTCTGTCATTTTCGATTTTTTCCCTGTAAAGTGAATCTATCTCCTGTCCGATCAGGTCTGCACGCTCCTGCAGACCATCTATTTCATTGTCAATTCTTGTCAGGATGCGGAGTTCCTTGTTACCAAGATACACACGGTATCTGCCGGCACGTTCGAGAAGTACATACGGGTATTCAGCGCTCATAGCTGCGGGCAGTATGATTGAGAAGCCTCTGTATTCCGCGGCTTTGCGCTCTGTATCCATCATTACATTATGCTGCAGCTCTTCTGATATTTTATTGCGCAGTTCTCTGCGGTCCTGAGCTGCTTTTTTCCTGCTTACTGCTCTTGTCGTTTCCAGCACCGCCTTTGCCGAAGCTGTGTACTTCGCATCTTCACAGCAAGTAGTATATTCACGCTGCTTATCAGCAATAATGCCCGGAAGCTCTGCATTCCTGAGTTCAAGTTTAGTGTGACTCTCTGCATGCTTGTTGCGAAGCGCAGTTACCCTTCTCAATTCGTTACTGACTTCAAAGCGCTGTCTAAGGAGCGGATTGCCTACCGTAAGAGCTTTGACTTCAGCAAATGTGAGCACAGCATCATCGACATCGAGGCAGGTTGACGATGTGCTCATTCCCGACAGAAGATTCTCTATGATGCTCTGCTTGGTCTCAAGAATCTGCCATGAATATGCGTCAAAGCTTCCTTCTGTAATGTATCTGTATACATCGACCTCAGAGTTTTCATTACCTGGTCTGAATGCCCTGGCTTCTCTCTGCACCCATTCGGCCGGCTTCCACGGAATATCCAGATGATGTACCGCAATGATTTTATCCTGTACATTTACACCCAGACCAAGCTTGGGACTCGACCCAACCAGAATCCTGATTCTGCCTGCTCTGAAGTCACGAAAGAGCTTATCCCTCTTTGCTGCCGACTTTGCATCGTGTATGAATGCGATTTCTTCAGCTCGTACACCATAGAAGATCAGCATTCTCTTAAGTTCATCATATACATTGAATCCCTTCTTAGGGGTTGAGCTATCACAGAAAATGAGCTGAGTCGATCTGTTCTCCCTGGTTTTGAAATATATGAGAGCAGCTCTTTCTGCGCACTCAGACACCTTCGTCGGTCCCGGATCGGTTATTTCAGGTCTTACAAGACGGATATCGAGAGCCGCCAGCCTTCCGTCAATAGTAATCTTGAGCATATTATCCTCGGTGCGCTTTACCTTGCGTTTATGGACTTTATCCGCACGTCTTGAGATGTCTTCAAGAAACCATCTGAGATATGCTGACCTCGTAACTATCACATCTTTGTATCCGGTAAAAGCCGGAATCCCTTCTCTTTCTTCGATATTCTGGAATCTTGCGATTTTGGAAAGCATTGAGGTAAGCTGTGGAATATTATGGAATTCTGAGAATCTCGTAGCCTGACGGTATGTGCTTGTGTCTACGGCGATTTCGAATTCAGTCTTCTGCTTTGCAAACATGCCAGTCCAGGCATCGAAGCTGGATAACTCTACGGCCTCAAGTGTTCCGTTCTGAAGGTACTTCTGGAAGACGAACAGGTCAGTAATAGAGTTTGTGACCGGTGTTCCTGTTGCCATGACAACCCCGCCACCGTGGTTTTTCTTCTGAATGTGATAGACCTTCTCAAGCATACCGTTGCATTTGTCACTGCCATTGGTGCTGATGCCATACACACCCTTGATAGATGTCTCTATTGAGAGGTTCTTATATGTATGAGCTTCATCGATATAGAGCCTGTCTATCCCGAGCTGATCAAAGCAGACTATGCTTTTGGATGCATCTTCAGCGACAGCCGCCTTTCCGAGTTTCTCGCAGGCATTCTTATATCTCTTCCTGAGTCTGGAGGTAGATTCATCCTTCTTCTCTCTGAGAGCCTTTTCAAGCTTATCCCGCTCTTCAGTTAAATGTTTAATAAAATGCTGACGTGAGAGGGGGATATCGTCAAAACAGCTGTACGCTATAATGATGCCGTCATAGTCATTATCTCTGATGTCCTGCAGTACCCTGTCCTTGCGATTTCCGCTGTAATTCTTCGAATCTACAGTGAGCACTTTCGCATCGGGATACAGTCTCATAAAGACCTCGTGCCACTGACCTACCAGATCAGTGGGAACTACAAACATGCACTTCTTAGCCAGGCCAAGTCTGATCAGCTCCATAGCCGATATGATCATGACGTAAGTTTTCCCCGCACCAGTGTCCATAGCCAGAAGGGTACATCCCGCCCCGAAGACTATCGCTGCAACATGATCCCGTATATAGCTGAATAAGGTTACTCCTTCTGCCAGACCCGGAAGCTCAAGCATACTGCCATCAAAACGCCTTGTCACATTGCTGTCATAAAGTCTCGACACCTTGTTAAGCAGGTAGTATTTGCGCTCATCATCAGACCAGAGCCACTTACGGAACTCCTCTTCCTGCATATCACCTTTTTCATTTGCTGCAGCTGCTTCCTCCTGATTGACAATTCTTACCGTGCCTGTCTTAGATGAATCCGACCGGACCTCATCAGTCGGGCTTGTAATCTTATGGTTCAATCTATCCTGCAGTATCTGTATTCCGTTAACGCGGTCAGTTCCATATGTGATTTTTGCTCTGACGCATTTACTGAAACGCTCCTTATCAGGGATTTCCCAGCTGCCTGTCAGTTCATCGTGCCTGGTTCCTGAATAGCGGCGGTGGGGAGGGAGATCAAAAAGATAATTGATAAAGTCGTCAACAATCTCCGTTGTCAGCAGAGGCGAACCAAGCGGTATTACTATCTCCTCTGCGGACAGCTCCGGGGGCAGAAGCTTTTTGAGCGCACGGATATTGTAATCAAACTGTCCAAGGTATCTCTTATTGGCAATCCTCGCCTTAGTCAGCTTGACTCGGATGTTGCCTGAGAGATATTCATCCGCCATCTCCCATCCATCCTCCTCGCGTCCGCTCCAGGCGTCGGGGTTACGGTAGATAAGGCCTCGAAGTGCCTCCCCTGTCTCCTTTACTCCCATACACGCTCTTTCGGCAATCCAGCAAATATCAACATAGCCGAACTTATTGATACACTTTGCAAGAGCATCTACCGGAGACGATTCTTCTGCGTCTTCATCCGGTTCTTCATAAGAATCATAATCAAGCAAAAGATTCCCGTCTGCCTCCAGGTCAATCATCTGGCTGGCGGCGAGATCTATATTGTCATTATCACCGAATGAAAGGATCTGTTTTCTGTCAGTTTCTGTCATATCTGCACCTCTCAATTCTCTGAAAGTAAAAACAGGCTATTTAGCCTGTCTTAATTCTGAATGACGATAATTCTGTTGTCTAAAGGTGCGAATTGGGGGAGCTGATGATTGCGTAATATATAAATGTCTACTGCCACTGTTCATCGCAGTTAGTAATGGCAGTCTCCGCCTCATCCTGTGTAAATCCATCCTCAATCAACAGATTATAAACATCTTCACGTGTAAAATCAGTTCTTATGCAAGTATAACCAATTACTGCCTCTTCACATTCCTCAAGCCAGTCGACTTTACCATTTTCTTCAATCGCTTCGATCGCAAATGACGCGACTTCAGGGGAATAGTTATTCATGTATTCATCCGTCAGCCACTCGTAGACCCGGTCTCGCGAAATAGAATTACAGTCTACATACGTCTCAGCCTGATAGTAAGCAGATTCCTGTTCCTCAGTCATATTAAAAAGGTAATAAGGGCAATCTTCAGAACGATAAGAGTATTCCGACTCCGGTGCCGTTCCCTTAGGATATGTCTCAATCACATTGCCCTCTGCATCTCTGACCAGATCGTGCGTTTCATCGAACAATTCCCACGCTCTTTCACGGGTAATCCTCTCGCCATCAGCAGTACAGAACTGATCGTCATCCGGCCAATAGTGATAACCTATATACGGATTGAAATACTCGATTTTATCCGTCAGATATATATGATTCGGATGCAATACAGCATATCCACCTTCAATACCACCAACAAGAAACAGTCCAAGAGAGAATATGAGAAAGCCTTTAAGTCCTTCTGACATCGGCCCAATTACTGGAATGAAGTACTTACTAAGCTTATTTGTGGACAGGAACTCAATGAACACTGCAACGATAATCATTGATACAATCATCAGTCCTGCCATTTTCAGGATGCTGGTACTTGCCCAATACATTATTGCACCTCCTTTATCTTATACTAGGTTTTTGACCCCACAACGTGTTGCCGCCAGTATGGCCAACTGAATGGTCAGTCTGTTTTACAAGGTCTAAACTGCCTGTTTCCGGATTGTGCTGCCAGGTATAACCTTCCGGTGTGTATCCCTGCGGTTCGCTTAAACGATCCATTTCCTCCAAGGTTATTCCTTCCAGTTTGCTGGGGCTGTCATACATGTGATCCTGGAAATCTCTCCTGCATTCATTGAACTGCTGATGCAAGCTCATGTCATTTGCCTCAGCCCCGAGATCCACGTGGTGCTTACTGTCAAAGTTTGGGAAAACGCCTTCTACGGATAATCCCTCTGTCAGCTCTGCAGTACGCCGTTCAAACGGGACTCCATTTTCGGACTCCAGTCCTTCAAGAGACATGTTTCGCGTGGTGATGCGGATTGGCTCACCAGGTACAAACTCATCTCCATCGTAATGTCTCTCAATATAATCAGCTGCCTTTTCAAAGCCCAATGATCTTGCATAATCTCCTGCCTTTTCTGCTTCAGAGGCGATGTCTGAGTTCAACAACTCTTCTGCTTCAGGAAAATCTGTGATTTCTGTCATCTCAAAATCACTTCCCTGAACATCCTGCATTTCGAGATCACATCCTTCAAGTCCTGTCATTTCATCTTCCTCCTTTCTCTGTACCCGCAGTCTTCATCATTTCTTCAAGAAGTTTTGAAGCAGCGGATCTGTTGACAGATATGCCATACTCCACTTTGCATTTATTCAACAGCTGGACTGCTGTACAAGCAGCTATCGTTCTGCATTCCGGCGTCGTTTTATCCGGCATGTTTCTTCTCACTCTGTCAGGCAACGATACTATTACTCCTGCTATCCCCTCTGCCGTCTTCATGCTCCTTCTCTGCTCTGAGAAAATATGAACTGCAAGATTGTTCGCTTTGTTCCTTACAGCAAATGAACAGCGTTTGCACCCCGCAGCCCCACACATTGCGTAAGGTATATATTTGCTGATATTTGAGATCAGATAGTTCCTGCTCTGTTCTGCAACCTGAATATCGCTTACCTCTTTCAGTTCATACAGCTTCTTGTCAATATTCATTCTGATTGCAAGCGGTGCGCAGATCAGGTGATTTTTGATAACCATTTCTCCTTCAGAGAGCAGCGGCAGCACCTTACAGGCATCTTCATCCAGCCCAATATGGGTTTTCACAAGGTCTGCCTCCAGGCCGCTGAGCCTGAACGAAATAAGGTTATCTACATTATCAAGGATACAGCCTCCCATTCTTGATGGAGACTGATCGGAGAATATGATGCCGACTCCATAGGCGCGAATCTCAGTTATAATATTAATCATCAGCTGTCTCATGGTGACGTTAAGAGATTTCTCTTCTTCTGTTATGCCATTACCCTGATCCAGCAGAGCATGTGCTTCGTCGATCAGAATGATATTCTTCAGTTTGTTATTACCTCTTCTGGTTGCCTTCAGATAAGCAAGGATGCTGATCAGTATGATTGCTGACACCAGAGATTTCTGCTCCGGTTCAAGGCTCCCCATTTCCAGGACGACTCTCCCATTGATCAGGTCCTCCACATCTGTGGAATTGATAGTATTAAAAGTCTGAGGACATCTCTCAATAAGACTCTGCAATCTGAAAGCGCCTCCCGACATCATGTTGCCTTTGACCTCTGTACTGTAACCTGAATTGTTGATGATACCCTTGAAAATGCGAATGAAATCAGACATATCAAAGACTGTTACATCCTCGTCAGTACTTTTACTCAGATCCGACCATCCATAGTAGCTGTATGCATCTGAAATAGCTTTTTCGAACAGCGAAGGCAATGGATCGGGGAGAGAAAAAGCTGCTTTAAATGCAGACAGGAGATGGCTCCTGTATTCTCCAAGGGTCACTTCTCCTGGCACTCGAAACGGATTGATCAACAGCGGAACAGTAGGATTCTCAACTGTGTAGATCCTGCTGTTTTTCATTGTTCCAAGCAACGATCTGTACTCGGCTTTGACCGGTTCAAGTATCATTACCGGAATGCCGGACTTGTCAAAATCAGATATGAACTGTTTGAGCAGAGTAGTTTTACCGCTTCCGGTCTTACCTATAATTGCGGTATGGAGGAGAAGCTGATCATACGGAATATAGACATCTCTATGTGAGAATACCGTGCTGCCTGCCAGAAGCTTGTTTTTGCCTCCTTCTGAGGCTTCAGCCGGGATGAGTTCAGTTTCCGGAATCAGTGAAAAAGCGTTTCCCTTCAATCCCGTAAAGTAATCCTGCTGACACGGCAGCTGGAAGATATGGGACACTTCCTCTGCTGTCCACTTGCTGAAAATTGCTGTATCATTCCTTTTCAGGCGTGAAGACAGCTGCCATGGATGGTTGTATGTTGTGATCATGCTGAAGTCATCTACAGGGATAAGTGAAAAAGACTGCATGTCGACTGCCTGCTTCACTCTGGCAGCAACTAGTGCCGCATTTGAACGCTTACCGCATACTGCTACATTGACTTCTGCGAATGGCAGATCCTGTCTCTCCGCGAAGTATTTCCATCTCTCAGCTGCAGATGTTGCCAGACTGTCCCTCAGATTAGGTATTACTCCATCAATAGCCTGAGAGCACTCCGCAGTGTTTTTCATTACAATAGAATGCTCTGACTGTGATAGCTGAGATGGTATGATCTGTATGTATATGCTGCATCCCGACCCTGTAAGTGATGAATATATGAGCTTCCAATCGACAGCACTCACAACGGGAGGAGTCCGATAACTTCTGTGAATACCGTATTCCTGAACATCCTGTTTCCTAAGAGCCCATACGTTTTCAGTATTCGCTTTCATTACACTTCTGCGATATGTGTCATAAGGGACTTCTTCAGCCTCATATCCGGCTAAGTGCAATGCAGAAACAATGCCTCCTGTTATAGCATCCTGCCGCATAACGCAGAGTTTCTCTGAGGTGTCATAAGTCCGTACAGTAAGATAGTGTTCGATTTCTTTGCCCAGGACCCCTCCGTCAATACGAAGGAGTTCGATAGCTGACTGTCCTGTCCCGTTCGAAGACAGATAACATGCATCGCTGCAAATACTATGAGCAAGTCTTATGCCTGTATCTTCATCCTCTTCTTTAATCGGCGCAGCCGTTATCCTGTATGATGAAAGGGCAAAGCATACGCCCGAATCAGTAAACTTCTTCATTGTTGCTGCCTCCTTCGATTATCTGAACGGGTTACGGTTGATGTTAGGAACCTCTCTGTCAAAATCCCGGATTCTTCTGATGGAATCTGACGTGACCAGTTTATATATGTACCACACTGCCAGACAGGCTACTGTAAATCCGAGGAAGTCAGACGAGCAGAAGAAGAACAGCCATGCAAGTAAGCTCAGAAGCCCTGCCAGGAGAATGCTCCTGGCAACTCTGGCACGTTCCTTCTCTATTTCAGCCCGGCGTACACCTTCTCTTCTCCTTGCATACACCCTCATTTCGCCAGTTACTGCTCTCAGCCTGACCAGTTTATCCCATGCATCTGATGCAATTGATGCCCTGTTCCGGTCTGTCATTTCTATATCATCATAGTCATGCGTGGCCGCTCTGAATAACGCTGCATAGAGCTTCTTCTCCGATGGATGCTGATTCATCAGCGGTCTGAGGAGGTTTATGACCTGCTCCCAGTTGCCTACACGCAGATGCTCCATAGCCTGTGCATATGTACGGTCGAACTGCATGAGCTGCTGAGTATCCTGCTCATTGTCTACAGGATGTCCGCACCAGTCACATACCATCTGCATAAGCCCGCGGTTGTAATGAAAGCTGGTGCATCCGCATCGACTGCATACTCTTTCCATGGCTTTACCTCCTTAAGATATACTGATACGCTTACCTATTCCTTGCCGGCAGCGGCACCGCTTTTTTATCCGCTTTGCTGCTGCTCCTCATCAGCTGCTTTCTCCAGTTGCGGTACTGGATGTCATTCATAGTGTTCCTTGTCCACCCCTCTTCACTATCATCATCGTCATCATCTTCATAGTCGTAATAGTCACTCATTTCCGCGTTGATATTATCTCCGATACCCTGCAGCGGAATCCTCTTTGAACTCACAATCATCGGAATGAGCGCGGCTACCGAAATCAGTACCATGATAAGGAGTGAACACACTGCTGATTTCCCTGTGGCATTGAAGATCAGTAGCCCCGCACTTATGGCAATAGTAAGTGCTTCAAGAATGCCTCCGGTGACCAGAAGCCCTGCACACCTGCGAATTACGCTGTTCTGAAATGTAAGAAAACATATTACCGGTATTCCTGTAGTGAGCAGTGTTCCGATAATAAAGATCGGCACTTTCGCATCGGCTCCTGCAGGCGCGAGCCACCAGAACAGGAGCTGCGGTATCATCACTGCGGAAATGAGGATCGGCATTGACTGCAATAATCTACGATTCATGGCTATCTCCTTTCTCTGAATACATATCCGCATACAGGGCATGTATCTGCATTTCCTGTAATCCTTCCGTTACAGACCGGGCAGCGTCTGTTCCTGCCAGGCATTGGCGGAGGTGCCTCAGCGGTTGATGTATTCTCCTGTGGATCTGATGAGGCACCGCGGAACATATCTGTGTGTCTTGTCATCTCAGCAAGAGGCTCGCGCATCGCAGGCATCATCTGTGACATAAGCATCATCTGCATCATGAGGGAACCAAATCCTCCGTTATTACTTACAGGCTGTGACGTGCCTCCCCCCGATGATCCCGGGCCTCGCGCCGGGATTCCCGTCATCATCTCTGCCAAGGTCCTGGTGTTGATATTTCCCCAGAGCCTCTTAATCTGATCGACTTCAAGATCTGTCATGACTATGCCTTTAGCATATTGCTGTTCAAGTTCGTATAATCTCTTGATCTCGTTGTCTGGTATATTGATTGAAAGAAGTTCGAAGCTGTCCAGTCTGATGCCGAACCTTTCAAGTCTAGATCTGACTCCCGGCTTAGCGTTCTTCCCGATGCGCGAAAGGAATCTGTTAAAATCAGCTACTCTCAATCCTCTGAGTTCTCTGGCAATCATTTCACGGGTCGCCCCAAGAACAGACTGTTCAAGAAGCGGATTCATGTCATCTTCTGTATAAGCACTTGCATAGCTTCCGATAAGGTGTCTGAGCACTTTCTGCGGATCTGCAATTGAGATTGAATAACTGCAACGGGCAAATGCTTTCATTGTTATGTTGAATCTCTTCTCAGTGAACGGGATTTCTCCAGTTCCAGTCTGTATGAATCTTGTTTTCTCTGTAGATATGAAGAATACAGATACCGATGTTGCGGAATCCCCTCGTGTCATAATGTTTCTGAGCCTTACGAAAAAAGGGTCAACACCAGTGAAAACTTCATATCTTCCCGGTCCATAAGGCTCGGAAAGCACTCCGTTGATAGCGATGAATGCCTGCGTACCCGGCGGTACAATAAGAATGCTTCCATCTACTACTGCGCGATGTGTACTGCATACATCAGGCTGGATACGGATAAGGCCGTCCCCGCCGGGATCTCTTATTACTGACTGATACATGATCATTTGCCTCCTTCATATGAATTAAGTCTTTATGATTGCAAAATTATTAGTACTTTCGTGCGTATAGATGACAACCTTGTCACGTATGTTGTTTCTGTTAAGCGCACCGCTGATCTCCGCAATGTAGTCGCCTTTCGGAGGCTTATAATCGAAATGAAGCAGAATCGCTTTATCTTTGCCTATATCAGATGCAGCCACCTGACGGTCAAGGTCACGGGAAGATCTTACACACAGCCCGTTGTAACGGTAGTAACTCATTCTGTCCGAGCTGCTCACCGGAGTGCGCTCTCCTGAAAAATCAAAGTGATCAGCACCAATCTGTTTGTCTGAAAGGTTAAGGTAGTTGTATCTTACGCATCCTTCAACCGCTCTGTCCCAGGTCACATCGCAGTGTACCGGGATTCCGTTGACCCATGCCATCGTCCAGCAATGGCTCCCTCCATCCTTTGTTTTTCCATATACTTTAATGCAGGGTATTCCGACTCTTCTCAGGCACAGCATGAGAAGTGCATTCTGCCCTTCACAGACTCCGTTGGACAGAAGTACCGGTCCAACTACGTTATGATCTCTGGCATCATAATGATTTGTATAAGACATCTTCTTAGCTATACGTTCATAGACAACCCGTTCTCTCTCCTCCTCTGGGCGTTCCGCCGTACCTCTTACTATCCTGAAGATGGTCTTCCTGAGCTGAAGCCGTATTCTTCTGATTTCCTGTGGAGGATACAGAACTGTATATTTCAGTGTCCCGGTATTCCGGGATGAAATAAATTCGCTGTGATGATCCAGGAAAAAGAATTCCGGATGGTCATCGCGGATTGCCTTATATGCAGCAAATGCATCGCCTGAAGAGGAACTACCCGGGCTCAGATTGAAAACTATCTTTCCGGAATAGTCTTCTTCAAGAAGCTGTCTATTGATCCTGTCGTAGAATGACTTCCCCCGTTTCGTGAGGAAACTGCGGTAGTATTCCGCACCAAACTTTTCAGGAACCATCGCTCATTTCACCATCCTTTCCATCGTCAGGAACCAGGATTCTGATTTTCAGGCACAGTTTGCCATCAAGACGTGTACGGTATCTGATAGATCCTGAATATCCCGGGACTCGGAGACACTGGCTGGCAATAGTAATGACTCCATCAGCATCTGTCTGTACAGGATATGGCTCTGATACACTCTTTGTTCTTTCAGAGCTTCGTGAATATACTATTACCTCAGCTTTTGCAAACTGCGAACCAACAGCTGCAAGCATCTCCTTTCTTATAGGATCACATACGAAAATGCTAATCGGTGTAGATGCTGCCCTGGCAGAGCCGCTGACCTTATCAGTGTGACTGAAGAACACGCCGATATCCGGATGTGTGTGTCCTTCAAGTACGAACTCAGACGGACCGAGTTTATCCATGAACGGATCTACAGGGAACCCGTATGCATCGGTGTTGTACTTAGCTTCGTTCCTGAGGAACTCATCTCTGTAGTATTCAAGGAAGTCCAGCCCGGGATTCTGCTCTCCATTGGGGCCAAGGTTCTCTGCACTGACAGCACTGCGGTTCATGGTGTGTATCTCGATAAAGTGTTTGACGATAATGATCACATTACCATTACCATCTTTGACGATATGGCCGTAACCAAGATACTTCTGTTCCAGTATGTTGCCAGGAGCCTTCCTTCCGTAAGAAAGCATTACGTCCAGCTCCTTCATTGCTTCCGGAAGGATAATCACTTTACTGTTTCCTCTGCCGTGTCTTTCAGCAATGAAGACGTTTCCGCAGCTCTTCTCAATAACCTCCAGAATCTTACTGAACTCAGCAACAGGATATTGCCTCTCTTTTCTTGCCGGTCTTGGCGGCATTGGTGTATTGCGAGTCATGGACGGTTCCTCCTTCTTTAGCGTCTTCTTCTCGGCAGTGCAGGTAATGATCTGCCGGTTACTTTAGTTTTGGTTTCTGTTCTGCGGGCAGGCATTGCAGGCAGTTCAGATGCGTAGAGCAGCTTTGGTTCAATAGTAGGGAAACGTCCTTCCTCTACCCCCTTCATATGCCACTGCTTCATATCGCTGTTCGCCATGCTTTCGTAGCGAGTTACTTCAGGGTCGTGGATCATATCTCTCAGCAGCTTATCAGCAACTGTAATCATGCTGCTGGTGAACGGGACCCAGGTATCAATACACGCATTTCCGGAACGGAATACATTTGGACTCGCGAGATAGTGATTACTGTCATAGTAAGCAGTCACACCCTTGAGCGGATATCCCGGATAGCAGATAATGTGGAATACCATAGAGCTGCACGGCTTTGGATTGGTATCAGTATTGGAAGTGAGATAGTGAGACGGTGCCTTAAGCGTGCCCTCCAAGTGCAAAGCTTCTCCTTCTTTGGTTTTAAGTCTGCGAAAAGTCACGAGATTGCTGAATCTGCGCATGAGTTCTTTATAGTCATTGCTCAGCGCCTCATTAGAATCTGTTTCTGTGATTCTGGCTTCCTTCTCAACTCCCTGTTCATCTTTATAATTCAGTGTATATACCTTCATTTCAGAGTCCTCCCTTCTTAGTCGAGCTTCTTAGCGAAATGTACTTCTGCATGATCATTGTCCATTGCAAAGGTCCAGAATTTGATCTTGTCTTTGTCAAGAAAATCCCATGCACCATTACGTTCAATTACCTCAATGTGTGCTCCAAGAGGGAATCCCAGATCATACATAGTCATATCCAACAGAGCATCATCACTATCCTTATTAAATGCACGGATCAGCACTCCGGAGTCATTCGGGATATCCGGATTGATGATTCTGTTCTCCTGTCTGCATTCATCACACTTAAGATCATTTGCGAAAGTGCGGCCGGAATGTCTCATCACTTTGATCGGCTTGCCACAGCAGCGGCACACATCATCTACAATAAACTCCGCATGAACGATCTTTCTGTAATTCAGTCTATGAACGGATATCTCGAAGTCATCTGTTCCAAGGATCTGTGTCAGCTGTCTGATCACCTCTCTCAGTGTCGTTTTCATCATGCATCCCTCCAGCCAATTGATTTCTGCAGGTGCATGTTCAGCACAGCCAGGACAATTCCTCTTCTTCATTGGATGCGAAATGCTGATTTCAAGGTTAGGATAAGCTGTATAGGTGATCCTGCGGTTCATAACGTCATTATGTCCGATCACAAATGCTCTGAACTGTTCCACACTCATGTGAGCTGCCATCGAACTTGCAAGATGAGTTGTGCGGACTATTTCCGGAACACCATCATAAGATCTGAGTTGCGGTCCTGTGCAGGAAGTCCTGATGCTGCTGTCTTTCATCCACTTTTCGTCTATGAGACATCTGAGGCAGAATTCCTTGTTGTCGAGAATCACGCTCTGCGCCATCTCATCATGAGTTCCGTCCATGATTACAACAGGGCGTCTTTCTTCAGGAATCTGCCTGATCAGTTCATTGAGCAGAACCTTTGCATCAAAGTTATCAACTGCAGCAATCACCACATCATAGTCAGCAAAAGCCTCTGGTCCGAGTTTACAGATGTCTCCATCTATTCCGTTCGTAGAGCACCCTTCATCGAGAAGTGGCTGTGTACGCTCTGACACACACACCGCCTTATTCTTTCCTGCATCCTCAGGGGTGCGGATTATGCATCCGTGCTTTGCTGCATTTTCAAGTGTGAAAAAGTCAAAGTCCACTGCATCAGGTGAAACCCCCATTTTCGCGAGGTATTCCATGAGATATGTCCCCACTGCGCCGGCACCAATGACCAGCGCTTTCTTGTTGTGGAACATCTCCCTGTATTCGGATAACTTCAGCGCGTTATATATAACTGAATTAGGCATGACCTACCTCCTTTATGATTTGTTTATAATGGTTTGCCATTACTCTTGAACTTGTGTCTCTTGGAGCAGTAATAGTTTCCGGCTTTGCTGTCCCAGAAGATCTCCTGTTTTGATCCCAGTACATTCCTGCGTTTACAGAATGGACAGCATGGGAACTGCGAAGGTCTGAGGCCCCTTGGACCGAGATTTGCAGAGCTGCTGCGGGTGTTAGCGGTATTAATTGTTGTGTTCCTGCGGCGCGGAGGGAGAGGCGGTGCTGCCGGTTTTTCCGGATAGCTCGGCTGGTTATGCCTGATTGAAGTATTGCTTCTTTCTGTATTCCTGCCTCCGCGCTCAGGAGTAGATGTCGTGCCTCCGCCGCCCTTACCGGAACTGCGCATGGCGAGTATTCCCCATATAACCAGGCACACACCTGCTATCAGGCATATATTTGCTATCATGACACGCCTCCTCCCTTACAAATTACTTACTATTTCTGAGCCGCGACACCTGCATTATCACTGATTGCAAGAACATCACCATCTCTGAGACCAAGGCCTTCTACAGTTTCATCAGAATCACTTGTTGATGCCCCGGTTCTCTTATTTGTGAAGATGATCTTGCTGTCATCCGGATTTACTCCGATATCTACTGCATACTCATCAAGTACCTGTCCCAGTGTGTTTGCTCCGAATACAGGAGCTTTAGGGTAGCTTGTTCCAGTATTTTTGTTAAGAATGTCGATCTCTAAGGTGTCCATATCTCCGGCAACGCCTGCATTATCACTGATTGCAAGAACATCGCCTTCCTCTAATCCGAGGCCTTCAACAGTCTCATTGAAATCGCTGGTAGACGCCCCGGTTCTCTTGTTTGTGAAGATGATCTTGCTGTCATCCGGATTTACTCCGATCTCAGCAGCATAATCAGTAAGCACATCTCCGAGGGTCATTCGTCCCACAACAGATACATGATTATAGGTAGCTCCTGTTACCTTGTTCTTAACATCGATTTCAAATACCTTTTCTGCCGCTTCAAGTGCAGTGTCGATTGGGTAATTAGTCATTTCCATTGTTCTTCTCCTTTACTGACATGTAGAAAATACCTTTAAAGAGCCAGATTACCAGCCTCCAATGGATATGGCGGATATTAGCGCATACCGCTCATCCACCGAGATCCAAAGAGCCTGTCTTTTAGCTGATTTAAAATTATCAGGCAGAAAATTATTCGGCATGTGGGGAATCTGGGGCGACTAAAGGCAAAAAAAAAGAGCTGCTTCTGTTCTTGTTATCGAACTAATCTTATATTATGATTTAGGTAATATGAATTAGCGGAAATAGAGTCTGGATACAGTAATAATTTTGAGCAGGAGCACTTTTATGGCATTTATTTTTGGTATTGTTGTTTGTGCAATAGGTTGTCTTTTTTTGCTTGAGGGGATTCAATTTCTAACGTATGGAATGATTTTGCGTAGTCTTCTGGACTTCGTTATTGGCGTTGCACTTTTATCCGCCGGGAGAAAGCTCCTTTCGAACAGGAATGCTCACAATAGTCAAAGTCAGACTAACCACTCAACCATAAGATCAAATGCTCCCGGCAGATCATGCCTGGATTGCAAACATTGCAATTTAGCGCGCGCTAAAAATGACCAGATATATTGCAATTGGGATAGTGAATACTATTATCCTGAGACCGGTCGCAGCTGTGATGACTTTAACAAATAGCATAGGATCCGATCCTTTGATATATATCTGAATAATATCGCTCGATAAAAAACATGTGACAAACTATCTGAAATAGTCTGTCACATGTTTTGCATTTATAAACAGTCTTTACTTTCCCATTATCTGTGGGCTTATTTTTTGCCTCCTGCCCAGCTTGAACAGCTGCTGCATGAATCGCATCCGTATTGTGCAGATCCTGTGCATCCGCTGCTGGAGCATCCCGGACAGTACTGATATGCCGACTGTGGTTCTGTAAATTTCAGCTGATCACTTTCGAGTTTCATGTTTTTGACAACGGCATCTTCAAGGATAAAACGTTTCATATATTCACCTCCTATTCTATATTATTAATAGTAAATTAGTTTCTCATTTCAAACAAGTAGTAGTGCTTGGTTACTAATAAAAATGTACCTTTCGGTATCTTCTCCAATATTGGCATTTTTATCAGTCTCGCATATTGTACCAACTCTTCGAAGCTGTATGGCATCGTATATAGTTCCTCTGCTATTACATCTGCACCATAATTGGAGAAATCATGGGCATCTACATTGAGCAGCTGACCTTCAGAGTGATGCAGTTCCTTGTTGTGCTGGTGTCCGGTACATGCAAACCAATAGACTCCGTCTTTTTTCAGTATTCTCCGGACTTCGTGAAAATGTGTTTGAATATCTATATGCTGAATCAGCATGCTTGAAACAACGATGTCAAAGCTGTCATGCTCCAAATTTGTACGGCAGGCATCTGCAGTAATTATTTTAAGTTGTGCCTGCTGATTATCTATATCATCGTGAATTGGCACAATATCTGATATAGTAAGGTCATTTTTCTTCGCTATCTCAAAGTGAATATTCTCGACATAGCCAGCCCCCAGCTCAAGGATCTTCTTGTTCTTCACTGTGAGTAGTTTGTTCTCTAATAACCCGATCATAATTCGTTTTTTATGTACTCCTGTGTGATCGCTATTCCGTTAAGAATCCTCTTCTTCATGCTTTCTTCTATTATAGCTGAGTGGTCTGAACATTTGCTTAATCTAACATATGCAAGCATAGATCCAGCAGCTGCACAGTGCTTAGTCAGAGTACACAGACCTTTATCTCTTTTTGCGACATCACCTGTTGACGCATAATTGAACCCATAGCAGGTTGGGCAAATTGGATAGATGGCGCAGTTCTGACAGTCTTCACTTCGGAAGTTATCATCATCAGTAAAGTCAATTTCTGTTGATTTCTCTGACTGATCCTCCCCGATTGAAAACCCCATAAAGTAATGGCATGGAAATTGATTACCTTCAGTATCGTATACTTTCATACTCTTCCCTGCTCCACACCATCTTCGAGCTTCAGTTCCAATTAATTCAAACTTCTGATCAATAAGTGAGCACGGCTCAACATAAGGGTTCTCCGAATAGTAGTTCACCAACTTTTCGAGTTCATCATCCAGAATATCCAGATTTGTTTTCTCCCAGTCTATACCGAATGCAAAATTAGCTGACACTTTGAAGCCGAGGTCATTGATGTGTATAACAGAGTCAGCCAGTTTCCCAATAGTATAGTCGGAAATGGTCATTTTGACCGGTTGTTCCGGCCATAGTTCTGTAAAGAATCCAAAATCAATCAAATCGTATGAATTTGAACGGTTATGATTCTGAACATCCGGTGTCCCATCCAGACTTAGGCCAAGCATTATCTTATCCCGATTGATGGAAAACCACTCCTTCATCTCATCGTTAAGCAAAGTTCCGTTTGTAGTAGCAAAAAAGTAATAGTTGCAGTCATATTGCCTGCTCCATGCCCATTCACATATGTCTTTCATCAAAGCATATTCAAGCAAGGGCTCCCCACCGTGAAAAGCAACCTCTACATAATCATATTCTGAACTGTTACTCAGCTCTTTGTCCAAAAGCGAAACTGCAATATCAAATGTCATGTGCTTATTTGATTTGAAACTTTCATAACAATATACACAATTCAGATTACAGCTCTCTGTAAGTGTCAGAGTTACATGCTTTCCGTTATTCATGACTGTCCTCATCTCTTCTCAAATACATAATCCACAGCAATTAGGGATTCCTTCGGGGTATAGCCTCCTCACTGTGTTACATCTTATCATCTACAATATATCATAATAAAGGATGAGGCTGATAATCGGCCTCATCCTCCCAGCTCTATTTATTAGAGCCATCCATATCGGATCATAATAATTAACGTTCCTCAAATTCAGGGCATGCTCTTGAATCAGGATTTACAGTCCTCCTGACAACATCGCAGTAGCAGCTGTCATCACAATGTTGGCAATCGCCGCAAGTATCTCTCATTTCTTTTACCTCCTTTATTTCTATAAATAGTGTCTTTCCTACTATCTTAAGTATAAGGGAATTAATATAATATTTTTAGGGGTATATATGGGTGTTAGGGCTCAACTAATTTCGCCACGAAATGCTCAGTTAAATTAACCAATTCTGGATCATTTAAAATAACCAACCACCCAGATGTA
>JBGUIG010000148.1:0-47295 GCA_045112795.1 Anaerovoracaceae bacterium | reverse complement strand
GATATCGTGTCCCTCATGGTATATAATGCGTTTTCCGGATTATGATCAGACTGATCTCCGGTTATTCTGCAGATTACTCGTGATCCGCATTGACCTTGCGTGCTACGTAAGATGTATGCAGAACGTGGTGTGCCTTGTGGCTGCCATACTCACCGAAGTAATCTTCATAGAGTTTGATGATGCTTGGATTCTCGTGAGATCTTCTCAGAGGTCTTGCACTGTCAAGATCATAGAGGCCTTTAGCTCTGACTTCACGAACATCGATGAAGTTCTTGATGCCGGATGGAACGATTGGCTGGCCGCCGCCGTTTACGCATCCGCCCGGACAAGCCATGATCTCGATGAATGTGTAATTCTTCTCGCCTGACTTGACCATCTCAAGTACTTTACGTGCGTTAGCAAGTCCGGAAGCTACGGCAACGCTTACTTCGAGGTCGCCTACCTTGTAGGATGCTTCCTTTACGCCTTCAACACCACGGACATCCTGGAACTCGAGCAGATCCTTGCCGAGCTGCTGTCCTGTGATCCATTCAACAGCTGTTCTGAGAGCAGCTTCCATAACTCCGCCTGTTGCGCCGAAGATTACAGCAGCACCTGTGCTCTCGCCCAGTGGATCATCATAGTCTTCATCTGGCAGGTTAACGAAGTCAATACCTGCTTCGCTAATCATTCTGCCGAGTTCTCTTGTTGTCAGAGCGTAATCTACATCAGGTACTCCTGCTGCAGACTGGTCTTCTCTTCCGCACTCAAACTTCTTAGCTGTACATGGCATGATTGATACGGAAACGATATCCTTAGGATCGAGGCCCTTCTTCTCTGCATAGTATGTCTTAACAACTGCACCGAACATCTGCTGCGGTGATTTGCAGGAAGAAACGTTAGGAAGAAGTTCCGGATAGTAGTGCTCGATGAACTTGATCCATCCTGGTGAGCAGGAAGTGATCATCGGAAGTACTCCGCCGTTTGTAACTCTGCCAAGAAGCTCATTAGCTTCTTCAACGATTGTAAGGTCAGCTGAGAAGTTTGTATCGAATACTGCGTCGAATCCGAGTCTTCTCATTCCTGCAGCGAGCTTGCCTTCTACTTCAGTGCCGATAGGCATTCCGAAGCATTCGCCAAGTCCTACTCTTACAGAAGGAGCTGCCTGAACTACTACGTGCTTGGTTGGATCTGCGATTGCAGCCTTTACTGCTGCTGTGGAGTCGTTCTCGTGGAGAGCGCCTACCGGGCATGCTACGATACACTGTCCGCAGTTTACGCATGAAGTCTCAGCGAGAGGAAGTTCGAATGCACTGCTGATATGTGTGTCAAATCCTCTGTCATTAGCGCCGATAACACCAACACTCTGGTATTTCTCGCATGCAGCAACGCATCTTCTGCAGAGGATGCACTTATTGTTGTCTCTTACTATGGATGGTGAAGAAGCGTCGATTGTAAATGTGTTCTTCTTACCTTCATAGTAATTTGTATTCTCTACTCCGTATCTCTTGCAGAGAGCCTGCAGTTCGCAGTTTGTGCTGCGTACGCAGCCGAGGCAGTCCTGATCATGATCGGACAGGATCAGCTGAAGAGTTTTACGTCTGTAGTCTTTAATCTTCTCTGTGTTGGTATGAGCTACCATACCGTCTGTGCAAGGATATACGCAGGCAGCGACAAGAGCTCTTGCTCCTTCTACCTCACATACGCACATTCTGCAGGCACCGATTTCATTGATGTCTCTCAGATAGCACAGTGTAGGTACGTCGATGCCGGCCTTGTGGGCTGCATCCAGTAAGGTGGAACCTTCTGGTACAGTAACCGTAATATTATCAACTGTTACTTTGATATCTGCCATAGTTCTCACCTCCTGTTACTTTCTGCTTACAGCACCGAATGCGCAGTTGTCCATGCAGGCACCGCACTTGATGCACTTCGATGTGTCAATAACGTGTGGCTGCTTAACTGCACCTGAGATAGCTCCAACCGGACAGTTGCGTGCGCACTTTGTGCAGCCTTTGCACTTCTCAGGATCGATCTGATAGTTGAGAAGAGCCTTGCAGACGCCTGCAGGACATCTCTTCTCTAAGATATGAGCTTCATACTCATCTCTGAAGTGCTCAATTGTTGACAGGATTGGGTTAGGTGCTGTCTGTCCAAGTCCGCAGAGAGCGTTAGCCTGAATGTAGTGAGCAAGTTCATCGAGCTTATCAAGATCTTCGATCTCTCCTCTGCCCTCGCTGATCTTCTCGAGAATCTCAAGCATACGTCTTGTTCCGATACGGCAAGGTGTGCACTTTCCGCAGGATTCGCTTACAGTGAATCCGAGGTAGAACTTAGCAATATCTACCATGCAGTTGTCCTCGTCAAGTACGATCATTCCGCCGGATCCCATCATGGAGCCGATTGCCTTGAGTGATTCATAGTCAATAGGAACATCGTATGACTTAGCAGGAATACATCCGCCGGAAGGTCCACCAGTCTGAGCTGCCTTGAACTTCTTTCCGTTAGGTACGCCGCCGCCGATCTCTTCTACTACCTGTCTGAGTGTAGCTCCCATAGGAACTTCGACAAGACCTGTGTTGTTAACTTTACCGCCGAGAGCGAATACTTTAGTACCCTTTGATGTCTCGGTACCGTACTGGTTGAACCAGCTTGCTCCGTTCAGGATGATCTGAGGAATATTAGCATATGTCTCAACGTTGTTGAGAACTGTAGGTGCTGCGAACAGACCCTTTACAGCCGGGAATGGAGGACGTGGACGAGGCTCACCTCTGTTGCCCTCGATGGATGTCATCAGAGCTGTTTCTTCGCCGCATACGAATGCGCCTGCACCGAGTCTCAGGTCGACATCAAAATCGAATCCTGAACCGAAAATATTCTTGCCGAGTACGCCGTAGTCTCTTGCCTGTGCAAGAGCGATCTTCAGTCTGTCTACAGCGATAGGATACTCAGCTCTTACATAGATATATCCCTGTGTAGCACCGATTGCATAACCGGCGATAGCCATAGCTTCGAGAATTGAATGAGGGTCTCCCTCAAGGATGGAACGGTCCATGAATGCGCCCGGGTCACCTTCGTCGGCATTGCAGGCTACATACTTCTGAACTTCGCCTCTCTTGCTGGATGCGAACATCCACTTTCTTCCTGTAGGGAATCCGCCGCCGCCTCTTCCTCTGAGTCCGGAATCGATGACTTCCTGAATTACCTCATCAGGTGTCATCTCATTGAGTGCCTTAGCGAGAGCCTGATATCCGTCTCTTGCGATGTACTCATCGATGTTCTCCGGATCGATTTTTCCGCAGTTGCGGAGAGCCATTCTAAGCTGATTGTTGTAGAATGCTGACTCAACATACGGAATTGTACTACCGTCAGAAAGTTCCTCAACCATGAGGTATTCCTCAACCGGTGTTCCGCCGAGGATATGCTCATTGAAGATTCTCTCTACCATATCTACCTGGACTTCCTGGTAGAATACGTTTCCAGGGTGAACTACCATGATAGGGCCCTTAGCGCAGAGTCCCTGGCATCCTGTCTGGATTATTTCAACTTCATCCTTCTTGCCGGCAGCGTCGATGAGTCTTCTCAGCTCTTCCATAATGTCCCAGCTGTGGTTGGAAGTGCATCCTGTACCGCCGCAAACAAGGATATAGGTTTTTTCAGCAGCTTCAGCACTATCCGGATTAAACCTGATATTGATCTGGCCCTGCTTAGCCTCCTTAATTTCTTTGAGTTCTTGCAGTGTTTTCATGGCTACTCCTCCAATCGTTATTCGTACTTAGCAAGGATGCCGGCTACCTTATCAGGTGTAAGTTTGCCGTATACATCTCCGCCAACGATCATTACAGGAGCAAGTCCGCATGCTCCTACGCAGCGGCATACCTCAATTGAGAACTTGCCGTCTGGCGTACAACCGCCGTCTTCAATACCAAGCACCTTCTCGACCTCTTCGAGAATAGCGCCAGATCCCTTAACATAGCATGCAGTGCCGAGGCAAACGGCAACAACATACTTGCCTTTTGGAGACATTGAAAACTGCGCATAGAAAGTAGCTACACCGTAAATTTTTTCAATAGGAATCCCGGTCTCGTCAGAAATGATCTTCTGAACCTGATAAGGGAGATATCCGTAGATTTCCTGAGCCTCCTGCATGATAGGCATCAGGGCACCCTTCTGGTCCTTATACTTGGCGATCACTTCAAGGAGCTTGGCTTCCTGTTCTTTTGTTCCTGCGAAAGGAACGCTCGATACTTTCATCTGCTCGATCCTCCTTAAATCTACTACCTTCATCTACAAAGTATAGGTATTCATAATTATGTCATAGTTAATAAGTTTTAACAATTATAGTTACTCTTTTAACCCATACTCATGCTAATTATAGATAATTTCTTAACAAACCACAACAGCTATTTTCTGCATATTTCAAATACATTTATTAAAATACAATCAAGTACAAGACCATTGAAATAGCAAGCTTTTCCCGCATTACTGCAAAATCCCCCCTGCTGTATTATTATTGAACAAAGGTCAGACACTTTACTGCAAAATGATAATTAATTGTTAAAAAATATTATTGTTTTATGTCTGCTTGTCCTCTGCTGTTTCCACGCAGTCTGCATCGGTTTTTAATGATGTTTATTAAAAAAAAGTAGATATATATTACCTCATTGATTATAATTTTCATGTTGCAGTTTTCAGTGCCAGGCACTCTTCTGCGCAATAAATAACCGGAGGTCGTTTTATGATATATCCTGAGTTTTTGCAGGAAAATGATGTAATAGGAATATGCGCGCCTAGCGCAGGTATCGGAAGCAAAGCTGAATCTTTTGATCTGTCTGTTGAGGTCCTGCATGAAATCGGACTGCAGACATATGAAACTGACAGTGTCCGCAATGAGGACTGCCCTTCTGCTGCACCATACATCCGCGGAGAAGAATTCAATTCGCTCTTTGCTGATGACGATGTCAAGATCGTTATGAGTGCTGCCGGAGGAGATTATAATATTGAAATGCTTCCTTATATTGATCAGGAACTGGTACAGTCACATCCAAAATGGTTCTCAGGATATTCTGATCCTACATGCATCGAAATGCTGCTGACTACCAGACTGGATATCGCCACGATTTACGGCGTAAACGCAGGTGCATGGGACTGGAGACCTCTTCATCAGTTTCACGTTAATGCCCTTGAGATACTTACAGGAAATATTGTTTCACAGGAGTCATACAGTTACTGGGCTTCAAACGGTTTCAATGAAGAAACCGGTGAATACGAGATGGACGCTCCTGTTGAATGGTCACTTTTCCGCAGTTCATACGGGGAATTCTATGAGGATAATTATCTGGATGTGACCGGCAGGCTTATCGGAGGCTGCATAGATGTCATCGACTGGATGATAGGCACTCCTTACGAGGACCTCGAAGGATTCACCGAGAGATATGCTGAAGATGGTTTTATCTGGTTCTTTGACACATTTGAGTACAACCCTATGTCGCTCATGTATTCAATGAACAAGATGAAAATGATGGGACTGTTTGATAATGCGCGCGCTGTCATTTTCGGGCGTGTATGCTTCCCTGGTGAAGCCACTGATATCGACTACCTCGAACAGCTTGAAAGAGTCTTCGGAGAAATGGATGTTCCGGTAATCTGGGGAGCTGACATCGGTCACACAAAGCCTTCCATGACACTGATCAACGGCAGCCTCGGCCACCTTGTATGCGAAGACGGCAGTGCTTTGATAGAAATGGAACTGCTCTGATCATAAGGTATCAGCTTATAACATCAGCTAATAATCGGCAACAGAAGAAACCCTACACAGAAAATGGAGTGCAGCTCTGAAAAAACTGCACCCCATTCTTTTTTAACTTTTTTTCTGCCAAAGTCAGAACCTGAACAGCATTTTCTAGTGGTCTCCCCTCTTATTCCTTGAACGTTTCTTCCTTTTCTGTTCCTGAATTTCAGACATATACCCTGCAGTAATTATACCTGCAGGAAGAGCAATCACCGCGATGCCGAGAAACGCTGACAGCATTGTTATTATCCTTCCGATACAAGTTGTAGGTATTATGTCTCCGTACCCTATTGTCGTCAGAGAAACCGTAGCCCAGTATACCGCTTCAAAAAAATTGTCGAAAGTATCAGGCTCAACATTCAGGATAATCAGAGCGGATGTCAGTATGTATGCCACCGTCAGAGTTCCGACAGCAACAAGCGAATCCCATGATCTTCTGATAACTGAAAGGATAATATCAAAATTTGAAGAATACCTGAATATACGGAATATTCTGACTACTCTGAGGGCATTGGCAAGTCTGACAAGTCTGAGAAGACTGAATCCGTTATTGATATATATAAAATACGGAAGAATCGACAGCAGGTCAATTATCGCCATTGGCGTCAGAGGATATCTGAAGAAAGCAGTATATGAGTGGTCATTCAGCTTGTAATCAGCTGTTATGAATCTGAAAAAATAATCTACAATAAAAACTCCGACGCACATATGCTCCACATCAAGCCATGCGGCAGAAATCTGCTTCATGCCAAGCGGAATAATACTAATCACAATCATAGCTATGCTGAAAATGTCATACGCATGGCTAATATAATCGTTGTCATCAGCAACTTCAATTATTTCAAATATTCTTCTGCGCATCTCAAAACCTCATAGGCTGAATTCGTTATCAGCCAGACCTTATCGTGATTATAACAGCCACGGAGATTATCTTCAATCATTCCGCATTTTCACGCAAAGCAAAGGACCGGAATTCTCCGGTCCTTAAAGATTACGTATTGTCGATTGTTAGCGACATGCCGTAAGGCTGATTCATTACAGCAGGCTTACGCTTGCGATGAGTCCTGCGAATACGATGGATACCATGGATACAAGCTTGATCAGGATGTTGATTGATGGTCCGGATGTATCCTTGAACGGGTCACCGATTGTGTCGCCGACTACAGCAGCCTTGTGGTTATCACTTCCCTTGCCGCCGAAGTTACCTGCTTCAATGTACTTCTTAGCATTGTCCCAAGCTCCGCCGGAGTTAGCCATGAAGATAGCCATGATGAAGCCGGATACTGTTGCTCCGCAGAGCATTCCGACTACTCCGAGTCCGCCGAGAATAAGACCTGTTACGATTGGTGCTGCGATACCTACACATGCAGGAAGGATCATCTCCTTGAGTGATGCCTTGGAGCAGAGGTCTACGCATCTTGCGTAATCAGCTTCAGCTTTGCCTTCCATAAGTCCAGGAATCTCCTTGAACTGACGTCTTACCTCGATTACTACGCTCTGTGCGGCTCTGTTAACAGCGCCCATTGTCAGAGCTGAGAAGAGGAACGGCAGGCAAGCGCCGATGAATAATCCGACAAGTACTTTAGGATCGAGCAGGTTCAGTGTGAGATCCTGTCCGTCCGGCATGTATACGAGGAGCTTTTCTTTGAAGTTAGCGATAAGTGCCAGAGCTGTCATTCCGGCAGAACCGATAGCAAAGCCCTTACCTGTAGCAGCTGTTGTGTTGCCCAGTGAGTCAAGAGCGTCTGTTCTCTCTCTTACTTCAGGCGGAAGTCCTGCCATTTCTGCGATACCGCCGGCATTATCAGCAACCGGGCCGTATGCGTCAGTAGCAAGTGTAATTCCCAGTGTTGAAAGCATACCTACAGCTGCGAGTGAAATGCCGTAGAGTCCGATGCTTGAAGGCGCTACATCTACCGGGCAGAGGCCTGAGCAGTAGTAAGCGATGATAATAGCAGCACCTACAATCAGAATCGGAAGAGTTGTGGATGCCATTCCGGTTCCGAGACCGCTGATGATGAGTGTAGCAGTACCAGTCTGGGATGACTCGGCAATCTTCTGTGTAGGCTTGTAAGTGTCAGATGTATAGTACTCTGTGCAGAGACCGATAAGTACGCCTGCTGCAAGTCCTGCAATGATAGCGAGGTACAGTCCGTAGAACTCAATACCGAACAGCCACCATACGAGAACAAATGAGAAAACAGCAGTAGCTATAGCTGAGAAGTTGGTGCCGCGGCGGAGAGCTGCGAGCAGATTTCTCTGGCTTGCGCCTTCTTTGGTCTGTACGAAGAAGGATCCGACTACGGAGAATACTACACCGACAGCTGCCATCAGAAGAGGCAGAGCTACGGACTTAACACCGAGACCGCTTGACAGGAATGCGATAGCTCCGAGAGCGCATGTGGATACCATGGATCCGACATATGACTCATACAGGTCAGCGCCCATTCCTGCAACGTCACCTACGTTGTCACCTACGTTATCAGCGATAACAGCAGGGTTACGAGGGTCATCTTCAGGAATTCCGGCCTCAACTTTACCTACGAGGTCAGCGCCTACGTCAGCAGCTTTGGTAAAGATACCGCCGCCTACACGGGCGAAGAGTGCCATTGAGGAAGCACCCATACCGAATGTAACCATTGCAGCTGTGATGTTCTCGAGTGTTTCATGGAAAACGAGGTCGAGCAGTGCGTACCAGAGTGAAATATCAAGAAGTCCCAGTCCTACTACTGTGAATCCCATTACAGATCCAGCTGAGAAAGCAACACGGAGACCTTTGTTCAGGCTCTGCTGTGCAGCACATGCTGTACGGTCATTGGCCCTTGTAGCAATACTCATTCCGATAAATCCGGAAAGACCTGAGAAGAAGCCTCCGGTAATAAATGCGAATGGTACATACCATGTCAGTTTGTGAGCAGCTGCCATTCCGCAGAGAACACAGAACATAAAGATAAAGAATATGACTACTGTGCGGTACTGGCGTTTGAGGAATGCACTGGCTCCTGTTCTTACGAATCTGGAGATCTGCTTCATTCTGTCGGTTCCTTCGTCTGAGTTAAGGACTTTCCTTGCCTGAGAATATGCGAAGAAAAGAGCGACGAGTGAAGCAAATAAACTGATCCAATACAGATGTGATAACAGATAATCTTGCATGTTTATTTTGCCTCCTTACATAATCGATAAAATAAAACAACCATAATTACCTTTGTAGTAAGTATAAACACAATACCCATCGAGCACAATGCGAACCGGTTATGTTTTCTATTGTACTGAATTGTATTTATATGTACTATTATGTTTTATTTATGTTTTAAGTATAGCAAAGGAACTTGAGTTTTCAAGGTTTCCGTCACATCATTTTTGTTTTTTTGACAGTTATTTTCGATTTCTTTTGTTTAAACAGACAAAAATTGTTCTTGGATTGTAATGGCCAACATATTTATTAAACATGATTAAATATTCCTTCATCCATCGTTGCAGAAAAAGACCCGGCCCACTGAAATGTGAACCGGGTCTTGTATTCATACTATGATATGAATGATGATTGTCTGGAACTATGCGTTCTTCTCCTCGATTGCTGCCTGAGCTGCTGCAAGTCTTGCGATAGGAACTCTGAATGGTGAGCATGATACATAGTTCAGGCCAACCTTGTGGCAGAAGTGTACGGATGATGGATCTCCACCGTGCTCGCCGCAGATTCCGAGCTTGATGTTCGGTCTGGTCTTCTTGCCGCCTTCAACAGCCATCTTAACAAGCTTGCCGATGCCAGCCTGGTCGAGTGACTGGAACGGATCGTTGTCGAGGATACCCTTTGCAACGTAATCCTTGATGATTGCGCCTGTATCATCTCTGGAGAATCCGAATCCCATCTGTGTCAGGTCGTTAGTACCGAATGAGAAGAATTCAGCTTCTTCTGCGATCTCATCAGCTGTAAGAGCTGCTCTAGGAATCTCGATCATTGTACCTACCATGTACTTCATGTTGATGCCAGCCTCAGCGATCAGTCTGTCAGCAACCTCGATGATAGTCTTCTTAACGAACTTGAGCTCGTTAACGTGTCCTACCAGCGGTACCATGATTTCAGGAACGATATCCAGTCCGTCTTCCTTGCTTACTTCGATAGCAGCGGAGATAATAGCCTCTGTCTGCATTTCAGCGATTTCAGGATATGTAACAGCGAGTCTGCATCCACGGTGACCAAGCATTGGGTTGAACTCATGGAGTTCGAGAGTCTTGTTAACAATCTGCTCATAAGGAATGTTGAACTGCTCAGATACCTGCTTGATATCCTCATCTGTCTTAGGGAGGAACTCATGCAGAGGTGGGTCAAGGAGTCTGATTGTAACAGGTCTCTCGCCCATTACCTTGTAGATGCCCTTGAAGTCTTCCTTCTGATATGGCAGGAGTCCTGCGAGAGCTTCTTTTCTCTCTTCAACGCTGTCAGCGAGGATCATTCTTCTGATCTTAGGAATTCTCTCATCCTCGAAGAACATGTGCTCTGTTCTGCAGAGACCGATACCCTCAGCACCGAATTCTACAGCCTGCTTAGCATCTCTTGGGTTATCGGCGTTTGTTCTTACCTTGAGTGTTCTTGCTTCATCAGCCCACTCCATGATCTGACCGAAGTCACCGGAGAGCTCAGGAGCAAGAGTCTTGATTGCCTCAACATAAACGTTACCGTCTGTACCGTTAAGGGAAATGCTGTCTCCTTCGTGATATACCTTGCCGGCAACTGTCATTGTCTTAGCAGCTTCGTCTACTACGATGTCCTTGCAGCCTGCAACGCAGCACTTACCCATGCCTCTTGCAACTACTGCAGCGTGGGATGTCATACCACCGCGAGCTGTCAGGATACCCTGTGCAGCTACCATACCTGCGAGGTCTTCAGGGCTTGTCTCTTCTCTTACGAGGATTACCTTCTTGCCTTCTTCAGCGAAAGCAGCAGCATCGTCTGCGGAGAATACGATCTGTCCTGTTGCAGCACCAGGTGATGCAGGAAGTCCCTTAGTTACAGGTGTAGCCTTCTTCAGTTCGTCTGCGTCGAATACAGGGTGGAGCAGCTGGTTGATCTGATCAGGTTCAACTCTCATTACAGCTGTTTCCTTATCGATGAGGCCTTCCTTAACGAGGTCTACAGCTACCTTTACAGCAGCAGCTGCTGTTCTCTTACCGTTACGAGTCTGCAGCATGAAGAGCTTGCGGTCTTCTACTGTGAACTCCATATCCTGCATGTCTCTGTAGTGGTTCTCAAGAGTATCAGCGATCTTCTCGAACTGTGCATATACTTCAGGGAATGCGTCTGCCATCTCGGAGATAGGCTGAGGTGTTCTGATACCAGCAACTACGTCCTCACCCTGAGCGTTTACGAGGAACTCACCAAAGAGCTTGTTTTCGCCGTTAGCAGGGTTACGTGTAAATGCTACGCCTGTTCCGGAGTTGTTTCCGCTGTTTCCGAATACCATGGACTGAACGTTTACAGCTGTTCCGAGTGAATCAGAGATGTCATACATCTTTCTGTAGAGAATAGCTCTGTCATTGTTCCATGATCTGAATACAGCCTTGATAGCCTCGAGCAGCTGGTCTTTAGGCTCCTGTGGGAACTCTCTTCCGAGCTCTCTCTTAACTACTTCTTTGTAACCTTTGATTACTTCTTTGAGATCATCAGTTGTGAGCTGAACGTCGAATTCAGCACCGGCTTTCTTCTTCTGTCCTTCAAATACTTCGTCGAAGTTGGACTTCTTGATTTCCATTACGACATCACCAAACATCTGGATGAATCTTCTGTAGCTGTCGTAAGCAAATCTCTCGTTGTTTGTCTTCTTAGCAAGACCTTCAACAGCGATGTCGTTAAGTCCGAGGTTGAGGATTGTATCCATCATACCAGGCATTGAGATAGGTGCTCCGGATCTTACAGAAACGAGCAGCGGATTCTCATTGTCACCGAACTTCTTGCCCATGACTTCTTCGAGCTCTGCGAGGTGCTCCCATACTTCGTCGATTACTTCCTGAGCCAGAACGCCACCGTCTTCGGTGTACTTTCTGCATACGTCAGTTGTAATTGTGAAACCAAAAGGTACAGGAAGGCCAATGTTGGTCATTTCTGCAAGGTTTGCACCCTTACCGCCGAGAAGAGCTCTCATGTCCTTTGAGCCCTCATTGAATGAGTAAACATACTTTGCCATAAATTTGTCTCCTTTATGTTATATAGAATTAGTCATAACTGGTTTGCCATGACCATAGGATAACGATTATTAACTGTTAGAATCTGAGTCTTTCTTCAATATATGATCTGACTTCACTTACCGGTATTCTTACCTGCTCCATTGTGTCTCTGTCACGGATGGTTACAGAGTTGTCTTCAGCTGTATCAAAGTCAACACAGATGCTGAACGGTGTACCGATTTCATCCTCTCTTCTGTATCTCTTGCCGATAGAACCGGAAGCATCATATTCTACCATGAAATATTTGCTGAGTTCTTCATAAATAGGAAGAGCTACGTCTTCAAGCTTCTTGGAAAGCGGCAGAACCGCTGCCTTGTAAGGAGCAAGCGCAGGGTGCAGTCTGAGGACAGTCCTGATGTCTTCTTTGCCCTTTCCGTCTACGAGTTTTTCCTCGTCGTACGCGTCAACCAGGAATGCGAGTACAAGTCTCTCAACACCTACTGAAGGTTCAATACAGTAAGGAACGTATCTTTCGTTAGTCTCAGGGTCGAGATAGCTCATGTCTTCACCTGAGTGTGTCTGATGAGCCATAAGGTCATAGTCTGTTCTGGAAGCTATTCCCCACAGTTCACCCCAGCCAAACGGGAAGAGGTACTCGATATCTGATGTAGCATTACTGTAATGTGAAAGCTCTTCAGGAGTATGATCTCTGAGTCTTGTAAATTCTTCACTCAGTCCGAGAGACTTAAGGAAGTTTGTGCAATAATCCTTCCAGTATGCGAACCAGTCAAGTTCTGTGCCAGGTCTGCAGAAGAATTCAAGTTCCATCTGCTCAAACTCTCTGACTCTGAAAATGAAATTGCCTGGTGTAATCTCGTTACGGAATGACTTTCCTACCTGAGCGATTCCGAATGGTATTTTCTTTCTTGCAGTTCTCTGTACGTTCTTGAAGTTAACGAAGATACCCTGAGCTGTTTCAGGTCTCATATAAATCTCAGCCTTGGAGTCTTCTGTAACGCCCTGGAAAGTTTTGAACATGAGGTTGAACTGTCTGATTCCGGTGAAGTCGGACTTGCCGCATTCCGGGCAGCAGATGTTCTTCTCTTTGATGAAGTTCTCCATCTCTTCGTTAGTCCATCCGTCAACGATTACCTCTTCATCAGGCTGGACTTCCTTGAAATAGTCTTCGATAAGCTTATCAGCTCTGTATCTTGTCTTGCAGGACTTGCAGTCGATCAGCGGATCACTGAAGCCGCCGACATGTCCGGATGCGACCCATGTCTGAGGGTTCATCAGGATTGCGGCATCAAGGCCTACATTCAGCTTGGATTCACGAACAAATTTACCCCTCCAGGCATCCTTGATGTTGTTTTTGAATTCTACACCGAGCGGTCCGAAATCCCATGTATTGGCAAGGCCGCCGTAAATCTCTGATCCCGGGAAAATAAAGCCTCTGTTTTTGCAGAGAGCTATGATTTTCTCCATGGTGACAGTTCTTTCAACATCAGGCATTCCTGTTTTATCAATTGCCATAAATATTAAATCTCCTCATTATTGAATTCTTCTTCTGCAGCTTCCTCAGCATCAGCTGTGAAATCTGATTCTGCCTTTTCTGCTCTTTCGGATGCTTCTTTGGCGATACTCTTTGCAGTATCAGCTGCCTTTTTCGCAACTTTCTCAACAGCATCCTTTACATCGTCAATCTTGCCGCTCTTCTCAAGCTTGTCCCACAGAGTCATCAGCTTAGCTGTTCCTGTTACGAAAGCTTCGCGGATGTCATCAACGGTTCCGCTTTCTCCAAGCTTATTAAAAGCTTCTTCAACCTTGGCTGATCCTTTGTCGCCAAGCTCCTGAAGTCTGTCAGAAGTCTTGTATGCAAAGTCTTCGATTTTGTTTCCGACTTTGTCAAGATCATCCATTGAGCCAGCTTTGCCGAATGCTTTGTCAACGCCTTTCATTGCAGCGTCTTTTGCCTTGTCGTAAACACCAACGACTTTACCGTTGATATCAATGACATCACCATTCTGGTCTACAAATACGATGTCGCACTGAGTTCCGACTGCAGCTGCTATACCGAGAATAGCGCCCCATGGAACAAGTGCAGCTCCGATAACGCCGGCTGTCAGAGGGAAGTTGACTATTGTCTTTTCACCTTTTTTGATAAGAATTTTTGTCACATTACCCTTGTCGACGATTTCTTTCATTTTAGCAAAAACCGGGCTGTCCTTGAGGCTGCCGCCGTCAACAGCATCATGCGCTTTGTTCATCTTCTCTTCGATGTCAATGATAGCGTCTACGACACTGCCGTCTGCCTTCTCGAGGGCTTCTTTGGCTTCAGCATAGGTTGCACCGGTTCTGTCTTTAACAAGTTCAATTTTCTCAAGATTGATATCCATCTTAAAACACCTCCTTGTCTGTGGAGCTGAGTACATCGGCATCAAGATATCTGCCTGTATACTCCGAAAGAATCTTTCTTATCATACCTGAAACATCGTCCTTAAGAGTGACCTTTTCAAACGTATTCAGGGGTTTTGACTGAAAATATCTAAACACGTCAATGATATCAAAGGAAGGCTTGTAAATCAATGCATTGCGTTCCATTTTCTCCGTATTTGCACAGTCATCACATATTATTCCGCCTGATGTAACCGAAAACTGTCTGCACTTTATCTCTCTTAGATTTCTGCCGCAGCTGACGCAGCTGTCAAGCTCCGGACTGACTCCGAGCAGCCTCAGTGATTTCACAATAAATGCAAAAAGAAGTGTTTCTGAGCTGCTTCTGGCATGCGAAACTGATTCGAGAAAATCGATGGACAGATCATACAGTCCGGGCATCGGTTCCCCTTCAGCAGTCACCTTGTCCAGATACTCAATGAATGCAGATGCTGTCATGAACCGGTCAAGATCTTCTCCAATAGAATAATAGCTCCTGCGGGCTGAGGCCGAGTTTATGCTGTATGCGTCTCTTCCTTTGAACAACTCATATTCAGCAAAAGTAAAAGGTCTCAGTGCAAGAGCTGCTTTGGTCCGGCTCTTCTCATTTATAGATGTTCCTGCCGAAAGTTTCCCGTACTGGCGGGTGAATATTACGATCATGCGCCGGTTGCCGGCTATTTTGCGCTGTCTGAGCACAATGCCTTCAGTGTTGATAATCATTGAGATAATACACTACTACTCATCTTTATAGCCCCAGCTGCGGATCGTGCGCTCGGAATCTCTCCAGTTTTCTTTGACTTTGACCCACAGGCTGAGATACACTTTGCATCCGAGGAGGTCTTCGATCTCACGTCTTGCCGCTTTGCCCACTCCCTTGAGCTTGCTGCCGCCTTTGCCTATAATGATCGATTTGTGCGACTTCCTCTCGCAGTATATAACTGCACTGATTTCTGTCAGCTTAGGCCCCTCTTCAAATGACTCAATCTCAACAAACACACCGTGAGGAACTTCATCATCGAGATAATTCATGAGTTTTTCTCTGATAATCTCACTGACAATGAATCTCTCCGGATGGTCGGTAGCAATGTCATCCGGATAGTACATCGGGCCTTCCTGCATATATCCTGCAAGACGGTCTCTGAGCATCTCAACGTTATCACCGTTAAGTGCGCTGACTCCGTAAATGTCATCAAACAGTCCTGTTTCTGTATATCTGTTGTAAAGTGCAAGATATTCTTCCGGTCCCATCAGATCCATCTTATTGATTGCCAGGAGTTTAGGCACTTCCACCTTCTCGAGCAGTTCAAGGATGTTTATATCACCTTTGCCGAAGCCGCGTGTTCCGTCAATCAGAAGCAGCACAACATCCACTCCGCTGAGAGTGTTTACTGCAGTTTCATTGATTGCGGTGCCGAGTTTATTATGCGGCTTATGAATTCCCGGTGTGTCCAGAAAAACCATCTGGAGTCCGCCGCCGTCATCATAGGACTGGTCTGTATATATTCCCGTTATTCTGTTCAGAGTAGTCTGAGGCTTACTCGATGTTATAGCTATTTTCTCACCCAGCATGCTGTTCATGAGGGTTGATTTTCCTACATTCGGTCTGCCGATAATTCCTATAAATCCTGACTTCATTTCTTGCTGACTCCAATCGAATCAAGTATTTCTTCTTCGCGGGCTCTCATTACCCTTCGTTCATCATCCTCCATGTGATCATATCCCATAAGATGAAGGATGCTGTGTGTAAAGAGATAGACAAACTCTCTTGTTACTCCGGTTCCGAATTCCTCTGCCTGACTGAGAACTCTGTCATAACAGATTACGACATCTCCGATAAGAGCAGTTATCTCTTCATCTGTAAGGTCCTCAGCCAGCTCATCCATGTCATCGTACTGAGGAAAACTGAGGACATCTGTTACCGAATCATTACCGCGGTAGTCTCTGTTTAGTGCTCTTATCTCATCGGCGTCGACTACGGTAACACCTATCTCCGCATCTGCTGATGCTGCATCAATTCCTGCAGCTGACAGATCATCCGCGAACTCAAGGCCGACTGCCTTCTCTGCGGAACGGGTCATAAGAGCTTTGATTTCTTCATTGAGTCTGCCCGCTTCATCACTGTAATAAATATTCATACTGTCCTACCTTGAGCTGACCTTGCTGCCTTTTGCAGGATTAGTCCTTACTTTGTTTGAGTTATCGTATGTTTCGTACGCCTTGATGATTCTCTTAACCAGTTCATGTCTTACTACATCCACTTCGGAGAAATAATTAAAGCGTATTCCCTCTACCCCGGTAAGAACTTTTCTGGCCTCTTTCAGACCGGACATAGTTCCGCCCGGAAGGTCGATCTGAGTGATATCACCGGTAACAACAACCTTTGAATTGAATCCCATACGTGTCAGGAACATCTTCATCTGCTCTCTGGTAGTATTCTGGGCTTCGTCGAGAATAATAAAAGCGTTGTCAAGTGTCCTTCCTCTCATGTACGCAAGAGGAACAACCTCAATCACACCCTTTTCTCTCAGTTTAGCGGCTGCATCCATACCAAGGACATCGTACAGAGCATCATAAAGCGGTCTGAGATACGGATCGACTTTTTCCTGCATGTCTCCCGGAAGGAATCCCAGTCTCTCACCGGCTTCAACAGCCGGTCTTGTCAGGATTATGCGCTCTATTTCTCTGTTCTTATACGCGCTTATTGCCATAGCGCATGCAAGGTATGTTTTGCCTGTACCCGCAGGACCGATTCCGAATACCATATCCGTATTTCTTATGTTGTCTACGTATTCTTTCTGGGCCTGTGTCTTTGGTCTGAGCGGTTTACCCATGTGGGTATAGCAGATGATGTCCTTCGAAGTTGAACCTGCGTCAAAACTCTTGCCGCCTACTTCCATATCTATGATATAGTTCAGTCTCTGTGAATCGAGACCGGGTTCAACATTAAGCGCATCGATGAGTCTTCCGATAATGCGCATAGCAAGCTCAGCATCTCTTCCTTTGATAATCAGAGAACCGTCTCTGACCGTCATCTCAGTTTCAGTTATCTTCTCTACTGTCCTGACGTTTGAATCATAGTTTCCGAAAAGATCCTGAATGTTAATATTTTCCGGTATGTCTAGTCTTAGTTCCATATAACTCCTGTACTGTACGGGTATATCAGCATGGCAGGCAATTGCAGAATGCTAAAGCTTTCCATTGAGGAAGTCCTTGACTGCCTTGTTTACAGCTGAGCCGTCTGCAGAATCTTTAAGTTCTGCCATAACGCCTTTCATCAGGGCTCCCATGTTCTTCATGCCTTCTTCAATACCCATCTTAGCGGCTATTTCTTTAACCTTCTCAGCAATCTGCTCTGCGCTCATTTCTTCAGGAAGATATGCCTGAAGGATCTTGATTTCCTTCTTATAAGCTTCTGTCATATCGTCTCTGCCTGCTTTTGCGAAATCAGCAAGAGCGTCAGTTCTCATTTTGACCTGCTTTTTGATGATCTTGACGATATCAGCATCATCATTGAGCTCGGTTCTCTGATCTACTTCATGCTGTTTGATTGCTGCTCTGACCAGGTTTACAGTGTTCTTCTTAACTGCATCGTGGTTCTTCATAGCTTCTTTGTAATCAGCCATAAGCTGTTCTTTGAGTCCCATAGTGATTTCTCCTTTCTGTATCGGAATATCAGTCACGCCGATACTCCCGTAAAAAGCAAAATGCGAACTGCCGGACAGGAAGTTCGCATCTGTTATCTGTTATCAGTACCTGTATTAGTACTTGCGTGCTTTCTTACGAGCAGCCTCAGACTTCTTCTTACGTCTTACGCTAGGCTTCTCATAATGCTCTCTCTTGCGAAGCTCAGCCATGACGCCGTCGCGAGCGCAAGATCTCTTAAATCTCTTAAGAGCGCTTTCCAAGCTCTCGTTCTCTTTAACGATTACCTTTGCCATCTTCTTGTCTCACCTCCTGACGTCCTGAAATTTTGCGAGATAACCGCAACGCAGAAATAATACTACCGCTGACGCAAAAAGTCAATATCAAAACGCACAGAAGAATTATCTGTAAACACGGTGATGCGATAACCGTGCACTTTAAGACAGCTGAACTGATGAGCCTCTTATGTCCAGTACATTGTACCACAATATTTATGGATAAATGAATAAAATCAGCACAATATGTTTGATTAATTTGGTCAATTACCTTATTATATAATCAAATTGACATTACAATTCAGAACACGGAGATTGCTATGCAGCTGACAGATGCTGAAATAAGAGAAATATTAATCAGAAGAAAAAAAGCAAAACTTCGCCGGCTAAAGCGAAGGCGCCGCAGAGCCATCCTGGTGCTGATTCTGATCATCGCACTTATCGTCGGTCTGGTAGTTTATTTTACACACCGTGACGGCAAGTCAATGTCAGGTCAGGGATCTACTGCCGAGGCGGTTCCTGCCGATGTGCGCGGTATCATATTCATAGATCCAGGCCACGGTGGTGATGACCCGGGATCAGATGATGATAAGGACCGCTACGAGAAGGATGATACTCTCAAGCTCTCCCTCGCAGTCAGAGACTATCTCCAGCAGGAAGGCTTCAAGGTAGAGATGTCCCGCACCGAAGATGAAACGGTCGACAGAGCCAAGCGCGGAGAGATGGCAAATCAGGCAGGCGCTCAGCTTTTTATCTCAATACACCGGAACAAGGCTGCTACTGACGGTCACGGAGTTGAAGGTTTCATTCCGAAGAAGAATGATCCGCAGTCCAGAATGCTTGGCGAGAACATAATGCATGCCCTCGGACGTGCAGGCTTCGAAGAAAGAACGATCCGTGCCGGCACACTTAACGATCCGGAAGAAGATTACGAAGAAATTGCAATTACGACAATGCCTTCAGTACTCATAGAAGTCGGATTTCTCAGCAGTGACATAGATAACTCGCTGTTTGACAACAACCTTAAGAACAACGCCAAAGCTATCTCAAACGCTATTGAGCTGACATACATGACACAGTACGAACCGGAAAAAGCCGCTGAGTACGCAAGACTGATTGAACAGTCTGAAACAATCTCCAGACAGGCAACAGAATCAATGGCTCAGGCAATAGACAATACCGTCGTAGCCATAGATATAATGTACGGTGAAGATGAAGAAACCGGGATTGACCCTCAGGGATAGTTCAGAAAATGCAAAGCCCCGGACTCGCAGGAGTCCGGGGTGTTTTTGTGTCGGGAATCATCCGGATCAGTTGTCCAGTTCATTCCATTTGATATCATTTTTGTCGTAGACCGGTCCGTCATTAATTGAGCTGGTTGCTCCGAGGTTAGTAGGAACAATGAGTTCCCCTTCCGGTTCTGCGGTGCTCAGCATCTGATTACTCAGGCTGAACTGGCCATTGCTGCATCTGAGAACAAGTTTTTTGAGCATCGGAAGAGAACCGCTGGCGCAGACATAGCCTGCATCCCTGATCACATCTGCGGCCATCCCTTCACGTCCGTTGCTGCCGTCAAGAGTCAGCACTTCTATTTCGTTGCAGATCATACGATAAGAATCCACCATATATATGTCATTCTTGGATGGATATCCGAGAACCGCCTTGAATTCCTTGCCTCTTGTCAGAAGTGCTCTGGCAAGTTCCAGCATCTCTGCGACACCAGCCCCATCTGCAACAATATAAGTCCCGTCAGGAACTGCATCGACATCGAATCCGTTGCCAAGTCCTGTCAAAGTGCCGATTTCTGCTCCGATTTCTGTATTGAGAAGTTGCATTCCCTCTTCACCGTCAGTTCTGAAGACTACAGAAAATCTTCTGCTGTCATAATCACAGACAGGAAAAGGTCTTACTTTACCCCCGACCTCTATCATTGCAAACTGTCCCGGCCTTTTGAATTTACAGTCGTCCGTATCGAATGTGATTTTGTACACACCCTCTGCAAGACGTGTTTTAAGAGCTACTCTACTTTTGTTCATTTTCGTTTTCAGGTTCTTCTTTATCTGTTTGTACAGGCAGCGGAATTACTGCCTCCTGTGGCTGATTCTGCGGCTCCGTAACCACAGATGTATCAATTTCGTTCTGTGCATCGATGTTCTGTGCATCGCTTTCCTTAACCGGGCTTACAGGTACCGGCTGCGATTTCGGTGTCGGCCGTACCGCTGATTGTGAGGCGGCCTGACTGACTGAAGGTTTTCCTGCAAGAGAAGCAGATTCTTTAAGGTCAACTACATAAGTATCAAGGATCTTATCGTGCCAGCCTCTGTTTTTATCATCAATCAGCACCCAGATATATCCGAGAAGAAATACTGATTCTGAAGCCTTTTTAACTAAAACCTCTCTGAAAAGCATCTTCCAGAATCCGATTGGTTCTCCGTTCCGGGCTGATACAACCTGCAAGCCGAGAGCAGCTTTTCCGATAGTTGTGGATTTGTTAAAAAAGACAAGCTGGATAACTATAAATACCACGAGCAGCAGAAACGAGATTATAATCGCTGCAACAGCTCCTCCGGAAATTCCTCTGCTGTATCCGTATCCATATCCGAATTCCGGTGTATCAAATCCAAAGCCGAAATCCTGCATGTATGAATACTGACGAACAGTTTCGATAACAGATGTAATAATAATAATGATAGTGACTACAGCAGGAACAACAAGATCGATGCACGCAGCACCGAATCTCTTGCCTCTGGAAGCCAGCTTCATGACTTTTCTTTCTCTCATTACAAAGTACCTTTCTAACTGTTGAAATACGTCATTTCAACAGTCATTTAAGTAAATTCACCAATATTATACTATACAAATATCCGATTTTTTGTATAAATAATGAACAATGAATCGAAATCAAAGCCCGCTCAATTATACAAGCGGGCATGCAGATTTTGATATTAAATATATCAATACACTGAGCAGCTGGTATAGAGAACCGAAGTGCCAGTATATTTCATACGGCATGATACCACGGAGACAATCAGTCTTCGTGCGGCTCGAAGCCAACAAGGCTTTCCGGCATTTCTCTGCCACTCTTGTTGTAATAGTCTACAAGTGCAGCCTTAATTGCATCTTCAGCAAGAACTGAGCAGTGAATCTTTCTTGCAGGAAGTCCGTCAAGAGCTTCAACAACAGCTTTGTTGGTAAGTTCAAGAGCTTCTTCAAGAGATTTTCCCTTGATAAGTTCTGTAGCCATTGAACTTGTTGCAATAGCACTGCCGCAGCCGAAAGTCTTGAACTTGACATCAGCTATTTTATCGTCTTCTACTTTAATATACATCTTCATGATATCTCCGCAGAGAGGGTTCCCTACTTCACCGATTCCATCAGCATCTTCAATTACTCCGACATTGCGAGGGTGCTCGAAATGGTCCATTACTTTATCTGTATACAGTGACATTATTGTGTCTCCTTTCAATTAATCAGTCTATTTAATCACGCGTGTTCCGGAACGCAGTGTTCTCTCTTGCCTGTCTCAAGATCTTCCCAGTAAGGTGACATAGATCTGTAAAGTTCTACAACCTGATGAACTTTTTCGATAATATAATCGATCTGTTCTTCATCATTGTTGATATCAAGGCTGAATCTGAGAGATCCGTGAGCGGCTTCGACAGGAACTCCCATTCCTGTCAGAACGTGTGAAGGATCAAGAGATTCGCTTGTGCAGGCCGATCCCGATGAGCACTCGATACCGTACATGTCCAGGTGAAGCAGCAGACTTTCGCCTTCAACGCCTTCAAATGACCAGTTAACGTTACCCGGCAGTCTCTTGACCGGATCGCCGTTGAGCTGTGAATACGGGATATCCTTGAGGCCTGCGATCAGTCTGTCTCTCAGTGCCCGGACCTTACCCATGTTCTCTTCCATGTTGTCACAGCCTTCCTTGAGCGCAACTGCCATTGCGGCGATACCCGGAACATTGACTGTTCCTGCGCGTTTTCCTCTTTCCTGAGCCCCGCCTTCAATGACGTTTACAAGACGGATGCCGTTTCTTGCATAGAGGATTCCAACACCCTTAGGTCCGTGGAATTTGTGTCCTGACATTGACAGCATATCGATATTCATAGCCTGTACATCGATCGGAAGATGTGCTGCTGCCTGTACAGCGTCTGTGTGGAACAGAACGCCCTTGGCTTTGCATACTGCGCCGATTTCCGGAATAGGCTGAATTGCTCCCATCTCATTATTGGCAAACATTACAGATACAAGTGCTGTATCCTCTCTTATTGCGTTTTCGACGTCTTTAACATCTACAATACCGTTGCTCTGCGGCTTAAGATATGTAACCTCAAAGCCTTCCTTCTCGAGCTTGGCCATAGTATGCAGAATGGCATGATGCTCAATATTCAGAGTGATGAGATGTTTCTTGCCTTTTCTGGCCAGCCCTCTTGCTGCACTCAGAAGTGCCTGGTTATCTGCCTCAGAACCGCCTGATGTAAAATAAATCTCGTTAGGGTTCTTGGCGTTGATGCAGGAAGCCACTATAGATCTTGCTTCGTCAAGAACTTCCTGAGTGCGCTGACCATCCGAGTGAAGGCTGTTAGGGTTGCCATTGTAATTGTCGAGGCACTCTATCAGCTTATCACGGGCAGTCTTGCTGAGATAAGTCGTTGCCGCATTGTCTGCATATACCTTCATCTTAGTTCTCCTTGTGACTCTTTTATTCGGATTCACACTTGCTGCAGTAATCGCCCAGCATTTTCTTGCGGTTGCCCTTGATAATGTCATCAAGTGTGATTGTACTCAGATATTTGTCTATAACATTGTCGAGGCCTGCCCATAGCGGAAGTGTACTGCATGTTGCAGCCTTTTCACACTGGACTCCGTCCTGCATTATGCAGTTAACTGGAGCTAATGTTCCCTCAGTCAGAAGCAGTATCTCGCTGATATTATATTCTTCAGGTGATCTGGCGAGCCTGTATCCGCCTTTTTTGCCTCTCAGGCTCTGGAGCATTCCTCCCTTGTTAAGAATTGAGATGATGCTCTCAAGATATTTCATCGAGAGATTCTCCCGTTCCGCAATGTCTGAAAGAGAAACGAATCCTCCCTCTGAGTATTTTGCAAGATCAACCATTACTGTCAGGGCATATCTGCCTTTGGTTGAAACCATCATAATGGTGCCTCCTCTTCTGTCCCCGAAAGAAATTGCAAGAAAAGTTCATTGGTTTTCTTTCGGCCCAATAAATCCTACCACCGTGGTAGGAATAAGTCAATATGAATATTCAGTATTATTAAGATCCTGAATAATGTCTCAGATGACAGCTTTTCTCTTAACAGATTAAGCCGTTGAAAAGAACACGCGGATATGATGCAAGTCCGAAATAAAAAAACACCCATAATAAGCCAATCGGGGAGTTTTTGTCCTTTACATGATTTTTGACTGTACATATAATATATTTGGTAAAAATTCGAGTATTGTATAGTTAACTCTTTCACCCGAAATTACATAAGACAATTCATAACGGAGGTTTTTAATATATATGGTTATTTTCTACAACGTCATCGCCTTTCTTGGAGGTCTGGCGATGTTCTTGTACGGAATGAGAGTTATGGGTGATGGGCTTAAGAGTTCATCAGGAACCGCGATGCGTGACGCTCTCGCCAAGGTTACTAATAAACCAGTCATGGGATTCCTGCTCGGAATGCTTGTAGCATGTATCATTCAAAGTTCTACAGCTACTATTGTCATCACGGTCGGCCTTGTCGGCGCAGGATTTCTTACCTTCCACCAGTCTATCGGAATAGTGCTCGGTGCTAATGTAGGAACCGCAATCACAGCTCAGATTATAAGACTCATGGACGTAAGTTCCGGAATGGAGAGTCCGCTATATTTCTTCAAAGCAGACAATCTGGCTCCTCTTGCGCTCATCATCGGTATTGTCCTGATCATGTTTGTCGGATCCACTAAGTCAAGAAACGCAGGTTCAATCGCTTGCGGATTCGGCGTTCTCTTCATGGGACTTATCTACATGAGCAACGTAGTATCCCAGTTCGGAGAATCACTCAGCGGACTTCTTACAGCATTTGCCAACAACTACCCTCTCGGATTCCTAGCAGGCGTGCTTGTTACATGTGTTGTTCAGAGTTCCTCTGCTGTAATCGGTATTGTCCAGTCAATCGCAAGTTCAATCGGTGTTACATTCAATTCAGTATTCGCCGTTATCATCGGTGTTAACATCGGTGACTGCCTGACTACATATCTTGTCAGCCGCATAGGTGCAAAGCCTAATCAGAGAAGAACGGCAATGGTCCATGTCATTTACAACATATTTGCTGCTCTTCTTATCATATTGCTTGTATTTATCTCCAGAGCCACAGGACTGATAAGTGATGATGTATGGACAATGCCGCTCAATTCAGGCGGTGTTGCTAATATTCACGGACTGTTCAGACTTATTCCTGCAGTAGTTCTGCTTCCTCTGACAGGATTATTCGAGAACATTGCCCTGACAATCATCAAAGATGAACCGGTTGAAGCTGAGGATCAGAAAGCCATCGCAGCACTTGACGCTCTCGATGAGCGTCTCTTAGCTTCACCTGCAATTGCTCTTGACCAGGTAGAAAGAGTCGTTATTGAGATGAGTGAAATCGCGCTTCACAATTTTGACGCCTGTGTCAGACAGATATATGAATATGACCCCAAGAGAGATCAGCGTATCCAGGAACGCGAAAATCTGCTTGACAGTATGACCGATGCTGCAAACAAATATATCGTTTCCCTTTCTCCATATGTTTCCAGTGACAGAGATAACAGTCAGCAGAATGCGCTTCTCAAGACCCTGATATGCTATGAGAGAATCGGTGACCTCGCTGTAAATATCGCGGATGAAGCAGCAAGGCTCAGGGACAGCGGCAAGTCTTTTTCCGCAAATGCCATGGCCGAACTGCGTATCGGATTTGATGCCATTTACGAAATTCTGGATATAACGACAACAGCATACAGAAACAAAGACGCAGATCTGGCCGCAAAAGTTGAACCGCTGGAAGAAGTTATCGACGACCTCGTTGAAGACATGAACGCAAGACATGTCTACAGAATGGTTAACCAGCTGTGTGATGCTGTTAACGGTATTTTCTATCAGGCTATTCTTACCAACATCGAACATCTCTCAGACAAGTGCAGTGATATTGCAGTATATATCATGGAAGGTTCGAACAAGGACATTTTCGGCAACGAGCATTCGTACGTTCATGAGCTGCATCATTCCAACAACCCTGAATATATGCGTACATATCAGGAGGATCACGACAAGTATTTCAGCGCGCTGACAGCCGTTTCCATTACTGATGCTATTGACCCTCCTGCTGAATCATCAGGCTCTGATGAATCTGAAGAAAGCAGAAAAAATGAAAACAGAAAAGACAGAAAAGACCGCAAAAAGACCGGGAGATACAGAAGGATCAGGGATACGGAAGTTAAAAGCGAGAAATAGACACAATATCTCCCAGCCGTAACCTGACGACAGATAACAATTAAGGGCGATGATGCTATGCATCACCGCCCTTTTGCTTTGCCCGATATAACAGACGCGGAAAGCAGCCGAATCTGTTATTCTGTAAATCTTTTCTGGAAGTTTCCGTATATCTTGGTGCCTTCGTTTGCCATAACAAATGCATTCGGATCAACGCTTCTTACAATATCCAGGAGCATCGGAAGCTCGTATTTAGACACCATAGTCGTAAGTACATATGTGTCTTCATCAGTGTATCCTCCGGCGCCCTGCCAGTATGTCAGGCCCCTTCTGAGCTCATGAATGACCTTGTCAGTAATTCCTTCCTTCTTGGTGAAAATCATCACCTGAACGTTGATATTCTGAGTGTGCTGGTAATCCAGAGCAAGAGCATTGGCCACAGCATATATCATGGAATAAACGACAATCTGTATGTCAAACAGCAGGAAGCATATCCCGTATATGACTGCATTAATTGCAATGGAAATCTTGCCGACACTGAAATTAGGATGTGTTTTGGACAGGCACATTCCTATAATATCCTGTCCTCCTCCGGATGTTCCTCCCTGAAGAACGATTCCGGCACCTGTTCCGGAGACGAGTCCTCCTACAAGGCACGCGGTAAGATAATCATCGAATATCGGCTCCCTGACAACCGGCACCAGTGCCATGGCAAGAGATGCCAGCCCTATGGAAATCATCGATGTAACACAGAACTCTTTGCCCAGAATTCTGTAAGCGAGTATGAACAGCGGAACGTTGATTATGTAATAAATAATGCCAAGGTAATCAACGCCGGGAATCTGCGGAAAGTGCAGAAAATCCACCAGCAGAAGTCTCAGCAGCATTGATATTCCCGTAAAACCGCTGCTGTACAGATTCATCGGTGTAATGATCATGTTGACTCCGACTGCAAACAGGATATTACCGCCGACAATCAGCACGATCCGGTGCAGCATGTGCTTTCTCTTAGCCGGAGTATCCAGCTTATCTTCAAAGTATTTCATCTATTTGGATTTGACTTCTTTCCAGTATTTGCTGTACAGATCAGTTACTTCAGGGGCAAGCATTCTCAGTGACTCACATCTCGAAAGTGTCTCGTCTGAAGGGAAAATAGCTTCATTCTCGAGTGCTTCTTCGTCTTCGATTACATCGAGTGCAGCCTCGTTAGGTGTTGTGTAATACAGATAGTCAAAGTTCTTGGCAGCAACTTCGGCTTTGCACAGATAGTTGATCCATGCCTCGGCATTCTTCTTGTTGATTGCTTCCTTAGGAATTACCCAGGAGTCGATAAAAAACTCGGAGCCTTCTTTCGGAACTACAAATTCAACATCATCATTGAGATCCTTGGTATACTGATATTCGCCGTTCCATACTACGCCTACTGCAGCAGATCCGTTGGCAAGAAGATCACGGGCAGAGTCGTTGGCATACTTATAAACAAGATGTTTCTGTGCTGAAAGCTCATCAGCTGCAGCTTTGATCTCTTTTTCATCTGTTGAGTTGAGGCTGTATCCGAGTTTGCGGAGAGCGATCATGAAAGCATCTCTGACGCTGTCAGGCATTACCATCTGATCTGCGAATTTCTCGTCCCACAGGTCGGCCCATGAATCTATTACGGTATCCCCTACCATCTTGGTATTGTACAGAATGCCTGCAACTCCGCACTGATAAGGAACCGAGTATTTATGTCCCGGGTCAAACGCATCTGTCTTCTCATAATACACATCGCCGATATTAGAAGAATCAGGCATATTAGCGTAATCAAGTTCAGCAAGCATGTCATTGCTTATCATACGCTCGATCATATAGTCCGATGTACAGATACAGTCATAGGTTGTAGCGTTATTCTCCAGTACTGTGTACATTTCTTCGGCTGTATCATAAGTGTCCATAATAACACGGATGCCGGTCTCAGCTTCGAAATCCTCAGCTACCATCGGGTCAAAATAGTCACCATAACTGTAGACATATACCTCACCGTTCACACCGCTTCTGCAGCCCGTAAAAAGCGCTGTAGACATTGAAAGTACCATCATCAGTATAAGTACCTTGGCAAGTGTTTTTCTCTTCATTTACAAGCCCTCCTGGGTCCATTGAAACTTTTTCAGATCCACTCTGTAGTCGTCACTGACCTCAACTCCGTCAGCTTCAAGCTTTTCCTTCTGAACATTGATGCCGCCAAAAGCAAACCTGCCAGTCAGCCTTCCCTGAGCATTGACTACCTTGTAGCACGGATAATGTTCGGGATCCGGATTGACATGGAGCAGATTACCCACTACACGCGCAAGTCCGGGATTGCCGAGCCAGCGCGCTATCTGACCATACGTAACGACTTTGCCGTCCGGAATCATGATCAGATATTCGCAAATAGCTTCCATCAAGTCATCTCTCATATCAGTTATTTTAGTGAAATTGATTATAATAAAACCCCGCATAAAATGCGAGGTTATTCTGGAGGCGACACCCGGATTTGAACCGGGGATCAGAGTTTTGCAGACTCGTGCCTTACCACTTGGCTATGTCGCCACAATGCCGGACAATCGGTCCGGCATTGCAGTTGTCTTGGCTAGGGTAGCAGGATTCGAACCTGCGAATGACGGAATCAGAATCCGTTGCCTTACCGCTTGGCTATACCCCATCAGCAGTGTTATTGTAGCACATTATGTGCCATGTATCAAAGGAAATTTTGGGGTGGATGGTGGGATTCGAACCCACGAATACTGGAGCCACAACCCAGGGTCTTAACCACTTGACGACACCCACCATGAAAAACTGGCGACCGGGAACGGGCTCGAACCGTCGACCTCCAGCGTGACAGGCTGGCATTCTAACCAGCTGAACTACCCGGCCGCAGATGGTGGACGCAATAGGGCTCGAACCTATGACCCCCTGCTTGTAAGGCAGGTGCTCTCCCAGCTGAGCTATGCGTCCATCTTGGTAGCGGCGACTGGACTTGAACCAGTGACCTTCCGGGTATGAACCGGACGCTCTAGCCAACTAAGCTACGCCGCCACAGTGCGCTGTTTTCAACCGCGCTTGATTATATTAACAAAACAGGACCTGTATGTCAACAGCTATTTCACAGATTTCATCAGAAAAATCGTATGAAATTTCAATCATTACAAACATCCTGCACAACTTATGTTATACTAGTCCGGTAATATATTCAATACATAAGGAGGCAATATGGGACATCCCGATCCTATAGCTTTTGAGATAGCCGGACTACAGATAAGATGGTACGGAATTCTGATTGCAGCAGGCATGCTGACTGCAGTTCTTCTCTCCGCAAGGAGAGCCCCTCAGCACGGTTTAAAAGATGAAGATGTACTGGACATCTCTCTGTGGATGCTTCCACTCGGTGTTGTCGGAGCAAGAGTATATTATGTGCTCTTCAATCTCAGCATGTATCATTCTTTCGCCGAGGCCATTAATATAAGGAACGGCGGTCTGGCAATACACGGAGGACTTATCTTCGGCGGTCTGACTGTTTATTTCGTCTGCAGACACAAGAAAATAAGCACGCTTAATGTTCTGGACCTTTTCATGCCTACAGTGGCTCTGGCACAGTCTGTGGGCCGCTGGGGCAACTGGTTCAACGGTGAAGCCCACGGTGGACCAACCGACCTTCCCTGGGGCATAATTGTTGACGGAGTCAAAGTCCACCCTACTTTTCTGTATGAGTCACTGTGGTGTCTTTTCCTGTTCTTCTTCCTGTCATGGTGGGACCGAAACAGGCGCAAAGGATACGGCCAGACTTTTGCTCTGTACCTGATACTCTATTCGGCCGAAAGATTCTGTGTCGAAGCCCTCAGAACAGACAGCCTGATGATCGGGCCTTTCAAGCAGGCGCAGGTCATCAGCCTCTGCGCAATAGCTGCCGGAATCTGTCTGTACATGTTCAGCGGCAAATATCTCAGGCTGAAGCCGGCCGGAAATCAGACTGAATGATTCATCCTGTTTATTTTCAGATGGCCAAAACGGCCTCTGCACATCGATGCAGAGGCCGCTTTTTTCATGAGTTAATATGCAATTGCAAGTGAATGTATTGTTTACTTATCGTGCTCGTTCATCCACTTGATCAGTTCAACACAGTAATCGTCGTGTCTGTCAACGAAGCAAGTATGTCTTGCTCTCTCCCAGAGGATCCACTTGGATCCCTTGATGCCGTCGTGCATTGTCTTGGCAACGAGTGGTGAGCAAAGATCAGAAATACCGCTCATGATGATTGAAGGAACTTCAATCTCACCAAGTCTGTCAACATACTCGAAGTCCTTGAGTGTTCCTGTAGGAGCGAACTCATTAGGACCCCAGCCATAAAGATAAGCTTCTCCGCCGCTCTTCTTAGGTCTTGTGCAGCATTCAGGAGCGTCTTTTCCGAGCCAGTAGTTGCAGTATCTGTCCATGTACTCTGTTACAGCAGCATCATAAGCTTCGCCTGTGAAATCGCCTGTCTCGAGTGCGTGGTTAATTGCATCCTGCATATCCTGAGGCATCATCTTGATTCTGCGGAGACCTTCTCTCTCCCACAGGCTGCTTGATGGATGTCCGCTGGAAATGATAAAGCTCTTGACTCCGTCAAGATGATCTTTGTAGTCGATTCCGTATGCAATCTGCATCATTCCGCCCCATGACTGACCGATGATGTGGCACTCGTCGAGTCCGAGATACTTTCTCAGTTCGAAAAGCTCATTCATCCATACGTCAAGTGTCCAGAGTTCAGGATGTCCTTCAAGATATGAATTGCCGCATCCGATCTGGTCGTACATAACGATCATACGCTGGTCATCATCAGCAACGTTGTCAAGCACTTCATAATAGTTGTGGGTTGATCCCGGACCGCCGTGAAGGCAGATCAGAGGTGCCTTGCCGTTCCCCTTATACTCCTCGCCTACGATTCTGTAGTATGTCTTGTAGCCCATATAAGGCATGTAGCCTTCAGTTACCTTTGCCATATTATTAATCCTCTTTCGTTTTTGTAATGTTCATGCAAAAGCGGACCCGGATATGGTGGACCGAATCCGCTTAGATGTTCAATTATTCTGCGTCAGGAACAACGATGATTTCATCCTTAGGATATACATTGAGTCTTTCACATCCGTCTTCAGTGATCAGAACGATGTCTTCGATTCTTACGCCGATTCCCTCATCATACAGATAGATACCAGGCTCTACGGAGAAGCACTGACCTACCTCGATGATCTCATCATTTACGAGGGATACATCGCCTACTTCGTGATCCTCAAGACCGATTGAGTGACCTGTTCTGTGTGTGAAGTATTCGCCAAAGCCCTTCTCTGTGATGTAGTCTCTGCAAGCCTTGTCAACGTCGCTCATCTTAGCGCCCGGCTTAGCTGCTTCGATGCCTCTCTTGTTAGCTTCAAGAACGATGTTGTAGATTTCCTTCTGTCTCTCGGAAACTTCACCGATGAAGACTGTTCTGGTCATATCAGATGCATAGTTCTTCCACATTCCGCCGATATCAAGAATTACGCAGTCACCGTGCTTGCCCTTGCTGTCATCAGTGATGTGATGAGGATCAGCAGCGCCCTTTGCATAAGCAGTGATAGGATCGAATGAAGGACCGCTGAATCCTTCTTCCTTGAGGAGCTCGAGGCACTTAGCGTTGAGTTCTCTCTCTGTCAGGCCCTTGACAACGTATGGGATCAGCTTGTCCATTACCTTGTCAAGCTTTGCGCCGGACTCTCTCATTGCCTGCTTTTCGCCCTCATCCTTGATCTGACGAACTTTATCTACGATTACAGAACCATTGCGGTACTCACTTCCGCCGCCAAGCTGCTGAAGTCTGAGGAGGAACTTTGCCGGCCAGTTCTTGTCAACTCCGATAGGAGCTGTCTTATCTACAAACTGAGCGAGAACTTCGCATCCGTCTTCAACGTCATCATAATATGTGATAGGAACTCCGAGGTCCTCTGTCTGTGGGAACAGCTTATTGATAACAAAGTGATCATCGCCGTTAACATTGATGTACAATGCGTGGAATCTCTCACCAGGAAGGATCCACTTTCCTGTCAGATAGAAGATTGCTACAGGGTCAGAAATGACCATCTGCGGCATGCCCTGCTCCTGCATTTTAGCTTTGATTCTGCCTAATTTGTTTGTGTCCATTACATTACCTCATATAAAACATGATGTTAAAAAGAAATAATAATTAAGTTTGTATTAGACCGCGGTATAATCTGCGGTTCCAACGCTATGATTATAATCCTGTCAGGCAGTATTGTCACCACCTATTGTGATAATTTTTTGGTAATTTTTTACAGCAAAACTATTATCACGCAGGCCCATTATGATTATTTTTTCCTGAGGCCTTCAATCATCATCGGGAACATTTTTCTGCTGTATTCTCCGAGATGATAGCTTCCGTTGTTCATACACCAGTCTGTTACAAGAGCGCGCTCCTCGAGGCTGTAATACTTGACAGTCTCAAATACAGAAAGAGTGTCCGTCAACTCGCCGTTTTTTCTGCCATCCTCAATAATCTGTTCAAGAAACCTGAAGTAGAATCTGTTTCTGTCCATAAGACTTGTAAATGAAGTCTCTTTGGTTATCTGTGACGAATACAGATATGCAAGCAGTCTGTAATCAATGTTGTCATTAATAAATGTATGAACTTCATAATTGATTCTGATCAGCTTTTCAAAAGAACTCATATCTTCCGGAAGCACCTCAGAGAGTCTTTCGTATTCTGCATCCAGAATAACTGATAAAGTATCCAGAAGATTATCTTTGCTCCTGAAATAGTAATAGAATGTTCCTTTCGAAATACCTGCCTCTCTGATTATGTCATTGATAGTTGTTTCGCTGAATCCCTTCTCGTGGAAGAGTTTCCATGCCGTGTCAATAATTCTTTCTCTGATGTCTGATGCCATTTCCCGCTCTTTCCCCTCTTAATAATATCTACAGAATGATATGGCATACTATGCATATCCCCCATATATGCACAGAACTTGCAATACTGCTAAATTGCTCTTGTATACTCCTTCAGCCATTCATTTTCTTCTTCGGTCATGAATGGTGAAAGCTTCTCGAAGCATTGTCTGTGATAATCGTTAAGCCATTCTCTCTCAGATCTTGTCAGTTCCTCTGGATCGATAGCATCCAGATCAATCGGAACGAAGTTCAAAGTCTCGAAGTGCATAAACTGTCCGTATTTGTTCTTCTCACCCTTGACGGTAACTACATTGTTCTCGATACGGATTCCGAAGTCGCCTTCTTCATAGATTCCAGGCTCTATAGTAACGCACATACCTTCTTCGAACTGATGGTGCTCATTCTTGGAAGGAACGATATACCATCTGAATCCTGTAGGAGGTTCGTGAATGCTACCGAGATATCCGAATCCATGTCCTGTTCCGCACTGGAAGTCCTTGTTCAGATCCCATACAGGCTGACGGCAGAGCACATCAAGTGACCAGCCGTGATTTCCGTACAGGAAGTTTGCAGTGGACAGGTGCTGCATGGCACGGAAAACAGCAGTATAGTATCTCTTCATCTCAGGCTCGATATGTCCAAGAACGGTTGTCCTTGTAATATCTGTTGAGCCTTCAAAATATCCGCCGCCTGTATCTGACAGAAGCATCTCTCCTTCTTTCAGTACCACATCTGTCTCAGGGCTTGGTGCATAGTGCATCATAGCAGCGTGCTCACCGAACGCCTGAAGAGGCTCAAAGGAATCCCTGATGTAACCTTCCTGCTCCTGACGGAGTGAAGTCAGCTTGTCAGATGCTGACAGCTCTGTGATTTCCATCTTGTCGTAGTTGTTCTTGACCCAGCAGATGAATTTGGTCAGAGCAATGCTGTCTTTGAGTTCAGCCTTCTTGATGTTGTCAATCTCAACCGGATTCTTCATAGCCTTCATCAGGATTGTAGGATTCTGATGCTCAACGATCCTGCATCTGAGGCTCTTGTACAGAGCATAATTCATCTTCATAGGATCGATAAGAACTGTTTCTTCTTCACCTATATTCTTGACGTCCTCATAGATGTCGTTGTACGGATGAATAATAACATTGTCCTGTGCAAAGTGTTCTCTGATCTCATCATTGAGCTTGCGGTCATCAACATACAGATCCACGTGATCTTTCCAGACTGTTGCGTATGAGAGAACCAGCGGGAAGAAATCGATATCATCTCCGCGGAAGTTGAGGAGCCAGCATACATCATCAAGAGATGCGATGATGTGAACCGATGCGCCGTATTCAGCCATCTTGTCTCTTACTCTCTCAAGCTTGTGAGCTGTGCTTTCACCTGTCCACTTCTCATCGAGGTAGAAGCAAGGCTTCTCTGAGAGTACAGGACGGTTTTCCCATACTTCATCTACGAGATCGACCATATAAACGATCTTGATGCCCTTGGCTCCGAGGACCTCTTCATATTCCTTGCCCTCTCCCATGGAAAGAACTCTTCCGTCAAAAGCGACTGTGCCTCCTTCAGGGATGTTCTGTGCAAGCCATTCTGTTGTAGATGGAGTGTCGTCAACAAACATCTTCATGAGGCGGATTCCGCTTCCCTCGAGTTCATTTGTTGCCTGTGTAAAATATCTTCCGTCTGTCCAGAGTCCGCCATCATCAGCTGTGATAGCAACAGTTCCGTATGATCCGCTGAAACCGCTGATAAACGCTCTTGCCTTGAAATGCTCGCCTACATATTCACTCTGATGAAAGTCAGCAGTAGGAACAACATAAGCATCAATACCCTTATTTGCCATGAGACTTCTGAGCTTCTCAATTCTCTTAGCAACTTCTGTCATTGTTTAATCCTCCGTTAACGTATAAATTGCGTAATTAAATGAGTAATTTTTTACTATAATTAATTTTATACCGCGGTTTAAACCTGTCAAGTTATTTTTATGACGATTAAGACTAATTATTCATAAGATAGAAAAAATACGCCTTGTATGTTAGAATTAACACTGCCGCAGAAAATCAGCGGCTTTTACATATCAAAGGAGAATTACAGAAAATGAAACTTGGCATCGTAGGACTTCCTAATGTAGGCAAAAGCACACTGTTCAATGCTATTACTAAGGCTGGCGCAGAAGCGGCAAACTATCCTTTCTGCACAATAGAGCCTAACGTCGGTGTAGTTACGGTTCCTGATGAACGCGTTACCACCCTTTCAAAAGTTTATAATTCAAAGCGTACAATATATACAACAATTGAGTTCAGTGATATCGCCGGTCTTGTCAAAGGCGCATCCAAAGGCGAAGGACTCGGAAATAAGTTCCTCGGACACATCCGTGAAGTAGAAGCTATTGTTCATGTAGTAAGATGTTTTGATGACCCTAATGTCGTACATGTAGACGGCAAAGTCGATCCGGTCAATGATATCGAGACAATCAACATGGAGCTTATCATAGCTGATATGGAAGTCCTCGAGCGCAGAATAGCTAAGACTGAGAAGCAGGCCAAAGCAGACAAGTCAGCACGTGCCGAGCTCGAGCTTCTCAAGGCGGTATATGATCATCTCGCTTCCGGAGCAGTCGCCCGCAGCATGGATCTTGAAGAAGAGCAGGCAGCTTTTGTCAAAACTCTTGATCTTCTCACATTCAAGCCTGTAATATATGCAGCTAATGTTTCTGAGGATGATGTGGCAAATGAAGATAATGACTATGTTAAGGAAGTCAGGGAATTTGCTGCTGCTGAAGGATCTGAAGTAGTTGTTATCTGCGCTAAGATTGAAGCCGAACTGGCAGAGCTTGATGATGAAGAACGTGAAATGTTCCTTGAAGATATGGGCATCACTGAATCCGGACTCGACAAGCTGATCAAATCCTCATATGCCCTTCTCGATCTCATCTCCTTCCTTACAACCGGAGAAGATGAAACCAGGGCATGGACGATCAAGCGAGGCACACTCGCGCCGCAGGCTGCAGGAAAGATTCATACTGATTTTGAAAAAGGATTCATCAGAGCTGAAACAATCGCTTACGACAAGCTGATGGAATGCGACGGAAAACTCTCCGCCGCCAAAGAACATGGATGGCTGAGGTCCGAAGGAAAAGACTATGAAATGAAGGATGGTGACGTTGTTCACTTCCTGTTCAATGTATGATTTCGGTCAGTATTTTTGTACTTTAGCCTTTTTTTAGCAGAATCGGTCAAGTATTTGGTCACTAGTAATTGCAAGGTTCCCAGGGTTTGTATTTAAAACGGGAATCTTGTTTTTTTGTCCGTTAAACCATGTTTTTCAGTTGATAAAAAAAGTTTTGCCCTTTATAATTTTGGCATGGAATCAGATTAATGATTCCTAATCTCTAGTCCCAATACCCTTTTTAAAAGAGACTGCTACCCCCGCAGTCTCTTTTATTTTTTGCGATTCTGTGTCTATTGTAGCGGCAGTTCAAAAATGATAGTGTAACACCATGAAGACTTTCACAAGAGATTACAGAATAACAGGTGACTGGCCGTCATGGTTCACTGACTACTTCAGAGGCATGCGTCCGTGTATTCTGGATATTGAAGCGACAGGCCTGGATCCTTCCAGATGCAGAGTCTGTCTTATTGCGCTTCTGATCAGGACCGACAGCGGTATCCGTATCACACAGTTTCTGGCTGAGAACCATTACGAAGAAAACCGCGTTCTGGATGCTGCTTTTGACTTTCTTGAAAGAGAAAATATCGGCTATCTGATCACATTCAACGGACAGGCTTATGACATTCCGTTCATTAACAGCCGGCTTGACAGAACCTTCTCAGACAATCATATTTCCCTCTTTGATTTTGATTTGTACAGATACCTCAGAAAAGCCACTGATCTTAAGTCACGCGCGGGTTCCATGAGCCAGATGTCACTTGAGAACTATTACGGCATATTCACAGACCGTCAGGACACCATTACCGGCCGCGAGAGTGTTCGGCTCTTTGATGAATACTCAGTTACCGGCAATTCCACAATTGAGAAGATTATACTTACACACAACCGGGAAGATGTTCTCCAGCTGTACAGACTGATGTTTCTGAGCCTCGACGAACCCGAAGATACTCATGCAGCTATCGCTCTCCACGGCTTTCCTTCAGAAGACAGGCGGCTTGTCATCCGTCCTGCTCTCAGTAAGCCGGGCAAAGTTCTTAGAATAAGGGGTGAGCAGCTCATAGATAAATACTCTGCAGCCTATTTCCCTGATGCCGACAGCCCTTTAACAGCAGTATTCAATGCTTCATCTTCGTCATATGAAATAGACGCCCCTGTGGAGCGTCTGGATGATGAATGCTATATTGATATACAGGCTCTGGGAATTGATCTCTCAGACGATCCTGACTGCGTTAACGGCTATCTGATTCTCAACTCACGGACCGTTAATCTGCTTTCCCTGCAGCTCGTGAATCGCTTCTCAGAATGCCGCGGTCAAGCATAGCCATTCTGTCAGCTGAAACTATTAATTCCAGCTGCAGCAGATACTGGTTAGCAGCCGCGATAATCAGCGAAGACAGTACATCAAATACCATAGCTGCAATGAGAGCTTTGTCAGGCAGTCCCAGCTGAGCAAACATAACGACATAAGTAAGTATTCCTACGCCGGGAACCGGCGGCACCGCTACAGACATTGCAATGGCAACAACAACAGCCATTACATACCACATGAAAGTAGGATTGACGTTGTATCTGCTCGCGGTATAGATAACAAATATCAGTGTGCCTGCCGCAGTGACAGGCATATACATAATAAGCCCTATTTTGAGAGCTGCTTCTGCATATTTCTCATCTATTCCCAGTTTCTCACAGCAGTTTTTGAAAGTGTATTTGAAAACCGGATCAGCAGATCCGCTTTTTATTGTCTGTACAAAAGGCCCTGTCAGTGCTCTTGCCAGATTCAGAGGGCTCATTCCTTCGATCCTGGCAGTCAGAATTGTGGCCAGCGCCATGATAACGAATGTTATGCCGATAAATAACAGTACAGGCTCCCACATGTAAATCAGAAGTTCGGTTTCATTGTTGATTATTTCATAAGCTATCAGAACAGCAAGAAATACCGGTGCAGTATTACTCATCCACTCTGCTATCCGAAGTCCGAGACCGTTCGCTTCCTGTATCAGGCCCGATATGAGATGGTATTTTTTGCCTGAAGCTACCAGGGCACTTCCTAGAACTATACCCAGGAGCAGAAGCTGCGGTACATTTGAACTTGCAAAAGGTGTAACTACATCCTCCGGAACAAGTTCCAGTAGCAGAAATTCAAAATCTGATGCGGTATTTCTGAACCCTCCAAGATGTATATTACTGAAAACGGCAATACATGTAAGCAATGCAAAAACTGACGAGAGTAAACTCATACGGAATATTCTCGTGAGGAACCGGGCAGTACTGTCTCCCTGACGTGTAATTGAGTCCATGTTCATGACTGTAGTGATTATCAGCAGAAAAATAACAGGACCGCAAAGAACATTCAGAAGTCTGATCCAGATCTCCTCTACCGGTTTAAGTATTGCCAGGATTGCAGAAAAAGCGGTCGGATTTGACGAAAATGTTTTTCCGATCAGACCTGAAAGCAATCCGATAAGAATAGCAGCAGCCGACACAATTGCCGGATGCTTTTTTTCCACAGGAGCAGACCATCTGACAAGATTGGTATGGCCGGAATACTGAAAATCAGGCTGGTAATCTGCATAAGAAAGAATCTGGTTCCACTCCTCATACTCGCTCACACTGAAACGAAGAGGATTGTACGCATCCCCTCTTAACCTCACTTCAATATAATGTCTGCCGATTCTCCGGAATGAAGAAACAGCAACTACAGCATCTTCTCCGAAATGTTCCTGCATTCTGAGGAGCGCTTCTTCGAGAGAAAACCTCGTTTTGATCTTATGCTCCGCACTGATGCCTACGGAATCCATTTCATCCAGAGCGTTAGCTGAAATAAGGTCTATATTATCATTTGTAAGCTGATATGTTTCCCGCCTGATAGCCATAATCAGAAAGTATTATTACACCCTTAATTACATAGATTGATGTATCCCCTGGAAGACATTATACATTAATACTGTTATCTTGAAAACAACGCCTCTTCCCTGTAAACTGAACTATGTCCAAAAATAATTCGTTCGGGAGTGCTATTGTATTAAATTTGTGTTATATTTTAATGGTAATACAGATTGTGACTCATAAACAGGAGCAATGTATGAAATCAATCACAGTTGAAGCAATAATAGACAATCTCAACACGGTTCTCGATTTTGTAGACGAAGAACTTGAGAATGCCGGCTGCGGAATGAAGGCTCAGATGCAGATCAACATTGCCGTGGAAGAACTTTTTGTGAACGTTTCTCATTATGCTTACGCTCCTGCAACAGGACCTATCACTATAAGCGTCAACATTCATGATGATCCTAAGATGGCCGAGATCGTTCTCACGGATTCCGGTATACCATACGACCCTCTCGAGAAAGAAGATCCGGACGTAGGTTTGTCAGCTGAAGAGCGCGAAGTCGGAGGTCTTGGAATCTTTATGGTCAAAAAATCCATGGATCTCATGGCTTATGAATATACTAACGGACAGAACATTGTCACAATCAGCAAATACTTCTGATTTCCTGTAATTTTAAATAAATAATAATTACCGGTGATGAACCGGCATAGAAATGGAGGACATAAATGCTCAATATTACCAAGACCAATGAAGACAACAAGCTTAATGTAGCAGTCGAGGGAAGACTCGATACAACAACCGCTCCGGAGCTTGAGGCTGCTCTCAAAGAAGACATTGCAAATGTCAGTGAACTGGTAATCGACCTCAGCAGCCTTGAGTACATTTCATCTGCCGGACTCCGTGTTCTGCTTGCAGCTCAGAAAATCATGATGAAGCAGGGCAAAATGGTTGTTACAAACCCTAACGATGTGATCAAAGAGATATTTGAAGTCACCGGTTTCTGCGACATCCTCACAATCGAGTAATACAGGCTTTAGTAACCATCCATTTTAAGGTCGTATTTTTAAACTGCACAAATAAAGGTTCCTGCACTGCAGGAACCTTTTTCTTGTCTTGTTATTGAGTATAATGTGAAAACAATTTCATGCAGACGGAGAAAACTATTCCATACTGCGGATATCTGAAAATCCCCTTCCTACGCCCCAGACAGAATTGACGCCTAATACGGCAACAAACGACTTCGGATCGTTTTTTGCCAGATGCCTCTTGATGAGGAAGCTTTCTCTCGGCGAGCACAGAATTTTGAGCTGCTTACGCTTGTCACCTGTATACTCACCGGTTATTTCAACACTGGATACTCCTCGTCCGAGCTCTTCCATGATGTACTTGGTAAGAGCATCCGCATCTCCCGGAATTATTTCCAGTTCTACGATCTTTGTTGACAGACCGTACATGACAGCCTCTCCCACCTTCATCGATACATAAATTGTGATAATAGCATACAGCGCTATATTCAGTCCCATTACCAGCGCACTGACAATAACTATCAGAGAGTTCAGTGCAAAAGTTATATCATTGATTGCGAGATGCGGAAACCTTTTGTATTTTATTACCTTGGCAAGAGAATCCGTACCGCCTGATGAAAAGCCGGCCTTGAACGTAAGTCCGTTAGACACACCCAATACAACACCTGTAAAAACAGCTGCCAGGAGCTTATCATCAGTGACGAACTGAATATTCAGCAGCTCAATTACAAGCATGATAGTCGGATAAGCCAGAGACATCAAAAGGATTTTTCTGAGTTCTTTGAAGCCGAGTGAAATCCATACTATGCAGGCAACAACCATGGCAAGAGCATAGTAAACCAGAGAGTAATTCCAGCCTGTAGTGCTCTGTATGAGTCTGGCGATACCCGTGATTCCTCCGAATGTAAGTCCGTTAGGAATCATTATTGCAACCGTAGCAGTCGAACCTACTACAGCCGCGGTAAGTGCCATTGCTATTTCTCCTGCTTTTGCCTGAAATCTCGTCTTACCTTGCAGTTCAGGGTCAGATGCAGCAATACGGTTTGCTTCAAGATTGGCCTGCTCCTGCTTAGCAAGTGCTTTATCAAGCGAACTCATCTGTACCGGTTCCGGACTCTTGTTTTCAGTTGAAATGTCTTCTTTGATTATTTCTTCCATGTTCTTATCATCCATGTTCATTTCTATATCACTCCACCGTCGTATTCTCTTCCGAATACATCAACTGCAACTAATCTGACTTTGCCCGCGGCTATCAATACAATTTCATCAGAGGTGTCTTCTATTAGATTCCGGCATCTGAATGTTCCGTCATAGTCAGTGTCAGCCATAATATAGTCTATAAGCTGGACAGGTTCTTCTCTGACAGCATCTTCGATAAACGGTCTGTCTTTGATCTGTATGTATCCTGTGTCAATTTCAGGAACAAAATCTGTAAGAGAAGCTTTGATCAGCCTGCTGCCGTTCTCAAGCTGCTGCTCTTCGTGAACCGTAAAATCAATGCGTCCCGCGCTGCCATCGGTGCTCAGGTCATATGAAGAGAATTCTGCCTCAGTCTTCATCAGGCGTTTTCTGGCAAGTGACACTGCCAGTTTTTCATTGTCACAGCCTGCCCATGTGCGCCCTGCAGCCTGAGCCGCCTCGAGAAAGCTGCCGCTTCCACAGAAGAAGTCGCCGACAAGATCACCCGGTTCAGACCCGGCTTCAATTATCCTGCGCATCAGTTCCATTGGCTTCTGGGTAGCATAGCCGTTTCTTTCAGCAGATGTCCTGCCAACCATATCAACGTTCCATACGTCTTTCATATTGACCAGCGTGTACCATCCGTTCTCATCCTGGTACTCCCTGACACCCTTGAAATTATAAGGTTTAAAGCCCCTGTTATACGATTTTTCCTCAGGTATGCTGATGTAGTACTTGCGGCTCTTGCTGTAAACGAGAATAGTATCGTGTTTTCTGGAAAAATGCTTCTTGCCGGATCCGCCGGACTTGTAGCACCATACTATCTCATTGATAAAGTTCTTCTCACCCAGCAGTTCATCCAGAACCAGTCTGATATAATGCGAAGAATGCCAGTCAAGATGCACCCACAGCTGGCCGTCGTCAGCAAGAAGATCCCTCATAAGAAGGATTCTGACAGTCATGTTTTCTATGTAGCACTCAAGGCTCCTCTCGAATCTGTCATCAAATACCAGGTGTCTTATCCTGTGTGAACCGCCCTGTGTATCTCTGATGCTTACTGCGGCGTTGAATTTTGATTTCGTGAAAAACGGAGGATCTATGTATATGGTCCTGAAGCTCCCAGCATATCCATTACTGAGAAGCTGCTTCATGAATTCAATATTATCAGACAGAGACAGCACCGAACCGTTCCCCTTATTGTCCTGTACTGTAATCTCCCCGGAAATACTCCTATACAGTTCTCTTCCGGCAGCGAGCCCGGATGTTACCTGTTCAAGAATCGTCATGTCTTTCACCCTCTAAAAAAAACAGAGCCCCGAGAAAGTCCCCGGGGCATTAAGCTCATAATGCTAGTTAAGCACTTCGATATTATCAAAGTCGACACCGATCATTTCTTCAAGCTCTGCGCTGACGCTGAGTACAAAGTCAATGCCGGATTCCTTTGAGATTACCTTTATCTTCTCAATGAAGCTAGGCAGGATATCAAGGGCAAAGTCTCTGTGTCTCATGATACCATCCAGGAAAATCGTTTCGATATCATTGTCGGAACTCATGATGCCGAAAAAGAATCCGATATACTCATCTTCGTTAGTGATGTGCGGGAAATCCTCCATGCATACGACTCTGATCTTATAATCAAGATCATAAATGAGTCTTGAGTTCTTGTTGATGAAAACGATACTTCCCTTAGCTGTCTGAACTGTTCCGTTAGCAAGTTCAATCATCCTCTTGGTTTTACCGCTTCCCTTGTGTCCTATTAAAAGCTTCACCATAAGCCAGTTTCCTCCTTAATCATATCCGTCAAGAATTAACTGTACAAAATCTCAGTTCCCGGATACTTTTCGTTATTATACAACACCAATTAAAGTCGTTCAACCGCTTGATTTTACTTTTTTCTGAAGTAAATCAGCGCTTGTTTACGATATTATTTTCTGAGTGAATCAAGCCTTGCGATTACTGTATCAAGCATTTCTTTGTACTTCTCGCCCTTGCTTCTCTCTTCTTCAACAACAGCAACAGGAGCTTTGGATACGAATCCCTGATTTGCAAGCTTCTTCTCTACTCTCATTACTTCGCCTTCGAGTCTCTTTTTCTCTTTCTCAAGGCGCTCAATTTCTGCAGCTTTATCTACGAGTTCATCAAGCGGAACAAGAATATCTCCACCGTTGATAACCTGTGACATTACATCGTCAGCAGCTTCAGTAGATGCTGACGTAACAGTGATACTGTCTACATTTGCAATCTTGCAGATGTGGCTTGTGATTGCCGGAATAGTATCAGCAAGAGTGTCTGTTCTGACAATAACACTTACTTTTCTTGAAGGAGCAGCATCAGCCTCTACTCTGATAGCTCTGACAGCCTTTATGATCTCCATAGCAGTCTCGATTCTTGAAGCTGCTTCGCTGTAGTCCATTGTCTCATCATATTCAGGCCATCTGTCTTTGATCAGAAGTCCTTCCGGATTATCTTCTGATGCAGGTTCAGCCGGCAGGTAGCTCCAGATTTCCTCAGTAATGAAAGGCATATATGGATGCAGGAGTCTCAGAAGGTCTTTGAGTGTCTTCTGCAGAACGAATCTTGCAGTCTTCTTATCCTCTTCGTCATCACCGTAGAGTCTTCCCTTGACCAGTTCGATGTACCAGTCACAGTAAACATCCCAGATGAGTTCATAGATTTTCTGTCCGGCAAGACCTGTTTCAAATTTATCGAGATCATCAGTAATTTCTTTGACGCCCTCGTTGATTTTGGAGATGATCCACTTATCTTCGTCACGGAGAACTGCTGTTGCTTCATCTGCCATAGGCAGGAACTCTCCATCCTCTCCCTGAAGGTTCATGATGGTGAATCTCGAAGCATTCCAGAGCTTATTTGCAAAGTTTCTTGCAGACTCAAGCTTGCCTCTGATGAATCTCATGTCATTACCCGGAGAAATTCCTGTAGCAAGCATGAATCTCAGAGCGTCAGCACCGACTTCATCGATAACTACCAGCGGATCGATACCATTGCCGAGAGATTTACTCATTTTGCGTCCCTGCTCATCTCTGACAAGTCCGTGCAGGTATACATATTTGAAAGGAATCTCGCCCATAGTGTACAGGCCGCTGAATACCATTCTGATTACCCAGAAGAACAGAATATCATATCCTGTAACCATTACTGAGTTAGGATAGAAGTAGTCGAGTTCAGGTGTCTTCTCAGGCCATCCGAGAGTTGAGAACGGCCAGAGTGCTGAACTGAACCATGTATCCAGAACGTCTTCGTCCTGATGGAAGTGTGTGCATCCGCACTTAGGACAAACGCCCGGCTTCTCGAAATCAACTACGATCTCACCGCACTCATCGCAGTAATACGCCGGGATTCTGTGTCCCCACCACAGCTGTCTTGAAATACACCAGTCACGGATGTCATAGAGCCAGTTGAGATAGATCTTCTCGAATCTCTTAGGAACATGTACCAGCTCGCCGCCTTCAGACTCAGCAGCCTTAATTGCAGGTTCAGCAAGAGTCTTCATTGCTACGAACCACTGATCGCTGATTCTAGGCTCGACTACTGTATGGCATCTGTAGCACTTTCCTACAGGGATTGTAAGATCCTCGATCTTGACGAGGTATCCGGCATCCTTCAGGTCCTGAACCCATGCTTTACGGCATTCATAACGGTCCATTCCCTCATATTTGCCCGCAAGAGCTGTCATCTTAGCGTGCTCGTCAATACATGAAAGACTTGCGTCCAGGCCATGTCTCTGTCCGACCTCAAAGTCGTTCATATCATGAGCAGGAGTGATTTTAACAGCACCTGTACCTTTTTCAGGATCTGCGTGCTCATCTGTAATTACAGGGATCTCTCTCCCTACCAGCGGAAGAATAACTGTCTTGCCTACCAGATCAGCATATCTTTCATCGCCTTCTGCAACAGCGATGGCGATATCTGCGAACATTGTCTCAGGACGTGATGTTGCGATAGTGATACCCTCGCCGCCGTCAGCAGCAGGATATCTGAAATACCAGTAGTGTCCGTCTATATCTTCGTGCTCAACTTCTGCATCAGACAGTGTTGTCTCACAGCTCGGGCACCAGTTGATTATTCTGTCTCCCTTATAAATCAGGCCCTTCTTATACAGATCGATAAACAGTGTGGTGACAGCCTTGTTGCAACCCTCATCCATTGTGAATCTCTCTCTTCTCCAGTCACAGGAATCACCGAGTTTACGGCACTGACGTGTAATACGGCCGCCGTACTCTCTCTTCCATTCCCACGCATATTCGAGGAACTCTTCACGGGAGATGTCATGCTTATCTATTCCCTTCTCATTACGGAGCTTCTCAACTACTTTGACTTCAGTAGCAATACTTGCATGGTCTGAGCCAGGCAGCCAGAGTGCTGAATATCCCTGAAGTCTCTTCCATCTTGTCAGGATATCCTGAAGTGTCATATCAAGCGCATGTCCCATATGCAGCTGTCCTGTAATATTAGGAGGCGGCATAACTATTGTGAAAGGTTTCTTGTCTCTGTCAATATCTGCATTGAAAGCACCCTTTTCTTCCCACATCTCATAAATGCGGTCTTCAAACTGTTTAGGGTCATAAGTCTTAGCTAAATTCTTCATACAGTAAGTTCTCCGTTGTCAGTTGTATTTTTTATTATAAGATTCTAGTAATTGCTGTATTCGCTTTCGTCATTCAGAACTTTGTGCCTGATTCTCGAAAGGCGTTCATCGACATTATGCAGCGTTTCAGCACATTCTTTAAGTGTGTCCACAATCTCCTGTGACAGCTTGCCTTTGTTCTTGTATCTCAGTTCATGTTCCAGACTGGCCCACGCGTCCATTGCTATGCTGCGGAACTGGATCTCGACAGGAACCATTTTCTTTCTGTTAACAAGATAGACAGGAACTGCGACAACAACATGAAGACTGCGGTAGCCGCTCGGTTTCGGGTTTCTGCAGTAATCCTTGGACCTGATAAAGGCGATGTCCTCCTGATCCATCAGGAGTTTTGCCATGGTCATCAGATCCTCTTCGTAGTTGCATATTACTCTGACACCTGCAATATCGAGGATTTCTTTTTTGATCTGATCGATATTGTTGACAGGGTCCTCAATACCGTATCTCTCAGCCTTCTCCATAATACTCTCGATAGTCTTGAGTCTTGACTGAATATGATGGATCGGCATGTATGAATGCTTTTTGTCAAAATCATCAGAGAGTATCTGAAGTTTGGTCTCAACCTCTCTGATAGCTGACTGATACAGGAGACTCAAGTCGTCGATAGCATCCTGAAGTTCTTCGTCAGTGCCTCTGTATTCAGGTCGTTTCTCACGTATCCTGTCAGCATAATAATATCTGAAAGACATATTATCAATTACTCCTTACATCAAATGATAACCGATTTATTATATCACAAGAGCGGTGCGGATTCATTATGAAAAAAGGATTAAAACAAATAAGCATAACAACTTCCTTGCCGGAAGTCATTATGCTTATCATAAGTCTTCATACAAGCAGTTTTATCTTGTAATAGGTTCTGTCTCTTCTCTTACAAATTCTGCTGTCTCCTCATCTACAAGCGGAACGAGAGTTTCTCTTACCCATGCATTGTAGTTGTTGAGCCATTCGAGTTCTTCATCAGAGAGAAGTGAAACGTTGATTGCTTTTCTCTCATAAGGAACGCATGTCAGCGGTTCATTGACAACATCGCCGTTCTCATCTTCACTGAAGAGTACGAGGTTTTCAATTCTGACACCGAACTTGCCGTCGATGTATACGCCAGGCTCATTGGACATGATCATACCGGCTTTGATATCGATAGGCTTTGCCACTCTTCTGAGAACATTCGGGCCTTCATGAACGCCGAGAACATGTCCGACACCATGAGAAAGACCGTGCTTGAAATCAAGGCCTGCTTCTTTAAGCGGTTTTCTTGAAACTGAGTCTACATCGATTCCAGTCATTCCAGGTTTGATATGTAACATAGAAACATCGATATGTGATTTGAGGACAAGTGTATAGTCATCAATCATTTCCTGTGTCAGAGGTCCTACTGCAACAGTTCTTGTGATGTCAGTAGTTCCATCGATGAACTGTGCGCCTGAATCGAGGAGCAGGAAGCCTTCAGGCTTAACTTCTGCATTGGTCTCAGGTGTAGGCGCATAATGGATAATAGCTCCGTTAGGGCCGTATCCTGAGATGGTCTCGAACGACAGATCGAAACAGCCGTCCTGTTCAAATCTGAAGTCTCTGAGTTTATCTGCAACGGCGATTTCAGTCAGTCTTGTCTTATCGACATTTTCCTTGACCCACTTGATCAGCTTAGTTACAGCAACACCGTCCTTGATGTGTGCACCTCTTGAGCTGGCAATTTCTGTTTCATTCTTGATTATCTTCATAAGCGCAACAGGAGTGTGTGCCTCATGGAGT
>JBGUIG010000147.1:0-17853 GCA_045112795.1 Anaerovoracaceae bacterium | reverse complement strand
TCCTGAGATCAAGAAGGGCGAACCTGTTGTAATCAGCGGCAGCGTTCAGGTATTCCCTGAAGTAGAAGTCAAGAACTACAAGGGACTCGAAATCGAGAAATTTGAAACTGTTATCGGAGACGCTGAGGTTCAGGCTGAACTCGAGAGAGTACAGAAGAGCCAGGCTAGAATGGAAGCTGTTGAAGACCGCAAGTCCGAGAACGGCGACACAGTTATCATCGACTTCGAAGGAAGTGTTGACGGAGAGAATTTCGCAGGCGGAACAGCTGAGAACTTTGAACTCAAGCTCGGAAGCGGACAGTTCATTCCTGGATTTGAAGAACAGCTTGAAGGCAAGGAAGCAGGAGAGGATGTTGACGTTACAGTTACATTCCCTGAGGAATATCATGCAGAGGAGCTGGCAGGCAAAGAAGCACTCTTCAAGTGCAAGATTCACGAAATCAAGAGAGAGATCCTTCCTGAGATCGATGATGAGCTCGCAAGCGATGTAAGCGAATTCGAAACTCTCGAAGAGTACAAGGCTGATCTCCAGAAGAAACTCCAGGAGAACGCTTCAGCAAGAGATGAGTCCATGATGAAGGACAGAGCTCTTGAGGCACTCTACAACGCAAATGAAATCGAGGTTCCAGAAGTAATGATCAAAAACGAACTCGATAACATGATCTATGACATGAATCAGAACCTTGCTTCACAGGGTCTCGGACTTCAGCAGTACATGGAGTGGACAGGAAAGACTATCGACGACGTAAGAGAAGAAACAAAGCCTGAAGCTGAGAAGAGGGTAAGAACAAGAGTCCTGCTCAAGAACCTCATCAGACAGGAAAACATGAAGGCTGAGGCTGAGGAAATCGAAAGTCTTATGAAGGAGTTCGGTGAGCAGTACGGCATGACTATCGACCAGGTTAAGGAGATGGCAGGCACTGAGACTGAGAACTACTTCAAAGAAGATGCTGAGACCAAGAAGGCAATTGACTTCCTCTTCGAGAACGCTGTTCAGGTAGAGAAGAAGGAAGAAGAGAAGAAGGACGAGGAATAATATTCCCGACCAATACAGCTTTACAGGACCGGAGAGGGTGATAACCCTCCCCGGGTTTTGGATTTATTAAGATAAGGAGATTCCACATGAACTATGTTCCATATGTAGTTGAACAGACAGGTCAGGGTGAGAGGACTTATGATATATACTCAAGACTTCTCATTGACAGAATCATTTTCATAGACGAAGAGATTACTGAGCATACCGCAAGTGTTGTTGTTGCGCAGCTTCTGTTCCTCGAGGCACAGGATCCTGACAAGGACATCAATATATACATCAACTCACCGGGCGGCATGGTAACAGCAGGTCTCGCGATTTATGATACGATGAACTACATCAAGCCTGACATCTGCACTATATGTGTCGGCATGGCAGCCAGCATGGGAGCAGTTCTTCTCGCTGCAGGAACCAAGGGCAAAAGATACGCTCTTCCTAATGCGGAGATCATGATTCATCAGCCTCTCGGAGGATTCCAGGGACAGGCATCTGACATCAAGATCACTGCTGACCACATTGTAGGAATCAAGAACAAACTGAACAAAATACTCGCTGACGCTACAGGACAGGAGCTCGATGTCATCGAACGCGATACTGACAGAGACAACTACATGTCTGCAGCCGAGGCGGCAGAGTATGGCCTTATTGACAAGGTCATCGAAAAACACTGATAAACGGAGAACCAAGGAGTCAAAATGGCAGACAGAAATGAGATCAAATGCTCTTTCTGCGGAAAGACTAACTCACAGGTGCGCAAGATTGTTGTCGGACCTGATGTTTATATATGCAACGAATGTGTGGATCTGGCCAAGGCTATGATCGAGGAGCAGAGTGAGAGGAATACAGGCAGAAGGAAAAAGTCAGACAGACTTCCTAAGCCTGCTGAAATCAAAGCCCTGCTTGATGATTATGTAATTGAGCAGGATCCGGCCAAGAAGAGTCTCGCTGTTGCTGTGTATAACCACTACAAGAGAATCAGACATCTGGAGACACATGAAGTCAGTAATTCAGATACCATCGAACTGAGCAAGAGCAACATTCTCATGCTCGGACCGACCGGAAGCGGCAAGACGCTCCTTGCACAGACACTTGCCAGGATTCTTGATGTGCCTTTTGCAATAGTAGACGCCACATCACTTACTGAGGCAGGATACGTAGGAGAGGATGTCGAGAACATTCTTCTCAGACTGTATCAGGCAGCTGATGAGAATCTTGAAAGAGCTCAGAAGGGCATTATCTATGTCGATGAAATCGACAAGATCGCGCGTAAATCCGAAAACGTTTCCATTACCCGTGATGTCAGCGGCGAAGGCGTTCAGCAGGCACTGCTCAAAATAATCGAAGGTACTGTCGCAAATGTACCTCCGCAGGGAGGCCGTAAACATCCGAATCAGGAATTCATACACTTTGACACCAAGAATGTCCTGTTCATCTGCGGCGGAGCTTTCACCGGGCTCGACAAGATTATCAAGGTCAGACTCGGAAGCAAGGTAATCGGATTCAACCAGGAAGATGAGCTCCTTGATGTTGCCAACGAAGATATTCTCCTCAAGGTTCAGCCTGAGGATCTGCTGAAGTTCGGACTTATTCCGGAACTTATCGGCAGACTTCCTGTCACAGTAGCTCTCAGCGAGCTCTCCGAAAAAGCGCTTGTCAGAATCATCAGAGAGCCAAAGAACTCGCTTGTCAAGCAGTATCAGACTCTCTTCGCGATGGATAACGTCGAACTCGAGATCGAAGACGATGCAGTCAAGGCAATCGCTGAAAAAGCGCTTTCGCTGAACACCGGAGCCAGAGGCCTCAGAGGAATCTTCGAAAGTATCATGACAGATCTCATGTACGAAATCCCTTCGGACGAAAGCATCAGGAAGTGCATCATTACGAAGGATACCGTTGAGAACGGAGCTGAACCGGTTCTTATCAGAAAGAATGACCAGCCGGAACTCGTGGAAACGGCTGAAAAGAAAGAAAAAAAGGAAGCATAAATGTCAGAAGAAAACATTGCAAAAAGCGGTATACCATACATTCCTCTGAGAGGGCAGACGTTCTTTCCGGGGACAATAGTCGGATTTGACATTGGCAGAGACAAGTCTCTTGCTGCTGTTGACTGCGCAATGAACAACGACAAATATCTTGTCGTTTCTGCACAGAGAGATATTACAGTCAATGATCCTGCCAAGGAAGACTGCTATCTCACAGGATGTCTTATCAAAGTAAGACAGGTTGTCAAGAGAAATGACGAATTTGTACGCATTCTCGTTGTTGTCGAAAGCAGGGTAAGAATCACTGATATTTACGAGAGTGATGACATGCTCCGCGCGAATTATCTGTTTGCCGAGGACTATGATAATGATACAGATGATGCTGAGCTTCAGGCTAATATCAGAGTCCTGAGACAGATGTATTCCAAGTATCTTGAGATGAACGGCCAGAACGACAGCGGCGGGAGATCGCTGATTGACGGAATTGACGAACCTGCGCATCTGTGCAGTCTTATCGCAAATGAGATAGATGTTGCGTATGACGTCAAGCAGACTCTTCTCGACATTGATTCAGTCAGACTCAGAATAGGACATCTTATTGATATCATCGGCAGGGAGAACAATATTCTGTCGATCGCCAAGAGAATCAACAACAGAGTCGTCAAGAATATGAACAGGGGCCAGAGAGAGTACTATCTCAGAGAGCAGCTTCAGGTTATCAAGGAAGAACTTGGCGAGGATGAGGATACTGATGACGAAGCAAGAGCCTGGAAGGACAAACTGACAGAACTCGCGCTTGACGAGAAGACTGACACCAAAATCCGCAAGGAAATAGATAAATTCGCTAAGATGAATCCTATGAGTCCTGATGCGAATGTCAGCAGGACATATATCGAAACTATACTCGACCTTCCATGGCACAATGCGTCCAAGGTCAATAACAACCTCAAAAGAGCCGAAAGAATTCTCAATGAGGACCACTACGGACTTGAAAAGGTCAAAGAAAGAATCCTTGAGAACCTCGCTGTTCAGCATCTTACCAAGGAGAACAAAGGCCCGATCATATGCCTTGTCGGTCCGCCGGGAGTAGGAAAAACCTCTATCGCGCGCTCGATTGCCAGAGCTACAGGCAGAGAATTTGTAAGAATGTCGCTCGGCGGTGTCAGAGACGAAGCTGAGATCAGAGGCCACAGACGGACATATATAGGAGCTATCCCGGGAAGAGTAATCAACAACATAGTTGAAGCCGGAACAAACAACCCGCTTTTCCTCTTCGATGAGGTAGACAAAATCGGCAGCGATTTCCGCGGAGATCCTGCATCTGCACTTCTCGAAGTTCTGGATCCAGAGCAGAACAGTACTTTTACAGATCACTACCTGGAAGTACCGTTCGATCTGTCCAAGGTCATGTTCATCACAACGGCTAACACAACGGCTACGATTCCAAGGCCTCTTCTCGACAGAATGGAAGTAATTGAGCTTTCCAGCTACACAGCCGAAGAGAAGGTCAGAATCGCAATGGACTATCTGGTGCCTAAGAAAATGAAAGAGAACGGCATCAAAAAGTCTCAGATGAGTATTTCCGAAGCGGCTGTAAGAGACATGATCGAGTACTACACAAGAGAAGCCGGTGTAAGAAATCTCGAGAGGGAGATAGGCAATGCATGCCGCAAGGCAGCCAGAAATATAGTCAGCGGACAGCAGAAGAAGAACGCTGTAACACCTAGAAATCTCACCAAGTATATCGGCAAGAGGATATTTATTGAGGATATCGGATCGCTTGAACCTGAAGTCGGTGTTACTACCGGACTGGCATGGACATCGGTCGGAGGTGTCACACTTACAATCGAGACAGTCAAGATGCCGGGAACAGGAAGACTTGTACTGACCGGTCAGATGGGCGATGTAATGAGAGAATCGGCACAGACCGCTCTGGGCTACATCAAGTCGATTTCAGCCGCATACAAAATAAGTAAGGACCTCTTCAAGGATTATGATATTCAGATCCACATTCCTGAAGGAGCAACTCCTAAGGACGGTCCGTCAGCAGGTATAACAATGTGCAGCGCGCTTTTCTCTCTTCTGACTGACCGAAAGGCTGACAAGACCATTGCGATGACCGGAGAAATCACTCTCAGGGGCAATGTACTCAGAATCGGCGGACTCAAAGAGAAATCACTGGCCGCATACAGGCAGGGAATAAGAAGGATAATCATTCCTAAGGAAAACATACCTGATCTGGAGGATATCCCTGCTTCAGTAAGAAAGAGCATCGAGTTCTTCCCTGTAGAGAATTTCGAGGAAGTAATACCTCTTGTAATCAAATAATAAACTATGAAAATCAACAACTCTGAACTTGAAACGGTTGCTGTCAGACAGGCGCAGTACCCTGCGGCGGGCATTCCGGAAATCGCTTTTGCAGGCAGATCAAATGTCGGTAAATCATCTCTTCTGAACCTGATTACCGGACGTAAGAGTCTTGCAAGAGTATCGGGAAGTCCGGGTAAAACCAGGACAATCAACTTCTACCGCTGCTCTGCGAAGAGCGACAGCGGAGAAGAGAAGTATGATTTCCGCATCGTTGACCTGCCGGGTTATGGCTTTGCCAAAATCAGCCGGAGCGAAAGCGAGAAGTGGGGCGAGATGATGGAGTCCTACCTTGAGAAAAGGGAGGGGCTTCTCAAAGTAGTACAGCTTGTGGATATCAGACACAAACCGACTGCGCAGGATGTGCAGATGTACGATTACCTCAGGTACTACGGCCTCGATGGAATCGTTGTCGCAACCAAAGCTGACAAGATCAGCAACAACGAAAAAGCAAAAAGTATCAAAGAAATAAGAAAAACCCTAGATATGGGCAAGGACGGTGTCGTAATACCGGTATCTGCTCTGAAGAAGACAGGGGAAAAGGAGCTGCTTTCTGAAATCGAGCGGCTTCTTACAGGCGTCAGCACATCAGATATCACTGAATAACAGCAAAGGAGCAAATCAATGGCAGCAAAAACTCAGCTGGGCAAGATACTGTTCACACAGGAAGACATTACCCAAAGGGCAAAAGAAATCGCAGCACAGATTGACAAGGACTACGAAGGCGAAGAGGTTATTCTTCTCGGAACTCTCAAGGGATCGATCCTGTGGCTCGGAGATATCATGAAGTACACTACTGCTAATACTAAGCTTGACTTTATCACAGCCAGCAGCTACGGTTCCTCAACGTCCAGCTCCGGAGTGGTCAAAATCACTTATGAGCCGCGCATCAACATGTACAAAAAACACGTTCTTGTAATTGAGGACATCATCGATACGGGCAACACTCTGAAATACCTCACCGCCAAACTGCAGGAAAGAGGACCTAAGTCTGTCAAGATCTGCACAATGCTCAACAAAGAGTCAAGAAGAATTGCCGATCTGCATGCTGACTACGTTGGCTTCGAAGTTGAGGATCTGTTCGTAATCGGCTATGGCCTTGACTATGACCAGAGATACAGAGGCCTTCCTTATATCAGCTATCTTGATGAGTCTGATGTTGATTCACTGTAATCCGGAAGGAAGTAAATCATCTTGTCAAACGAACACAGACCTACAACTGAAGAACTGGCAAAGCTGCTTGAGTCTGATGTAAAAAAGGATCTGCATCTGCACTCATATTTCTCTGACGGAAGGCTTTCCCCGGAGGAATTAATCAGCAGATGGGCTGCAGATGGCTATCGAATGATAGCTATTACAGATCATGACGGGATTGATGGCTCAGTTGCAGGCATGGATTACGCCCGTAATTATGATATCGACTATATTCCGGGCATAGAGTTTGACTCAACCGATAAGCTCGGAAGGGATATGCACATTCTCGGATACGGCATTGATTACAACAACCCCGAACTTAAGGAGGCTCTGGACTGGATTCTCCTTGAAAGAGCGGACCGTAATGAGAGAATGCTTACTGCCATACAGGAATTGGGCTACGGAATCACACGTGATGATGTAATAGCAGATAATGAAGGCAGGTATATCGGCAAACCGACATTCGCCAGAGTTCTGGCACGCAAAGGTTTCATACAGAATGCCAATGATGCCTTCACATCGATATTCAGAGAGCCTACTGTAAGAAGCATCCGCAAGAAAACTCTGACATCAGAGGAAATCATTCATCTGATACATACTGCCGGCGGACTGGCAGTACTGGCACACCCGATGGAACAGAGACATCTTGACGAGACATACAACCAGTTCACCGAGAGACTTTTCCCGATCCTCAACAGAATGAAGGAATACGGAATCGACGGAATTGAATGCTATCACCCGTCAGCGGATGAAGTGCAGGCTGAAGTGCTTACAGATTATGCGCGCAGCAACGGGCTGATCGTTACAGCAGGATCGGATTTTCATTCTGATTATCAGAAGAGAGATTTCGCGAGATACCACAGACCGTAGAGTCAGTGTATCCCGTAAACAACAGGAGACGGGATATGGAAAGCAAGAGATCTTACAGAGATGCACCGGCAAATGATATCAAACTGCCCAAAGCGGTATATCACAGGTGCATGTGGCTTGTAAGAGATGCTGCCAGGCTTGAAAAACTTGCCGCGTCAGCAGCAGGAGATGAAAATTCGTCACCTGATACGCCTTACGATGAGATACAGGGCTCTGTAACAGTGGCCGGCGAAGATACGTTAAGACGTGCGGCTTTTGAAACTGACTGTATCCGAAGAGCGTTGGAGAAGATTCCTGAGGTTTACCGCGAAGGTTTACTGGAAAATATTGTTAACAAGGCACCTTTCGGCGACTTTGCACACCCGAATACGTGGAAACGCTGGAAACTTGTCTTTCTGTATGAGCTGGCGAAGGAGCTTCGCCTGATTTAAACGGAAGTATAACTATGGCATTTGAAGAAAAGACAATCAGCAGTGAAATAGTATATGAAGGACCTGTATTCAGGGTCAGAAAACACGTAGTCGACACTGTGGGAGGACATTCGGTAAGAGACATTGTTGAACACAGCGGCGGGGCTATCATGGTTGCAGTCAGAGATGACGGCAAAGTGCTCATCGAAAAGCAGTACCGCAAAGCGCTTGAAAGCGATTTTCTGGAGCTGCCGGCGGGCAAAGCTGATCCGGGAGAAGAGCCTGTTGTGACCGCAACAAGAGAACTTGCCGAAGAGACCGGATACCACGCGAAAGATGTCAGACATCTGATTTCATTTTACCCGACTTGCGGTTATTCAAACGAGCATCTTCATATATACATCTGCAAGGATCTCACACTTGGCGAGAAGCATCTTGACAGGGATGAGTGCATTGACCTTGAGTGGATGGATCCTGACGACATAATCGCCCGTATCGCATCGGGCGAGATACAGGACGGTAAGACAATAATCGGTATATTATTTGCCAGACAGGCAGGGGAGTTATGATATGCGTGATTATATTGAATACATGAAAAATGAAAAACACAAAGCCGAGAACACTCTGGTTGCTTATGAAAGAGACCTCAGAGCTTTCGAGAAGTTTCTTGCTGGCAGAGGTGTCGGAAGTCTGACTGAGTGCTCTGACAGCGATGCAGTCGCTTATGTGCTTGAACTCAACAGAGACAACAAGTCTAAGCCGACAATCAACCGCAAGATTTCTGCAATCAGAAACTACTACGAGTTTGAGATGCAGAAGGGCCTCAGAACCGCAAATCCTTTCAACAGGGTCCGTTCAGCAAAGGGAGACAAAAGACAGATCGAATATCTGACTGTTGGGGAGATTGAGCGTCTTCTTGAACTTCCGGACGACACAAGCAAAGGCATAAGAGACAGGGCGCTGCTTGAGTTCATGTACGGCACAGGAGCCAGGGTCACTGAGGTTGTAAGGCTTAAATTCTGCGATGTTAATCTGAGAATGAGCTTTGTCACACTCAGAGACTCAAACGACGAGAGCAGAATCGTTCCGCTCGGCAGATATGCAAGAGCAGCACTCACTGAGTACTTTGAATCTGCTTATGATGATCTCAAAGGCAGACCGCATGAAGACGAAGACTTTGTCTTCATCAATCTGAGAGGCGATGCTCTTACAAGACAGGGTATATGGAAAATCCTCAAGGATTACGGCAGTGAGATAGGAATCGGCGACAGAATGACACCGATTATTCTGAGAGACAGTTTTGCGGTTCACATTCTCCAGAACGGAGGAGATCTCAAAACCTTACAGGAACTGATGGGCTTTGAGGATATGTCAGTCGGCATTGCCTACCTGTCAGTTACCAATATCCATGTCAAGGATGTGTTTAACCGTACACATCCGCGTGCTTAGCCATAATTTCTGTAAGCAAAGCACGTAAAAACCGCAGAAAAACAAAGCTCACCGGCAACCGAAAAATATTTTAAAAAATAGCTTGAAATCACTTTTTCAGTGTGATATTCTAATCAAGCTGTGCGGCTGGCCGGCGTAGTGCTTTGGCATGTGGCGAGCACGGTCTGACAGCATTTGTTATTACGGGCGGTCCTCTGGGGCAGACGTTGATCGGTCTGAATTCCTCAAGAACGTCATGAGAGGAAGGAGAGAATAACATGAATATTTTAGACCAGATCACAATGGATTACAGAAGGGAAGACATCCCACAGTTCAACGTTGGTGACACACTGCGTGTACACGTCAAGATCGTCGAGGGCCAGAGAGAAAGAATCCAGGTATTCGAGGGATACGTTCTTAAGAGACAGCACGGCGGCGTTAACGAGACATTCACAGTAAGAAAGCTGTCAAACGGAATCGGCGTAGAGAAGACATTCCCACTCCACTCACCAAGAATCGAGAAGATCGAGGTTGTTAAGAGGGGTAAAGTCAGAAGAGCTAAGCTCAACTACATGCGTCAGAGAACAGGTAAGGCTGCAAGAATCAAGAGCGCTGAATAATAGTAATCTCAATGCATACCAAGGAATTCTCCGCGGTATGCATTTTTCTTTATCACAAAGTAAGTGAGAATACCCCTATCCTCTACAGGTAGTGGGATGAATCACTCAGAATGCCAGTAGAATCAAGTGAGACAAATAGGCAGGCACATTCTGGCGGATTCCGGCGGAATGTTGCATGGCTCAATATATTGAAAAATCAAGGCTTTCGTGATACAATATGAACATACGTTCGGAGGGTATCATGAAAAGAAAGGTCAGGATCAGAGGGTATAAATACCGTGCATACCCTAATAAGAAACAGCGTGAGTTCTTTGAAAAGAATTTCGGTGCATGCCGCTTTGTATATAACTACTATCTGGGGAAGAGAAAGGCAAAATGGGAAGAGCGGTATGAAAGCATGACATATGCCGGAAGCAGCAGGCATCTGTCCCGAGAACTCAAGAGAGAGCATGAATGGCTGAGAGAAGCAGACAGCACAGCACTGCAGCAAAGCCTGAGGCATCTGGATAATGCATATAAGAACTTCTTTGCCGGGAGAGGCGGATATCCGAGATACAGGAAGAAAAGGTCAGGACAGAGTTATCGCACAATGAATGTCAATGACAGCATCCGGATGGAAGGAGATACAATACGACTGCCCAAGGCAGGCAAAGTGAAGACAGTAAACACGAGGGCCTTTGAAGGACGAATACTCAGCGCGACAGTATCGAGGACAGTAAGTGGAAGGTACTACATATCATTGCAGGTCGAGGAGGAATATGAGATCCTGCCTAACAAAGGCGGAAAGATCGGAATGGATGCAGGCCTGACGACTCTCTTCGCTACATCGGACCGGAGCAGTATACCCAACCCTAAAACACTTGCAAAACACGAGAAGAAACTGCGGAGGCTCCAGAGAGAGCTGTCACGGAAGAAGCAGGGAACAAAGAACAGGGAAAAGGCAAGGATAAGACTTGCAAGAGAACATGAGAAGGTGGCGGACATCAGGAATGACTTCCAGCATAAGGTGACGTACAAGCTGGCGAACGAGAACCAAGTCGTCTGCATGGAGGAACTGAATGTGAAGGGGATGATGAAGAACCACAGATTAGCAAAGTCGATATCCGATGCATCCTGGAGTGAGTTCTGCAGAAAGCTCGAGTACAAGATGGCAGACCGTGGCGGGATCCTGGTGAGAGTGCCTGGGAACTATCCGTCGAGCCAGAGATGCAGCTGCTGCGGCAGACAGGAGCGCAGAGTAAAAGACCTGTCTGTACGGAAATGGCGGTGTCCTTCGTGCGGAGCAGAACATGACCGCGACATGAATGCCGCGGTCAACATACTAAACAAAGGTCTTGAGATGCTTGCATCTTAGAATAAAAACGTTAAAGCAAATACCGTGGGTCGCACGGGAATCTACGCCTGTCGAGAGAGTGTCAGACGTTGTCTCTTAGGAGAGGACGCAGTTCTCGATGAAGCAGGAATCCCCCACTTCAAGTCGCTAGACTAAGTGGCGGGAGCGTTCAATCCGGAAAGGCTGATCATACATGATTGATAATATAAACTGGTATCCGGGTCATATGAAGAAGACCCGCGAACTTATCAAAGAGAACCTCAAAGCTGTTGACGCTGTTATTGAAATCGTTGACAGCCGTATTCCTGTGTCCAGCCGCAACCCGATCATCGCTGAGCTGATAGGTGCAAAACGCAGATTCGTAGTATTGGGCAAAGCGGATCTTGCAGATCCGGACGAGACTGCAAAGTGGAGAGACCGCATATCGAGAGAAGACGGCGTTGTCAGAGTTCTGGATCTGAACCTGCAGTCGGGTGAAAACATCAAGAAACTTCTCAAAGTCCTCGAAGAAGAGCAGGAAGTCCGCAACGCTGAGAAGTCAATCAAGAGACCTCTCAGAATCATGATCGTCGGAGTACCTAACGTAGGAAAGTCATCACTAATCAACAGGCTTACAGGCAAAAGATCCGCAGTAACCGGCGACAAACCGGGCGTTACCAAGGGCAAACAGTGGCTTACACTGTCAAATGGCATGCAGCTTCTCGATACACCGGGAATACTCTGGCCTAAATTCGAAGACCCGGATGTAGGGCTCAATCTCGCGTTCTGCGGAAGCATCAAGGATGATATCCTCGGTGTTCAGGACCTCGGCTTTGAACTCATCAGGGTTCTCGGCGAGAGATATCCTGACATGCTGCAGGAGAGGTACAAGCTGGATGAGGTCTCTGAGCAGGCAATTGAAAACATGGATAATATAGCTCTGAAGAGAGGCTTTATCATGTCCGGAAAACGCATTGACTATGAGCGTACCGGGCGCACTGTACTCGATGAATTCAGAGGCGGGAAGATAGGGAGAATAACTCTCGAACAGGCATAACTTCTCTTTGCAAAGGTGAAGGAACAATGACTAAGGCAGAAAGACTTGAAAGAGATATCAGAAAACTCGCGGAGATGAAAGCCCATGAGGATGAGCTGAGATCGCAGGGATACAATTATATCGCCGGAATAGACGAGGTCGGAAGAGGACCTCTTGCCGGCCCTGTATATGCTGCCTGTGTTGTGCTGCCTGACGACTGGGACATACCCGGAGTCAATGATTCCAAGCAGCTTTCCGCAAAAAAAAGAGAAGAGCTTTCAGAAGTAATCAAAGAAAAGGCTGTTGCTTACGGCATCGGAATAGCTGACAACAACGAGATCGACGAGATCAATATCCTCGAAGCTACTAAGAATGCAATGAGGAGGGCTGTTCAGTCCTGCAACGAGGCTCTTGCCAGCAGAATGGCGGAGGATGGTAATAAAGCCGGCACAGACAGTGACAATTCAGAGCAGACGCCGCAAATCAGCCTGCTTCTTATAGACGCTGTTAAACTGGATGCCGGAGTTCCTTCAGAATCTATCATCAAAGGAGATGAGAAAAGCCTCAGTATCGCTGCTGCGTCTATCGTTGCCAAAGTAGCAAGAGATAACTACATGACAGAAATGGATGAAGTTTATCCCGGTTACGACTTTGCGGGCAATAAGGGATATGGTACGGCAAAGCATTATGAGGGATTGAGAACGCTAGGCTATACACCTATTCACCGCAGGTCGTTTCTTAAGAAATTTGAGGAAGAAAAAGAGTCCGGCAGAGTTGCCTGGGGAGCACGTCAGGAAAACGGCGTGAAAGGAGATTCCGGTATGGCTAAGAACAAAGTATACGCAGTTAAGAAGGGCAGAACACCCGGAATATATATGAGCTGGGATGACTGCAAGACGCAGGTGGACGGCTTCGCAGGCGCTGAATACAAGAGCTTTGCAGATATTGCGGATGCTGCTTCTTATCTGGGTATTCCGGAATCCGATGCAGCCGGTTCGCATGCTGAGGAGAATTTCCCTGAAGGCGTCAGAGCTTATGTGGACGGGAGCTACGATGCAGCAACAGGCAGATTTTCATGTGGCGTAGTGATGGTCAGAACGGATTCAGAGGGAAAAGTCACAACAAGAGAACTGAATCAGGCCTTCGATGATGCAGAGGCATCCAAACAGAGAAATGTGGCAGGGGAGATCATGGGAGCCAAGACAGCAATTGATTTCTGTCTCATGCATGGAATTCCTGAAGTCGAGATATATCACGATTACGAAGGCATCGGGAAATGGGCTGATGGTCTGTGGAAGGCAAATAATCCGCTGACTCAGGGATACAGCAGCTATGTCGCCAAAGCAAGAACCCGTATGACAATCCGCTTTGTCAAGGTCAGGGCACATGCGGGCAATAAATACAATGAGCTGGCAGATAAACTTGCCAAGGAAGCTCTGGGTATTTAGCCTGACTGTGAATGCAGCGGTTAACAAACGATCGCGCTGCTGATAATATAGGTGTTGAAACCGGGAGCGTGTTATGTTACAATCTCGGTTGTAGCGGTCTATTAGCTCAGTTGGGAGAGCGACAGGGTGACAACCTGTAGGTCATTGGTTCAAGTCCAATATAGGCCACCAAGGAGAGGAGTCCAAGAGGCTCCTCTTATTATTTGCGTCCTGGGAACTGTCTGGTTAATGAATTGCAATAATGACCGGTTTCCTTCACTGATAAATATCATTGAAACATAACTATGAGATTATATCTTTTTTTGAATTAATTAAGCGAGGTCAAAATGAAAGTCAGAGTAACACGTAAGGCTGTATTTGAGTTCGGACAGATGATAGCAGGAAATGCACTTTGCGCTTTTTCAATGGCATGCTTTGCACTTCCTTACAACATGGTTGTAAGCGGAGTCAGCGGTATCGGAAGAATGCTTAAAGTGGGAATGGGAATCAGTGTTCCTGTAACTGTCGCGGTAATTAACATAACATTCTTTATCATGGGAGCTTTGATGCTCGGCAAGAAGTTTGCCGCTTCTACGGCAATCGGAACTTTTGCATTCCCGTTTTTCCTCGGAGTATTTCAGAACATTGATGTGCTTCAGCATCTTGTAGATGATCCGCTGCTCGCTGCTATATGCGCAGGTGTAATTGACGGAATAGGACTCGGCATGGTTATAAGAATAGGAGGATCCACAGGAGGAATAGATATTCCTGCGATAATCCTCAACCGCAAGTTCAGCTGGAAAACAGGTACTATAATGTCTGCTTTTGACATTGCAATATTCCTGATCCAGATCCCGGTTACAGACACCAACGGAATCATTCTCGGAATTCTGTACGCACTGATCTACAGCATTGTAATGAACCGGATGATACTTATGGAGCAGGGCGGAATTCAGATGATGATCTGGACAGACAAGCTGCCTGAAGTCAATGAGAAACTGCTGAGCATGGATATGGGAACCACTCTTATCAAGGCTCGAGGCGGTTATATGAGAGAGGACAAAGAAGTTATATACTGCGCTGCGAGCAACAGAAATCTGAACAGAATCAAAAGAGCAGTTCTGGGGATTGACGAGAAAGCCTTTATTACTATTACCAGCATGAGTGAGATCAACGGAAACGGATTCACATGGGACTTCGGAGATGAAGTATATGAGCCTGTGATGAAAGACAGGGTAGATGGTCATGACCTGATGCCGGCTGAATAGACATAAAACGTATTATTTGTAATGCTGAAACAAAAAATAACAAACGATTAACAAAATTATTGTTCAGAGTAACATAAAAATCAAAAAATTCCGTAAATTTGCGAATTATTTGACTCAAATGGGTTGAAACAATTCTGATCCGGATATAACATACTAAGGTCGTCTGCTGAGGCAGGCGGCCTTTTTTCGGATGCTGCTTCTGAACACACCCGGAATTATGCAGATTCTGACCAATGAAAAAGAGGCATAAAAGGAAATGAGCAAGTTATTATCAGACAAAAAACTAATTACAGACGTCATACAGATGATCTGCGGAAACATCATCTGTGCATTTGCGCTCGGATGCTTTGCGCTCCCGTTTGATATGGTAGTCAGCGGAATGAGCGGAGTTGGCAGAATGGTCAACTTCTATACAGGCATCAGCGTTTCACTGGTAGTCGGTGTATGTAACTTTATTCTGTTCGTTATCGGCTGGATAATGCTGGGACATAAGTTTGCAGCATCTGTTGCAATCGGAACTTTCGTTTATCCTACATTCCTTGGTATTTTCCAGAGCATGGAATCACTTCAGCATCTGGTTGACGACCCGCTTCTTGCTGCAATCTGTGCAGGCGTACTGAACGGAATCGGACTGGGACTGGTTATTCGTGTCGGAGGATCAACCGGAGGTACAGATATTCCTCCGATTATTCTGAACCGGAAGCTGGGCTGGAAAGTCGCACCTATGCTGTATGCGCTGGACGTTTTCGTATTTATTCTTCAGATTCCTGTTACGGATACCAACGGTGTTATTCTCGGAATTCTGTATGCTCTCATCTACAGTGTCGTTATGAACAAACTGATCGTAATGGAGCAGGGCGGAATTCAGATGATGATCTGGACAGATAACGTTCCTGAGGTCAATGAAAAACTTCTCAGCATGAGATTCGGCACCACACTGCTCAAGGGAATCGGCGGCTACATGCATGATGAGAAAGAAGTAATTTACTGCGCTGCCAGCACCAGAAATCTCAACAGAATCAAGAGAGCTGTCACAGCAATTGACAGCAGAGCATTCATCACCATAACAAATATGAGTGAGATTAACGGAAACGGTTTTACCTGGTATTTCCACAATGAAGAGTACGAACCTGCACTCAAAGACCGCCATGACGGGCATGAAATGGCCGATCAGTCAATGTCGGTATAAACAGTTTAAACGTGCCGTTAATGCAGATTTAAGGACTGCTTTGTCAAGATGAGAGGGCAGTTTTTTCTATTCTAATACTATTGTAGTTGTATAAAAGGATCAAATTCGTTTAATTTGCTGACCAATTATTTGTGCAATAACACCAAAAAACACAATTCAATTGTGGACATAAACAAATATTGAAAAAAGGTCAAAAATCCGCAAAAAAAGTGTGTACAATTTGTGAAAAATATGTTAAAGTAGTGACGTTTTCGGAACGCTATCTATACTGCGGTTTATAATATGACCTATTTACAGAGGTATGGCTCTTGAAGGTACACGTTAAATTAAATGACTCAGATTATCTGAAATTCAGTGAATATCAGCTTACTCACAGCAAGCAGGGCAAGAGAACGATTCTCCTGCAAAGACTGACTCTGCCGCTGATCTCTGTAGCGATGGTTATCGCTTTCATTGTTTTTCACGCCAGCACTAAGGCACTGATAATTGAGATCGTATCGCTCGGAATCGCCTCAGCTATCTGGGTGATCGGAGCACCGGAAATGCTCAAGAGCAACATCCGCAGAGACTTCTACAAGAGAAGAAACAAAGGCAGCCTTCCATATCGTACGACTTCAGTACTGGAGTTTGGAGATGAGGGAATAACTGAAATCAGCGGAAGCTATTCGGAGATCACTCCTTACAGCAGCATCAACTCAATGGCGAAATCGGACGATTGTCTGTATGTTTTCACAGACGGAGACAAAGGCTTCGTCATTCCGTTCAATGACGCAGCCAAGAATGGCCGCAAGGTTGCAAGGCTGCTTTCAGAAAAGACGGGACTCGAAGTAGAAGATGACTCCCGGAACTGAACCTGTATTTATACATACACAACGTATGTTTAAATAAAATAACTTTTTAATTAATAATTATGGAGGAATTAAGATGTTAGAACAACTTAAAAAATTCCCATTTGGCTTCATCGTATGCTGCCTCACATTCACTTTTGAGAGACTTGCATATTACGGCGGCAAGTGGGGAATCGCCATTTTCGTTGTACTTGAGGCTGCACAGGGCGGACTCGGACTCACAACTGAGCAGGGCGCTATTTTCTCATCACAGTTCGTAGCATGGACTTATATCACACCTATCATCGGCGGATTCATTGCTGACAGATGGGTAAGCCCAAGACTGCTCGTACCTCTGGGCGAAATCCTGATGGCTGCTGGCTGGTTCGCAATCTCCAGAGCACAGGGTGCTGGCGGAGTATGGATCGCAATCATCCTGCTTGCTATTGGTACAGGATTCTTTAAGGGCAACGTTTCCGGTATCAACGGAAGACAGTTTGCTAACGACAAGGATACTCTTACAACAGCATTCTCGATTCAGTACATGTTCGTAAATATCGGATCATTCATCGGTACTACTTTCCTTGCACTGATCGGAACACAGGGTGCTGGCTACAGAGCAATGTTCATGGCATGCGCTATCTTCATGCTGATTGACGCCGCTTGGTGGTTCTTCGGAATGAGATACCTCGGAGATGCTGGTAAGAAGCCATTCCTCATCGATAACAGATCTGAGGATATTGAGGCTGCTGACGTTTCTAAGGACAAGAGACCTCTTACAAAGCTCGAAAAGAACAGAGTAGTTGCTATCCTGATCCTGACATTCCTTTCCGGACTGTTCTGGCTGTTCTGGTACCTGCTGTACATGCCTGTATACTATGAGTTCGGTC
>JBGUIG010000146.1:0-13447 GCA_045112795.1 Anaerovoracaceae bacterium | reverse complement strand
CTTTCTGTTAAGTACGGATGTGATTGCTGCTGTAAGAGTTGTCTTGCCGTGGTCAACGTGGCCGATTGTGCCGATGTTGATATGCGGCTTAGTTCTCTCGTATTTCTGCTTAGCCATTTTACATCTCCTTATAAGTTATAAAAAAGATATTAGATATAAATTGTATAATACACTTAATTACTTGATAATCTTCTCTGCGAGATTATCAGGGAGTTTCTCGAAGTGGTCGAACTGCATGACGTATACGCCTCTGCCCTGTGTTCTTGAACGGAGGTCTGTCGCATATCCGAACATCTCTGACAGAGGTACCATACCTCTGACGATAGCTGCTCCGTTAACGATGTCTGAACCTTCGATTCTTCCTCTTCTGGAGCTGATGTCTCCGATAACGTCTCCCATATAGTTATCAGGAACTGTTACCTCAACCTTGAATATAGGCTCGAGCAGTACCGGATCAGCCTTCATAACAGCTTCCTTGAATGCCTTGGAACCTGCAATCTTGAATGCCATATCTGAAGAGTCGACTTCGTGATATGAACCGTCGTACAGCTCAACACCAACGTCTACTACGTTGTAGCCTGCAAGAGGACCAGCCTGCATTGCTTCTTCAATACCTTCCTGAATCTTAGGGATGTATTCCTTAGGAATAGCACCGCCAACGATGGAGTTCTTGAATTCGAAACCTGCGCCCGGCTCTCTCGGATACAGTCTGATCTTGACATGTCCGTACTGTCCGCTTCCGCCGGACTGCTTTGCATGCTTGCAGTCGACGTCTGCATTTCCTCTGACAGTTTCCTTGTAGGAAACCTGAGGCTTACCGACATTAGCCTCGACCTTGAACTCCCGAAGGAGTCTGTCTACGATAATCTCGAGGTGGAGTTCGCCCATACCTGCGATGATTGTCTGGCCTGTATCAGGGTTGGTATATGTTCTGAATGTAGGGTCCTCTTCTGCCAGCTTGGCAAGAGCGAGGCCCATTTTTTCCTGACCTATCTTAGTCTTAGGCTCGATCGCGATCTCGATTACAGGATCAGGGAATTCCATGGATTCGAGGATGATAGGGTGCTTCTCATCGCAGAGAGTGTCACCTGTTGTGGTGAACTTCAATCCGACTGCAGCAGCGATATCTCCGGAATATACCATGTCGATCTCGTTTCTGTGGTTAGCATGCATCTGAAGAATTCTTCCGATTCTCTCCTTGCGGTCCTTAGTCGCATTGTATACATGCGATCCGGACTCAAGAGTACCTGAATATACTCTGAAGAATGCAAGCTTACCTACGAACGGGTCAGCCATGATCTTGAATGCGAGAGCAGCGAACGGTTCCTTATCTGATGCAGGTCTCTCTTCTTCCTTCTGTGTGTAAGGGTTGACACCCTTGATAGCCGGAATGTCGAGTGGTGACGGCATATAATCAATAACACCGTCAAGCATCAGCTGAACACCCTTGTTTCTGTAAGCCGAGCCGCAGAATACAGGATACATCTCGCCCTTGATTGTCTGCTGACGGATGACTCTCTTGATGTCTTCTTCAGAAGGTTCTTCTCCCTCAAGATACATCATCATCAAGTCTTCGTCACATTCAGCAACGGACTCGAGCATCTTGTCTCTCCATGCCTTGGCTTCATCAAGCATGTTCTCAGGAATTTCCTGTTCTTCGTATACTTTGCCCAGGTCATCATTGTGGTAGATTTCAGCTTTCATCTTGATCAGGTCAATAATTCCGATGAAATCCGCCTCTGATCCGATAGGGATCTGTACAGCTACAGCGTTAGCCTTGAGTCTGTCGTGGATCATGTCCAGAACCCTGTAGTAGTTAGCTCCGAGGATATCCATCTTGTTGACGAAAATCATTCTTGGAACTCCATACTTCTCAGCCTGTCTCCAGACAGTCTCGCTCTGAGGCTCAACACCGCCCTTAGCGCAAAGTACCATTACGGCACCGTCGAGTACACGCAGTGATCTCTCTACTTCTACGGTAAAGTCTACGTGTCCCGGTGTGTCGATGATGTTGATTCTTGTGTGTTTCCACTGAGCAGTAGTAGCGGCGGAAGTAATGGTAATTCCACGTTCCTGCTCCTGCTCCATCCAGTCCATAGTAGCAGCGCCTTCATGAGTCTCACCGAGTTTGTGAGTTCTTCCGGTGTAGAAGAGGATTCTCTCCGTTGTTGTTGTTTTGCCGGCATCGATGTGCGCCATAATACCAATATTTCTGGTGTGTTCAAGTGCAAATGCTCTTCCCATTATTTCCTCCTTTCTACATGCTTAGATAAATTCCGATCTGCATATAATACCTACGCAGACTAGAATCTGAAGTGTGCGAACGCCTTGTTAGCTTCAGCCATCTTGTGGGTATCTTCCTTCTTCTTGACGGATGATCCAGTGTTGTTAGCAGCATCCATGAGCTCGCCTGCAAGTCTGTCAGACATTTTTCTCTCACTTCTTGCTCTTGTATATCTGGTCAGCCATCTGAGGCCCAGTGTCTGTCTTCTCTCAGGTCTAACTTCGATAGGTACCTGATAGTTCGCACCGCCGATTCTTCTTGCTTTAACTTCGAGAACTGGCATGATGTTGTTCATAGCCTTCTCAAATACTTCGAGAGGTTCCTCACCTGTCTTCTCTCTGATCGTTTCAAAAGCGTCATAAACGATTGTCTGAGCTACGCCCTTCTTACCGTCAAGCATGATGCTGTTGATCAGCTTAGCAACTACTACGCTGCCGTATACAGGATCAGGAAGAACTTCTCTCTTAGGTGTGTTACCTTTTCTTGGCACTTCTCTTCCCTCCTTCTGGAATTGAATAGGTACTCGTTGACTGCCCCGATGTTATTCTTCGGACAGCAGATTCAGCTGTCTTACTCACCGGTCAGCCCCCGTGGCGCTCTTTTATGTAAAAAGAATGCCTTGTACTAGTTTTAATGAATAGTTTGTAATGAAACCCGTTAATCCGCAGCCTTAGCGGAGCGAATCAGCAAGTTTCCGTCCATACGGCTACCCCGTATGATCCGAAAGAAACCTTATTTCTTGACTTTAGGTCTCTTAGCACCGTACTTTGAACGGCCCTGTCCACGGTTTGCAACGCCGGATGCGTCGAGTGTTCCTCTGATGATGTGATATCTAACACCAGGGAGGTCCTTAACTCTTCCGCCTCTTACAAGAACAACGCTGTGCTCCTGCAGGTTATGTCCGATACCAGGGATGTAAGCAGTAACTTCCATTCCGTTTGTCAGACGAACTCTTGCAACCTTTCTCAGAGCTGAATTCGGCTTCTTAGGAGTTACAGTCTTAACTGCTACGCATACTCCTCTCTTCTGAGGGGAATTAACGTTGGTAAGAGTCTTGCGAAGTGTGTTCATGTTCTTACCGAGTGCAGGAGCTGTAGACTTCTTGACAGTGCTCTGTCTGCCCTGACGTACTAACTGGTTAATTGTAGGCATTCTTTTCTCCTTTCTTCTGAAATTTTTGTTTAAAGTATCCGGCTCTCACAAAGAGAGTCTCGAACCCCTTAATAATACTGGCAAAGCATTGATAAGTCAATACTTTGCCAGCATTTTTTTGTTATTCTAGAATGACAGTTTCACCGTAAACTACCGGTTCTTCTTCCGGTTCTCCGGCCTGTTCTGCAGTCTGCTCTGCCGCGTCTGCAGCAGGTACAGGAACGTCTTCATAAATTCTCGGCTGTTCATCACCGTGCATCATCCAGTCGTTTTCGCCGTAATCGACTTCAACTGCGCTGTACTTCTTCATACCAGTACCTGCAGGGATGAGTTTACCGATCATTACGTTCTCCTTGAGACCTTCGAGTCTGTCAGTCTTGCCCTTGATGGATGCATCTGTCAGAACTCTTGTTGTCTCCTGGAAGGATGCAGCTGAGAGGAACGAAGATGTTGCAAGAGCAGCCTTGGTGATACCGAGCAGCTGTCTGTTTGCAGTAGCCTGCTCGCCGCCTTCAGCTTCTGCCTTTGCATTAGCTTCTTCGAGCTCTCTTCTTGAATACTGTCCGCCAGGGAGAAGTCCTGTATCACCAGGCTTCTCTACCTTGTACTTGGAGAGCATCTGACTTACGATGATCTCAACGTGCTTGTCGTTGATGTCTACACCCTGAGTCTTGTATACTCTCTGAACTTCTCTCAGGAGATACTCATATACACCCTGAACTCCTGTAAGTCTCATGATGTCATGAGGATCAAGAGGTCCCTTGGTGATCTGGCTTCCGGCCTTGACTTCCTGACCAACCTCGACATTGATTCTTGCACCGAAAGGAATTACATAATTTCTCTCGCCGCCTTCTTCTCTGACGACAACATCGGTTTTGTTGTCTTCTCTTGGCTCGATTGCTGTAACAACTCCGTCGCCTTCGCAGATCTCAGCGAGACCCTTTGGCTTACGTGCTTCGAACAGCTCCTCTACTCTCGGAAGACCCTGAGTGATGTCGGATCCGGCAACACCGCCTGTATGGAATGTTCTCATTGTCAGCTGAGTACCTGGCTCACCGATGGACTGAGCTGCGATGATTCCGACTGCTTCACCAGGAAGAACCATTCTGCCTGTTGCCATGTTCTTGCCGTAGCACTTAGCGCAAAGGCCGCTCTTGGCACGGCATGTCATAGCAGATCTGATCTTGACTGTCTTGACACCGCGTTTTTCGATTTCAAGAGCCATATCATCTGTGATGTACTCGTTCTTACCTACGAGAACCTCACCTGTCTGAGGATCAACAACATCTTCGATAGCGAATCTGCCTGCGATTCTCTGCCAGAGCTTTTCGATTTCTTCCTTGCCATCCATGAATGCACGGATCTCGATACCGTCATCAGTACCGCAGTCCTCTTCATTAATGATAATGCTGTGGGAGATATCTACAAGTCTTCTTGTCAGATAACCTGAGTCCGCTGTTCTCAGAGCTGTATCTGTCAGACCCTTACGGGCACCGTTTGAAGAAATGAAGTACTCCAGTATGGAAAGACCTTCACGGAAGTTGGACTTGATAGGAATCTCTACAGTGTGACCTGTAGCATTTGCCATCAGTCCTCTCATTCCGCCGATCTGGCTGATCTGGGACTTATTACCTCTCGCACCGGAATTAGCCATGATGTACAGGTTGTTCATTGTGCCGAGGTTATCCATCAGAGCATCAGCTGTGTCTGATGTAGCCTTTCTCCATGTTGCGATGACCTTGTCGTATCTTTCCTTGTTGGACATGAGTCCGCGCTTGTACAGAGCTTCGTAAGTATCTACTTCCTTCTCTGCAGCGCCGACGATCTCAGCCTTAGCTTCCGGAATCTCCATGTCGGAGATACTGATTGTTACGGCACTTACTGTTGAGTAGTGATAGCCTGTATCCTTGATGTAGTCAAGCATCAGTGCTGTCTCAGTATTGCCGTGAACCTTGAAGCATGCAGCGATGATCTTTCCGAGTGCCTTCTTCTCGCAGAGGAAGTCAACCTCGAGTGAATACGGATCCTTCTCTCTGTCTACGAATCCGAGATCCTGCGGAAGTCCCTTGTTAAAGATAAATCTTCCGACTGTTGACTCAACCAGTTTGCCAGGGTCTCCAGGATATGCATAGCGTCTTACCTTGACTCTTGCATGGATTCCTACAACACCTGTCTGGTATGCCATGATCATCTCATCGTAGTCAGCGAAGCACTTTCCGTCGCCTCTCTCAGCCGGACGGCCTCTCTCTACACTGCCCGGATGAGTCAGATAGTAACTTCCGAGGATCATATCCTGTGTAGGGATAGTGATAGGCGATCCGTCCTTAGGTGCCAGGATGTTGTTTACTGACAGCATGAGGAATCTTGCCTCAGCCTGTGCCTCAACTGACAGAGGTACGTGAACAGCCATCTGGTCTCCGTCGAAGTCGGCGTTGAACGCTGTACATACGAGCGGATGAAGCTTGATAGCTTTGCCCTCAACCAGTACCGGCTCAAATGCCTGGATACCGAGTCTGTGCAGTGTAGGGGCACGGTTCAGGAGTACAGGGTGATCCTTGATAACGTAATCAAGAACGTCCCAGACTTCTGTGTCAGCTCTTTCAACCATCAGTCTTGCCTGCTTGGTGTTCTGAGCGATCTCTCTCTCAGTCAGCTCTCTCATGATGAAAGGCTTGAAGAGCTCGAGTGCCATTGTCTTAGGAAGTCCGCACTGGTAGAACTTCAGGTCCGGTCCTACTACGATTACGGAACGGCCGGAGAAGTCAACTCTCTTACCGAGGAGGTTCTGACGGAATCTTCCCTGCTTACCCTTGAGCATGTCGGAGAGGGATTTGAGCTTACGTCCGCCTGCGCCCTGTACAGGTCTGCCTCTTCTGCCATTATCGATAAGTGCGTCAACGGATTCCTGAAGCATTCTCTTCTCGTTACGGATGATGATATCCGGTGCTCCGAGTTCGTTCAGCTTCTTGAGTCTGTTGTTTCTGTTGATAACTCTTCTGTACAGATCGTTGAGGTCGGATGTAGCGAATCTGCCTCCGTCGAGCTGTACCATAGGTCTGAGTTCCGGCGGAATAACCGGGATGACATCAAGGATCATCCACTCAGGTCTGTTGCCGGACTGCTTGAATGCCTCGATTACTTCGAGGATCTTGACCAGTCTGATTTTCTTCTGTCCCGAAGCGGTAGCCATCTGCTCTCTCAGATCAGCTGCCATCTGATCAACATCGATGTCCTGAAGAAGCTTCTTAACAGCTTCAGCACCCATTCCGGCCTGGAAGTTTTTGCCGTAGATTTCTCTTGCTTCGTTGTATTCCTCTTCCTCGATTACCTGCTTGTACTGGAACGGTGTATCACCAGGATCTGTAACTACATAGGATGCAAAGTACAGAATCTTCTCCAGTTCCTTAGGTGTCATGTCGAGTACGAGACCGATTCTTGAAGGAATGCCCTTGAAGTACCAGATGTGGGAAACAGGAGATACGAGCTGGATGTGTCCCATTCTCTCTCTTCTGACCTTTGCCTTGGTTACTTCAACTCCGCAGTAAGGGCAGATAAGGCCCTTATAACGGATCTTGTTATACTTGCCGCATCCGCAGACCCAGTCCTTGGTAGGTCCGAAGATTCTTTCGCAGAAGAGTCCGTCGAACTCAGGCTTGAGAGATCTGTAGTTGATGGTCTCAGGCTTGGTTACCTCGCCGTGCGACCAGCTGAGCATCTCCTCAGTGCTGGCGAGTTTGATCTGAAGGGACTCAATATTTCTGAGATCCTGATTGTTGTCTGTCATCATAATATTTCCTCCCCTTTCTTACTCTTCATCATCGAAAGTCTGATCTGCTTCTGCATCTGCAAGCTCATCGAGGCTTTCCATATCAACTGCTTCTGTGAGATCCATGTCAGGCTCTTCATTTGCTGCAGCTGCAGCCATGCTGTCGAGGAAAGCGGAAAGTCCGCTGATTTCGTCGTCAGTCATTGTGTCGTCGTCCTGTTCGAAAGCATTGATGCGTGCTGCTTCCTCTTCAGCGACTCTGTCCTGTTCATGTTCTCTTCTTTCTCTCTCAGCTCTTCTGTCGTTTTCGCTGAGCATTCTGTCAAGTGTCAGAGCTCCGTCATATTCAGATGTCTCTCTGATCTTGATCTCACTGTCATCGCCGGCCTTGGTCTTGATATCCAGAGCGAGTGACTGGAGTTCCTTGATGAGTACCTTGAAGGACTCCGGGATTCCAGGTTCAGGGATATTTACGCCGTTGATGATAGATTCATATGTCTTGGTTCTGCCGATGATATCGTCAGACTTGACTGTGAGGATTTCCTGCAGTGTGTAAGCTGCACCGTAAGCCTCAAGTGCCCATACTTCCATCTCTCCGAATCTCTGTCCGCCGAACTGAGCTTTACCGCCGAGTGGCTGCTGAGTTACGAGTGAGTAAGGTCCGATTGATCTTGCGTGGATCTTATCGTCTACGAGATGGTGGAGCTTGAGCATGTACATGTATCCGACTGTAACCGGGCTGTCGAAATATTCACCGGTACGTCCGTCTCTGAGTCTCAGCTTTCCTGTCTCAGGATATCCTTCTTCCTTGAGAAGCTGAATAACGTCCTTCTCGCTTGCACCGTCGAATACAGGTGTTGAAATGTACCAGCCCTTGGACTTAGCTGCAAGGCCGAGATGAACCTCGAGTACCTGTCCGACGTTCATACGTGAAGGTACGCCCAGAGGGTTCAGCATTACCTGCAGCGGCTCACCGTCTTCTTTGAACGGCATGTCTTCCTGCGGCAGGATTCTTGAGATAACACCCTTGTTTCCGTGACGTCCGGCCATCTTGTCGCCGACGTTGATCTTTCTCTTGGTAGCTACATAGACTCTTACGATCTTGTTGACTCCAGGAGGAAGTTCTGTGCTGTTTGTCTTGTCGAATACTCTTACATCGATTACGATACCCTCTTCGCCGTGAGGCAGCTTGAGGGATGTGTCTCTTACTTCCTTGGACTTCTCGCCAAAGATAGCACGGAGCATTCTTGCTTCCGGTGTAAGATCTGTCTCGCTCTTCGGAGTGAGCTTTCCTACGAGGATGTCGTTGGACTTGACTTCTGCTCCGATTCTTACGATACCCTCTTCATCCAGTTCCTTGAGCATTTCGCCAGGAAGGTTAGGGATATCTCTTGTGATTTCTTCAGGTCCGAGCTTGGTGTCTCTTGCCTCGCACTCATGCTTTTCAATGTGCAGGGATGTGAGAACGTCGTCCATGAGAAGTCTCTCGTTCAGGATGATAGCATCTTCGTAGTTGTAACCCTCCCACGTCATGAATCCGATGAGGAGGTTCTTACCGAGTGAGATCTCTCCGAGGTTTGTGGAAGGACCGTCTGCTACGACCTCTCCTGCCTCGAGATGCTCGCCATAGCTGACGATAGGTCTCTGGTTGATGCATGTACCCTGGTTGGATCTCTTGAACTTGAGCATTCTGTACTCATCTACCATGCCGTTGTCATCTCTTGTGATGAGAACTTTGTTAGCATCTACGTACGAAACCACACCTGCGCTCTTGCACAGAACTACTGCGCCTGAGTCACATGCTGCTTTGTACTCAATACCTGTACCAACATAAGGCGCCTCTGTTACGAGCAGAGGAACTGCCTGTCTCTGCATGTTGGATCCCATCAGAGCACGGTTAGCGTCGTCGTTTTCGAGGAATGGAATCATTGCTGTAGCAACGGATACTACCTGCTTAGGTGATACGTCCATGTAATCGACATCGCTCTTCGATACCATGGTGATCTCGCCCTTGATTCCTCTTACGGCAACCTTGTTGTTGATGAAGTGACCTTCTTCGTCAAGAGGCTCATTAGCCTGTGCAACGATCATGAGGTCTTCGTCAGCTGCAGCAAGGTACTGAACCTCGTCAGTTACGATTCCTCTCTCCTTGTCTACCTTGCGGTAAGGAGTTTCGATAAATCCATACTCATTGATGATGCCATATGTTGTGAGAGAACCGATAAGTCCGATGTTAGGACCTTCAGGTGTCTCGATAGGGCACATTCTTCCGTAGTGGGAGTAGTGTACGTCTCTTACCTCCATGCCGGCTCTTTCTCTTGAAAGTCCGCCAGGTCCGAGAGCTGACAGTCTTCTCTTGTGAGTGAGCTCTGCAAGAGGGTTGTTCTGATCCATGAACTGTGACAGCTGTGAAGATCCGAAGAACTCCTTGATAGCTGCTGTTACAGGTCTGATATTGATGAGCTGCTGAGGTGTTGAGTTCTCAGTAGTCATTCTCTCTCTGATAGTCTTTTCCATTCTGGCAAAGCCGATTCTGCACTGGTTCTGCAGAAGCTCGCCGACGGACTTGAGTCTTCTGTTGCTCAGGTGGTCGATGTCGTCGATGTCGCCGATGCCGGAGTTGAGGTTGAGGAAGTAGCTGACTGAAGCGATGATATCCTCAAGGATAATGTGCTTAGGGCTCAGCTCTTTCTTTCTGTTGGCAATGCCTGCTCTCAGTTTGTCCTCGTCACCGTCTGCTTCTCTGATGATGTCCATCAGCACCGGATAGAAGACTTTCTCTGACAGCTTGTATGGTGTCAGGTCGATATCTACATATTTCGAAGGATCAACGAAGTTGTTGCCGATTACCTTGGTAACTTCATCTTCCTTGCCTTCTGTCTTGCAGTATACGAATACTGACTCAACACCTGCGTCTTCGATAACCATAGCCATGCTTCTGGAAATCTCGCCGCCTTTTTCAACGAGGATCTCTCCTGTGTTAGGATCGATGATGTCCTCAGCTGCAACGGTGTCAACGAGTCTGTTGGCGAGACCGAGCTTGCGGTTGTATTTGAATCTGCCGACTTTAGCCAGGTCATATCTTCTCTCGTCAAAGAGAAGTGCCATCAGCATTGATCTTGCGTTCTCAACTGTAGGAGGTTCTCCAGGTCTGAGTCTTCTGTAAAGCTCTCTGAGTCCCTCTGCGCTGTTTCTGGTTGTGTCCTTCTCAAGAGTCTTGAGGAGTCTGTCATCATCGCCGAAGATTGCAAGAATGTCCTCATTGCTGCTGAGAGCGAGTGCTTCAGGGTCAATGATTCCGAGTGCTCTGAGGAAAGATGTCAGAGGCTGCTTTCTTGTTCTGTCGACTCTTACATACAGAATACCCTGGGAGTCTGTCTCATACTCGAGCCATGCTCCTCTGTTAGGGATTACCTGTGAGCTGAACAGCTTCTGGTTGGACTTGTCAGTCGCAACGTCATAGTATGGTCCAGGTGAACGTACCATCTGTGTTACGATGGCTCTCTCAGCGCCATTGTAGACGAATGTTCCTTTCTCGGTCATTAATGGGAAGTCTCCCATAAAAACATCCTGTTCTTTTATTTCTCCTGTTTCGCGGTTGATCAGTCTGACCTTAACTGTAAGGGAAGTTGCATATGTCGCATCTCTTTCCTTGCACTCTTCCTGATCATACTTAGGAGTGTCCGAGAAATGATAATCCGCAAATTCAAGGCTCAGAGTATTAGTTGTATCACGGATAGGCGATACGTCTTCGAGGACCTCGCTGAGGCCTTCTTCCATGAACCACTTGTATGATTTTGTCTGGACATCGATGAGGTTAGGCATCTCGCATACCTCATGTATCTTGGCAAAAGTCATACGCTCTTTTCTACCAACTTGTATTGGATGTGGCATGTGTTACTCCTTTATAAGTTCTTATAGATGCTGCTTGTTTTTGCAAAAATACATTTATTTTTGCGTTTTAGGGCGGTTTCAGGCCACCCATAAACGCACGAAATGAGCCTCGATAGCCGGGGCTCATTATATTGCGTGGTTCGGGCTAATATCTCATAGTCCAATTTGTTGTTGCTCTCATGTCCGACCGGAGGGCAGCTGCCGCTTCACGCCGGATCATGTTTGCCTTGTGTTTAATATTAAGGTTAAATTTCGAAGAAATTTACTGGAGTTCTACTACAGCGCCTACAGCCTCAAGAGCTTCCTTCAGTGCGTTAGCCTCAGCTGCCTCAACGTTCTCCTTGATTGCTGCTGGAGCGGAGTCTACGAGAGCCTTAGCTTCCTTCAGTCCGAGTCCTGTTGCTTCTCTTACAGCCTTGATAACCTTGATCTTTTCCTGGCCGATTTCCTTCAGGATTACGTTGAAATCTGTCTTCTCTTCAACCTCAACTGCTGCTGCACCGCCTGCTGCTGGAGCTGCTACTGCTACTGCGCTTACGCCGAACTCTTCCTCAAGAGCCTTTACGAGCTCGTTGATCTCGAGGATTGTCATGCTCTTCAGAGCCTCAATGATCTGATCCTTATTCATTATTTTTCTCCTTTTTTCAAATATTCATGAACCGCAGCCTTACGCTGCTCTAAAGTAATGTGATTTTCTGATTAAGCTTCTTCTTTCTCTGCGATTGCTTTCAGAGTGAGTGCGAGCTTTGTCATCGGGCTCTGGATGCTTCCCATGAATCTTGCGATGAGTTCTTCCTTGGATGGGATTGTTGCGAACTCCTCTACCATGGCTTTGTCATAAACCTGGCCTTCAACTACGCCGCCCTTGAATGCCATCTTCTTATAATCCTTGATGGCCTTTGCAAGTACTCTTGCGCCTGCTGTGATATCATCACCGCTGAATGCGAGAGCTGTTGATCCCTTGAGTACATCACCGAACTGCTCATAGTCAGTTCCGCTGATAGCTCTCTTGATAAGGGTATTCTTGTATACTGTGTAGCTTACGCCTTCCTTACGGAGGCTGGCTCTCAGTGCGTCTGCTTCTTCTACTGTCAGTCCGAGGTAATCAACGGCTACTACGGAAGAAGCATTGTCAAACTTTTCTTTGATCTCGTTGATAACGAGCTGCTTTGCTTGCTTTGCTGCTTCAGACATTAGTTCTCCTTTCCTGAGCGATATCCCTTCGCTCATGATTTTGTCTTGAAGGTACAAAATACCCCGCCTTCTAAGAGACAGAGTGCGGGGTCCAATTTATGAATTGTACCTCGGCGGGAAATTAAGCATATATGCACCCGCTGTCTCAGGTTGGATGTTCTGTATTAGGTGTGTAACTGCTGAACTATTACAGAGTTACTGTTGCCGGGTTAATCTTAACTCCAGGGCTCATTGTAGCTGCAACGCTGATGCTCTTGAAGTACTGTCCCTTAGCTGCTGCAGGCTTAGCCTTAGCGATAGCCTGGATAAGTGCGTTAGCATTCTCTACCAGCTGCTCTTCAGTGAATGACTTCTTGCCGATGATGCAGTGAATAATGTTAGCCTTGTCAAGTCTGTACTCAACCTTACCAGCCTTGATGTCCTCAAGAGCCTTAGTGAGGTCCATTGTAACTGTTCCGGACTTTGGGTTTGGCATGAGTCCCTTAGGACCGAGAATCTTACCGAGACGTCCTACAACACCCATCATATCAGGTGTAGCGACTACAGCGTCGAATTCGAACCAGTTCTCGTTCTTGATTCTGTCAGCCATGTCTTCAGCGCCTACGAAGTCAGCTCCGGCTTCCTTTGCTTCCTCTGCCTTAGGTCCCTTAGCGAATACGAGAACCTTCTTGGTCTTACCAGTTCCGTGAGGAAGAACCATAGCGCCTCTTACCTGCTGATCTGCATGTCTTCCGTCTACTCCGAGGCGGAAATGCATTTCAACTGTTTCGTCGAACTTTGCATTTTCAAAGCTCTTGATCTGCTTGATAGCAGTCTGTACGTCTACGAGCTCATACTTGTTGTAAGTCTTAGCGAGCTCTGCGTATCTCTTTGATCTTTTCATTAAATCCTCCTTGTGGTACTACCGGCTTTCGCCTCCCACTTCATTACTCAGTTACCGTAACTCCCATGCTGCGAGCTGTTCCCTTGATCATATCCATTGCTGCCTCGAGGGATGCTGCATTGAGATCCGGCATTTTTGTCTTAGCGATCTCTTCTACCTGTGCGAGAGTGATGGAAGCAACCTTAGTCTTGTTAGGTGTTCCGGATGCATGCTCGATGCCTGCTGCCTTCTTGATAAGAACTGCAGCCGGAGGTGTCTTGCATACGAATGTGAA
>JBGUIG010000145.1:0-12109 GCA_045112795.1 Anaerovoracaceae bacterium | reverse complement strand
ACTCAGTGCATACCTCCCTGTAACACCATTCGGCAGCTACAGAGATCAGGTTGCCTGGGATCCTGAAGCATAATCTTCAGTCTGCGGTACCACTTAATAATTGCTTTCAGAATAATTATTGCAAAGCTAGAACCGGTCATATGACCGGTTCTTTTGATTCGTTCAGTTCACAAGTGTCAGTACAGGTACGCCGCTAAGAAAGCCCGCGGCAGAACCGGCACTTCGCTAAACCAATTCCCTCAGTGCTTCAACAGCATTCATATCTGTCGCCCAGCTGGTGCAGAATCTGATGATTGAGTGCTCATCATCATACTTGTCCATAAAACCACCCGCAACTTTCTCAAGAAGATCCTGAACTTTATCATTCCTGATTATGAAAAACTGCTGGTTTGTCGGAGAGTCCAGATACAGTCTGTAGCCCTTCTCAGTCATAATCTCCTTCATGCGCATTGCTGTATCGATTGCGCGCTTTCCGATTCTGAAATACAGTTCATCAGTAAACAGCGCATCGAACTGCACACCTGCCAGCCTGCCCTTTGCGCCAAGTGCCAGATGGCTCTTGATAAGTGTCGTAAAGTGATCAGGTATATTGTTTTTCGTAAATACCAGAGCCTCACCGCACAATGCGCCGCACTTAGTTCCACCGATATAGAATACATCACACAGATCTGCTATATCCGGCAGAGTCAGGTCCGTTCCCGGGCTGGCAAGCGCGTATGCCAGTCTGGCTCCGTCCAGATAAAGCGGAATATTCCATTTGCGGCAGACGGCAGAGATTTCTTCAAGCTCTGACTTAGTATAAAGCGTTCCGTATTCTGTAGGATGCGAGATGTACACCATTCCCGGGAACACCATGTGATCGTGATTTTCGTCTGCGTAGAAATCCGCAATAAGCCGGTCTGCATCATCAGCATGCATTTTGCCGTCATAATGAGGTACAGTAAGCACTTTGTGTCCGCTTGCTTCAACAGCACCTGCTTCATGAACACTCACATGCCCTGTTACAGCTGCAACAACGCCTTCATAGCTTTTAAGCATTGAATCAACAACCAGCACGTTTGTCTGAGTTCCGCCCGCAATGAATCTTACCTCTGCCTCAGGACATTCACATGCTGCCTTGATCTTCCCGGCAGCTGATTTTGAATATCTGTCCTCACCATAACCCGGAAGCGGTTCAAAATTCGTATCTATAAGATGTCTCAGAACTTCAGGGTGCGCGCCCTCCTGATAATCATTCCAGAAATACAGCATCTCAGTCTCCTTTTACCATATCTTCTTAATTTGAAAACTCCTTCTGAACGGTGTGTTCAGAAGGAGTATATCACAATCAGACCGATTATTCATCAGACTGCAATCCGGCGTTTCTATACCTGTACTCCGCCAGCAGCAAGAATTCCCGTTGCGGCGAGAACATCCAGCACCTTTCCGACAGGCACTATTTCGATTTTCTCTTTGACCTCATCTGCTACATCCTTAAGGTCAAACTCATTATCTGCAGGAATAAATACCTTAGTAATGCCGGCTCTCTGCGCTGCCATCAGTTTCTCCGGAAGTCCTCCTATCGGGGTGACAACTCCACGCAGGGCAACTTCTCCTGTCATAGCTATATGCGGATCAACTGCGTGTCCTGTTACCAGTGATGACAGCGCTGTTGTCAGAGCAATTCCTGCAGACGGTCCGTCCTTAGGAACAGCGCCCTCAGGAACGTGGATGTGCAGATCATTTTCGCTGAATTTCTTCTCGGAATCAGGGAATATCGCCTTTACCAGACTTATAGCGATTCTTGCAGATTCCTTCATGACATCACCGAGCTGACCGGTAATGATGAGTTCACCCTTTCCTCTCGTGAACATGGTTTCGATGTAGAGGATCTCCCCGCCAACCGGTGTCCACGCCAGTCCGGTTACAACTCCCGGTCTTGGTTCAGGCAGGATACTGTCGTGATGGATAGGTCTTGTATCCATTTCCTCACGCACTTCCTCAGGAGTGATCACCTGCTGTGCATCAGGTTCTTTCGATACTCTGACAGCATAGCTTCTGCAGATATTGTCTATCCTCTTTCTGAGGCCTCTGACGCCTGCCTCCATAGTGTAGTCGGAAATCAGGGTCTCGATAGCTTCATCAGTGATTTTAAGCTGCTCAGGGAGGATTCCCATGTTTTCCATTGATTTAGGAACGAGATGCTGTTTTGCAATTGACAGTTTCTCAATCGGTGTATATCCGCTGAACTGGATGACTTCCATTCTGTTGAGAAGCGGTTCAGGAATTGTGTCCGTTGTATTTGCTGTGCAGATGAAAAGCACATCTGACAGGTCGTACGGCACATTCATGTAGTGGTCGGTGAATGTGTTGTTCTGCTCCGGATCAAGCACTTCGAGCAAAGCGCTTGCAGGGCTTCCGTTGTATGAAGCGGAAAGTTTATCTACTTCATCCAGGACCATTACCGGATTGGAAACACCGCTTTTCTGGATACCGTCCATTATTCTGCCCGGCATTGCGCCAATGTAGGTTCGCCTGTGTCCGCGGATATCCGATTCATCGTGAACGCCGCCGAGGCTTACTCTGACATACTCACGTCCGAGAGCTCTTGCGATGCTTCTTCCGATGCTCGTCTTGCCGGTACCCGGCGCACCCACAAACAGCAGTATTGAGCCGGACTGCTGCTTTTTCAGATTCATAACAGCAATCTGCTGAATGATACGGTCCTTGACCTTGCTGAGTCCGTAGTGATCTTCATCAAGGATCCTGCGGGCATCATCCAGGTCAATATTGACCATGTCTTCCTTCTTCCATGAAAGGCCCGTGATGAAATCCAGGTAATCATACAGGAGTCCGGATTCTGCACTCTGGCTGCCCTCCTGTTTGAGGCGGTTGAGAACCTTCTCTGCTTCCTTGCGGGCAGTTTCATTCATGCCTGATTCAGCTATGCTCTGCTCAAATCTCTGAATATCCGTAACATTTTCCGGATGCATCTCGTCGAGTTCCTGCTGGAGTCTCTCGATCTGACGCTTTATTGCAGATTCGCGGAACATCTGCTGCTGTTCCTTCTGCTGAGAACTCATCGCCTCATTGGTGATACGGCCGATTTCGAGGAAATCATACAGAATCTCCTCTATAATCTCAGCTCTCTTCTTGCGGCTGTCCTCAGCGAGGATCTCATATCTCTTCTCATTGTCTATTTCAAGCCATGGGGAAATAGCACAGGCTGCTCTCTCGATTGTCTCGATCTGGTTCAGCCAGTACTCAATGGAATCTCCCCATTCAAAGCCTGCGGCAAAGTCTCTCATTTCCTGCTTGAGGTTTTTGAGTTTTTCTGCCTCGACATCAGGCTTCAGATCTTCAATATCGCTTCGTCTTGTGATCTGGAGACTGATTGTATGGTTCGGATGGATTGTTACACTTTCAACATCCACCCTGTATTCTGTGCGGATCGATACAAATCCCTGCTTGTTAACATCTGTGATACTACCGGATACAGCTACAGGATAGAAGCTGTTCTCAGTCATATCCGAGAAGCTCTGATTTTCCTTCGCAACTATCATGATGACACGTTCGCCCGGAAGGATAACTCTCTCACCCGCACTTCTCTGCACCTGATCAAGGCCCATGTATATCGTCGCCTTAGGTGCAAGAATTACATTATATACAGGTATTACTATCATTCTTATTCCCCCGTCTGTATGTATTGTTGATATGTCCCGTCCGCATGTGCTGATCAGGGCAGTCTCTGTCTGTATAAATAAAGAGCGCACTGCATATGACCCTCGTCAGGTCTTGCATGCAGTGCGCCATATTCCTGTCAGTTCAGCATCTACGGAGCCTGCCGGTGACCCCCGGCTCTCTGTTACATATTAGAATTTTAGCTTGCTGAATTTCGATTTCTTAGGATATGCATCTTCGCTGAGCTTGCCTGCCATTTCTTCAATGGCTTTCTTCTCCTTGCGGCTCAGCTTGGTAGGAACCTCTACTACTACCTTGACATACAGGTCGCCCTTGCGCCCTGTTCTGACATCAGGAACACCCTTGCCCTTGAGTCTGAACGAGCTGCCGGTCTGTGTGCCCGGTGTTATTGTGTAGCTGTAAGTCTCACCGAATCCCGGTACCTGAACCTTGGCTCCGAGAGCTGCCTGGTCGAATGTGATCGGCAGGTCGAGATAGAGGTCGTTGCCTCTCCTCTTATATGTGCTGTGAGCCTTGACATTGACTACAATGTAGAGATCTCCGTCCGGTCCGCCGTTGACTCCCGGTTCACCCTGTCCCCTGACAGTGATAATGCTGTCAGTATCTACGCCGGCAGGAATGTCAACGTTGATCTTGACGTTCTTCCTGACTCTGCCGGTGCCGCTGCAGTCAGGACAAGGTGATTCGATAACCTGTCCTGTGCCGCCGCACTTTGAGCAAGTAGTAACGTTCTGGAATCTTCCGAACGGTGTATTGCTTACCTGAGAAATCTGTCCGGTACCGCCACAGGCGTCACAGGTCCTTTTGCCTGTACCCGGGCGTGCTCCGGAGCCGTTGCAAGTTTTGCACTTGACGTTTTTGCTCAGCTCTATCGTTTTCTTGCATCCGAAGAGAGCATCAGTAAAATCAATAGTCACAGTCTTCTGAAGATCGAGACCTTTCTGCGGTCCGTTCCTTCTTGCGCTGCGCCTGGAGCCTCCGCCAAAGCTTCCGAACATATCGAAGATATCATCGAAGTTCATTCCGCCTGCTCCGCCGAAACCGCCGAAGCCGCCAAAGCCATCGAAGCCTCCTGCTCCGCCGCCATAGCTCGGGTCTACGCCTGCAAATCCGAATCTGTCATATTTACTTTTCTTGTCAGGGTCTGAGAGCACCTCATAGGCTTCATTGAGCTCTTTGAACTTCTCCTCAGCTGCCTTATCACCGGGATTCCTGTCCGGATGATATTTCATAGCCAGCTTACGGTAAGCCTTCTTGATCTCATCCTCGCTCGCACTCTTCTGTACGCCCAGAACCTCGTAATAATCTCTCTTGTCTGCCATTATTTTAAGCTTCCTTTATAAAGAATTAGTCTTCGTCTACTACCTCGTAGTCTGCGTCAACAGTACCGTCGTTAGAAGGTCCGTTGTTTGCGCCGCCCTGGCCGCCGAAGCCGCCCATGTTAGGGTTGAATCCTGCGCCGCCCATGTTGTTAGGGTCGAATCCGGCTGCTCCGCCCTGTGCTCCTGCCTGAGCCTGAGCTTCCTGATAGATTCTTGTTGAGATCGGATAGAAAGCGTTAGTGAGTGCTTCCATCTTAGTCTTCATTCCCTCAACATCGTTAGCGTCGATTGCGCTCTGCAGATCGCTCTTTGCTGCCTCTACTGCAGACTTCTCCTGATCATTGACCTTGTCGCCGAGTTCCTTCATCTGTCTCTCGATCTCGAAGATCATACCTTCAGCCTGGTTCTTAGTCTCGACAGCTTCCTTCTGCTTCTTATCTTCTTCTGCGTACTGCTCAGCTTCCTTGATCTTAGCGTTGATCTCGTCCTCTGACAGCTTTGTTGAAGAAGTGATTGTGATCTTCTGTTCCTTGCCTGTTGCCATGTCCTTAGCGCTTACATTAACGATACCGTTAGCATCGATATCGAATGTAACCTCGATCTGAGGGATTCCGCGAAGAGCAGGTGCGATACCTGTGAGCTGGAATCTTCCGAGTGTGATGTTGTCGGCTGCCATCGGTCTTTCACCCTGCATTACATGGATGTCTACTGCAGTCTGGTTGTCAGCAGCTGTTGAGAAGATCTGGCTCTTCTTAGTAGGAATTGTTGTGTTTCTCTCGATCAGCTTTGTAGCTACTCCGCCGAGTGTCTCGATGGACAGTGACAGCGGTGTTACGTCGAGGAGCAGGATGTCGTTTACTTCACCTGTAAGTACTCCGGCCTGAATGCTTGCTCCGATAGCTACGCACTCATCAGGGTTGATGCCCTTGAACGGCTCCTTGCCTGTAACTCTCTTAACAGCTTCCTGAACTGCAGGGATTCTTGTTGAACCACCAACGAGGATTACCTTAGCGAGGTCTGCAGATGTAACGCCTGCATCTCTCATAGCCTTGTGCATAGGCTCGATAGTTCTGTCTACGAGATCCTTGGTCAGCTGGTCGAATCTTGCTCTTGTTACGTCCATATCCATGTGGAGAGGGCCTTCAGCGGATACTGTGATGAACGGCAGGTTGACCTTGGTTGTCTGTGCACTTGAGAGTTCCTTCTTAGCCTTCTCAGCAGCTTCTTTCAGTCTCTGAAGAGCCATCTTGTCAGCTCTGAGGTCGATGCCGTGCTCTTTCTGGAAGCTGTCTGCGAGGAAGTTCATCAGAGCGTTATCGAAGTCATCTCCGCCGAGGTGTGTATCACCGTTTGTAGCGAGTACTTCGAATACTCCGTCGCCGAGCTCGAGTACGGATACATCGAATGTACCGCCGCCCAGGTCGTATACGAGGATCTTCTGGCTTCCGTTGTCCTTGTCAAGTCCGTATGCCAGGGATGCAGCTGTAGGCTCGTTGATGATTCTCTTGACATCGAGACCAGCGATCTTACCTGCGTCCTTGGTTGCCTGCTTCTGAGCGTCTGAGAAGTAAGCCGGTACTGTGATAACAGCTTCTGTTACCTTCTCGCCGAGATAAGCTTCAGCATCAGCCTTCAGCTTAGCGAGGATCATAGCTGAGATGTCCTGTGGTGTATAAGCCTTGCCGTCGATATCTACGGTGTAAGCTTCACCCATGTGTCTCTTGATTGATGAGATTGTTCTGTCAGGGTTTGTGATAGCCTGTCTCTTAGCTGTCTCGCCGACAAGTCTCTCGCCCTTATTTGTGAATGCAACTACAGAAGGAGTTGTTCTTGCGCCTTCTGCGTTAGTGATAACTGTTGGCTCGCCGCCTTCAAGTACAGCGACGCAGCTGTTAGTTGTTCCGAGATCGATTCCGATTACCTTGCTCATTTTATTTCCTCCTATTGTGAAAATAGATTCTTTAACAATGTTGTGATTACTGTATATTTGTAACGCGCCCGGTTTAAGTCAGGCTTAATTAATGACCGGATTCGCAGTTTTCATTATTTCCTGACTACTGCTACCATCGAAGGTCTTATTACCTTGTCATTGAGCTTGTAGCCCTTCTGAAGAACTTTGCTTATGTGGTTGTCTTCGATGTCCTCAATGTCCTCTGTCATTACAGCATTATGTACGTTAGGATCGAATTCTTCACCCATTGCAGGTATCTCTTCAAGACCGGCATGTTCGAGCGCTGTCTTCAGCTGTGTGAAGATGAGTTCCATGCCTTTGGCATATCCTTCTACATCATCAGACTTGGTATCCAGGGCTCTTTCAAAATTGTCGAGAACCGGCAGCAGCTCTCCGATAATCTTCTCATTCGCGTAAGCGTGAATATCTGACTTCTCTCTTGCTGCTCTGCGCTTGAAGTTCTGGAACTCAGCCATGAGTCTCATGTAGCGTTCCGACTCCTGTTCTTCGGCTTTCTTCTCAGCCTCTGAAGATTTGTCCTCAGCAGATTCTGCATTTTTATCTGCGGTTTCCGCTTCTTCGGCTTCAGTCTGTTCTGCCGCTTCTTCTGCTTCAGCGCTTTCTGCCTTAGCCTCTTCTGCTTTAGCCTCTTCGGCTGCAGCCTTCTTCTCCGCATCTGCATCCTCAATAGGGATCTGTCTGCGTTTTTCTTCTGCCATTACTACTTGTTCCTTTCAGAATTGGTTTAATATATACCGTCTGCCGGTAAGTCCGGCGTACGTGTTGTTGAAATGATCATCTTACTGTTGCTTATCTGACTCCGGGTCTTCATTTCCGTCCGTAAGTCTGAATGACTCGCTCAGATTATTTGTGAGATACTCCATGATTGAAGTAACCTCGTCGTATTTCATTCTTGTCGGTCCGATAACTCCGATCTTACCTACCAGCTTGCCGTCAACATGGTAAGAAGCTGTGATCAGTGTGCAGTCTTTCATTCTTGCGTTCTCATCACCGATAGTGACTACCACGCCGTCAGCACGCTGCAGCATCTTCTGTGTGAACCAGTCTTTCTGGGCAAACAGCTGCATGAAATCTCTTGCTCTGTCTATGCTCGAATACTCCGGCAGATTGAAGATGTTCGTCATGCCTTCCATATACAGGTTGACATTGAGCATATCCTCAAGAGTTCTGAGGAATCCTGGCATAACTCCTTTCTGGAGTGAGCTGAGTGCCTCAATGTCTGTGCCGACATCTTCGATGATGTGACTCTTGAGTACATCGTCACGAGTTCTGCCCTTGTATGTAAGAGTCATGTTCTTGCTCAGCAGATCAAGACCATCCTGAGTGTACGGCACCTTGAGACGCATTGTCGTATTCGTCACATTGCCGCTTTCCCCAACGATCATGAGGATGATTGTTCTCTCATCAACCGGCAGAAGCCTGATGAACGAAATCGTTTCTTCATTAGTTGCCGGTGTAAGAGCAAAGGATGTCAGATGAGTAATCTCCGAAAGAAGTTCTGCCGCATGTCTGATGGTTGCATCAAATTCATCTCTGCTGGCCTGAAGTCTTTCGTTGATGAGCCTCTTGTCTCTTGCGCTGAGGTTCTTCTTCTTCATCAGATTGTTGACGTACAGTCTGTAAGCCTTATCCGACGGGACTCTGCCTGCTGATGTATGCGGATGAGTCAGATAACCCATCTCTTCGAGGTCTGACATCTCGTTACGTATGGTTGCAGGGCTGACGCCAAGGTCATATTTCTTAGCAATCGATCTTGAGCCGACCGGCTCGGCGTTCTCAACATAGTCATTGATAATAGCCTGCAGTATCTGTAATTGTCTTTCGCTCAGATCCATGGCGTGCCTCCTTATCTTATATATTGTCTCAGGCATCCGGCCATCTCTCTGCAGTACGCCCCCTTTGCCGGGTACCTGTTGCTGTCGATTTGTTAGCACTCACTTGGTCAGAGTGCTAATCGCTATGCATAATATACTCTTTGATAACCCATATGTCAACAGTTATTTTGTACAAAAGAAAACAAGATTTTAGGTGATTATCACCATGATTTCCGGTACCGGATTCAGAGCGCAAAAAAACAGGGCCGAAGCGGCCCTGCTGTTACGATCTGTTTTCTATTATGCCTCGCCGATTACTGTGCCGATGAAGTATGGCAGCTGCTTACGCCACCACGGCCAGTCGTGGTTGACATCATAGCCCCAGAAATCTACCCATCCAGGGATTCCCTTAGCTTCCATGATATCTCTCATGCGTGCAGCATCGTGTCTCATTTCATCTTCCCATGCACCCTGTCCGACGCAGATGATGATATTGCTCTTGTTGTACCAGTCCATCCAAGGGTGGTCAGCAGGCATATTAGGCAGGAAGTGGATCGGAGAATTCTCATATACCAGATCATCCATGTAGTCACGGAAGAAGAACTGTGCGTCAAACAGTCCGCTCATCGAGATCATTGTGTCAAAGAGATCAGGTCTGCGGAAGAACATAACACCTGCATGAAGTCCGCCCATGCTGCAGCCTGTAACGATGCCTCTGTTCTCACTGCTGACGAATTTCGGTGCCAGCTCGTCTGTTACATAGTGGAACCACTTCTCCTGCATCTCGATACGGTATCTCGGGTCACCATTCTGGTCTGACCATGACTCAGCGTCAATGCTGTCAACGCATACTACCATGAGCTTGCCTGCCTCGATCCAAGGTCTTACTGTCTCGACCATTCCGAAGCTTGCAAAGTCATAAGTATGACCATTCTGAGGTGCAAACGCGAACATTACCTTGCCGCTCTCTCCGAAAACTGCGTATTCCATATCGCGGTCAAGTATCCAACTGTATTCCTTATTATATGTTTCTTTCATTATTATCCTGTCCTTCCGGTAATTATTGTTAATTTATGTGTATCAGTCGATTCTGTCGTGTATATATGCATTGTACTCTTCGACTTCATCGAGAGTGTCAAACAATGCTGTATACATCTGGTTGCCCATAGCTCCCGAGAGAACATCCGGCATACGCTCGCACATCTTCATGCAGTGTCCGTATTTCTCCATAATCTCATCGTGGCTGTGAACATACTGATGGAAATCTCTTCTTGATGCGTAAGCGCAGAATCTGTCTCCGCCGATGTCCGGCAGACGGCGCTCATTGTAGGCTACCATCTCTGCCCAGATTTCATAAACATCTGTGTTGTGCGCAAAGTCCATCATATCCGGAGTATAGCCGCCGGCAGGTCTCATGTTGACCTCAAGGCCGACAAAGTCTCCGGCCTCTCCGAGGTTCTTCCTTGCCTGTGTCAGGCGGAAGAATTCAAAGTGTACAAAACGGCTGCGCACTTTGAATGCCTTAAGGGCAGCGCGTCCGTATTCGCGGAGCTGCTCAGGCACTATGTCAGTTGTGTAGTACGCAAGATCAAGTCCTTTGTTGACCATATCCGCAATTGAAGGTGGGAACCAGTTAGATGACTCGAAGAGAACTTCTCCCTCTGCGTTGCAGATTGCATCATATGAATAGATGTTGCCGTATACGAACTCTTCCATTACATATGGGTGCTCAGGGAGATTATTGTAGAACCACTCGAGGTCTTCTTCATTTTCGAGCTTCCATGTATCAGCGGCACCTACACCGATATCCGGTTTGACGATTACAGGGAATCCGCCGATTTCGTCAAGGAATTTGCGTGCGGACTCGATATCTGAAACCTTGTGGTTGCGGGCTGTCGGGATGCCGGCTTCCTTGTAGAATGGCTTCATAGCAGATTTGCTCTTCCACATATGCAGCTCATCCGGCTGAACTCCTGTATTGATGTTGAAGTCTTCACGGAGCTGCGCGTCCTGTTCAAGCCAGTACTCCGTATTTGACTCAAGCCAGTCAATCTTGCCGTACTTAAATGCAAAGTAAGCGACCGCACGGTACATCTCGTCATAGTTCTCCATATTGTTGACCTTGTAATACTCAGTCAAAGCAGCCTTGAGAGGTTCCTCGAGACTGTCATACGGAGCGTCTCCGATGCCCAGTACGTTGACGCCGTTCTTCATCAGGCGGTCGCAGAAGTTCCAGTAAGTGTAAGGAAAGTTTGGTGATACGAATATAAAGTTCATTATTGTCCCTCCCTTTATATTTTATATATCTGAAAAACGAAAGACTAAGTTCATTATGGTTTAAATAACGACCTTGCCTTCAAGCACAGCCATGAGGCGCTCGCCGTACGGGCTCTTGCCGTAGCGCGCCGCGCTTTCTCTCAGCTGTTCATCGCTGATCCATCCGAAGTGATACGCGATTTCTTCAGGTGCGGAGATAGTCATGCCCTGATACTGTTCGATCATACTGACAAAGTCCGTGGCCCTCTGCAGGCTGTCAAATGTGCCTGCATCCATCCATGTATAACCTCTGCCCAGAAGCTGAGCAGAAAGTCTGCCCTCCTGCAGGTACATATCATTAAGGGTAGTAATCTCCAGCTCACCCCTTGCGCTAGGCTTGACTTTATCTGCCATATCGCTGACACCCTTAGGATAGAAATACAGACCGACAATAGCGTAGTTACTCTTTGGTTCCTTCGGTTTCTCTTCGACCGAGATAACCTTGACTCCATGGCCATCATCGCCCCCTTTGTCAAATTCCATGATGCCGAACCTGTGCGGATCTTCGACATAGTATCCGAAAATGGTTGCTTTGCCGGCTTCTGCCGCATGGGATGCATCCATCAGTTTGTGGTTGAGACCGTTTCCGTAGAAAATGTTGTCTCCGAGAACCATTGCGCAAGCGTCATCACCGATAAAGTCACGGCCTATCATGAATGCCTGTGCAAGGCCTTCAGGCTTTTCCTGAACCGCATAAGAAAGCTCCATTCCGAACTGTGATCCGTCGCCCAGCAGGGTCCTGATTCTCGGGGTATCTTCAGGTGTGCTGATGATAAGCACTTCGCGGATTTTGGCCAGCATCAGTGTCGAAAGCGGATAGTAAATCATCGGCTTGTCATACACCGGCAGGAGCTGCTTTGATGTAACTATTGTAAGCGGATACAGTCTTGTACCGGCACCGCCTGCAAGAATAATACCTTTCATCAATTATTAGGCAAGGATACCCCCTCTTCTGTAAGTGGGGGAGGAATTGCCTTTGCCTCCTCTCGCATAAAAGTAAAGTG
>JBGUIG010000144.1:0-2806 GCA_045112795.1 Anaerovoracaceae bacterium | reverse complement strand
TGCACAGAAATTTGCACACGTAAACACACCTGCAATCGTCAACGCGATGCCTGAATATGCTGCCGCTCAAGAAGAGCTTCAAAAACTCTCTAAGCAGTATCAGGAAGAGTTGAAGCGTATGCAGGATGAACTCCAGACAAAATTGGAAGACTATCAGAAGAACGGAGAGTCACTACCTGAGACGATGAAACAACGTCGTATGCAAGAGTTGCAGGACCTTGACACTCGTCTCTCCCAATATCATCAGACAGCACAAAACGATATTGCGAAACAAGAACAAACGAAATTAGCAGAGATCTCTGAGAAAGTGACAAAAGCAGTTAAGGAGGTTGGCACCACTGGCGGATATGTTTACATCATGGATGTTGCTGGTGACATTCCTTTCATCAATGAGGCCCTCAGTACTGATGTTACTGATCAGGTAAAAGCTAAATTAGGCATTAAGTAAAGACCTTGTCATTATAGATATTTCTATTATACAACTACGCAGCCGACTCATTTTTCCGTTAGAGTCGGTTGCGTTTTCTTTTTCACTTATCTCCTTCCCCTCATAGTCCTTGATTACAACGATTGCACTCCTTGATTGCTAAGTGTATAAGCCGTGGATACACAGTGTATGCTGCCTGCATACAGAGGCTCTGCTTACGGAATACAACAGGGGATGTGCCTAATACGGACACATCCCCTGTAATTTTAATGGCCAAACGGAGTATTATAGTTTCTTGAACTCTGCGTAGATAGCATCAGCTGCTGCTTGCATCTCCTCTGCAGGGAAACTCTTCTTAGGATTGCTGAAAAGCATATCCTTTTCTGATTGCATCGGAATCAAGTGAATGTGTGCATGAGGAACTTCCAGACCAAGAACAGCCTCTCCGACTTTCACACAAGGAAAGACCTTTTTAATGGCAATCGCCACTTTCTTGGCAAACACCTGAAAGCGTGCTATCTCATCGTCTTCCATATCGAAGATATAATCAACTTCTCTACGTGGAATGCACAAGGTATGTCCTTTCACCATTGGATTGATATCTAGAAAAGCATAGAACTCTTCGTTTTCTGCACATTTGTAACTTGAAATCTCTCCGTTTGCAATACGAGTGAATATTGAAGCCATACAAACAATGAGTTAACTGATTATACTGATATGCTGACGATCTCCAATTCGATAACACCCTGAGGAATTGTGATGGTAGCGACATCTCCCACTTTCTTGCCAAGCAGTCCCTGAGCAATTGGGGTAGCGACAGAAATCTTACCTTCGCTGAGGTTCGCTTCGCTTTCACTCACCAATGTATATTTCATCACCATTCCTGTTTTCACATTCTTCATTTCAACCTTGGAAAGAATCTGCACAACATCTGTCTGAACTTTCGATGTATCGATAATCTTTGCATCTGCAAGCATCGCCTTCAGTTCTGCTATCTTTGTTTCAAGTTTTCCTTGAGCTTCCTTGGCTGCATCATACTCTGCATTCTCAGAAAGGTCTCCTTTTTCACGAGCTTCCTGAATTTGACGAATCACTTCTGGACGTTCTACTTCTTCCAGTTGTTTGATTTCGGCTCTGATTTTATCATAGCCTTCTTGTGACATATAAGCCATAATTCCTTATTCTTTAATCGTTTTTTAGTTCTTAGTTATTGTTTGCGCAGAAAAATAATAAGAATTCCAATACGTGAGCATTGGAACCCTCTCATTTTCTTTTGCGCTGCAAAGTTACGATATTTATTTTGAATGACAAAGCTTTTTAGCCGTTTTGTTTCTTTTTAGCATAAAAACGGCTCAAAACAGCCTCTCAGACGACTCGTCTAACCAAACACATCCTGCAAGACCTGAAGGGATTTAGGTTCACGGAATCCCGTAAAATGCAACATATAGTATTCAACGATGACTTCCAGACAACGATGTCGTTGCAGACGATTCATCCTGTATAGATGCATGTTCTCATAGTCCATATTTAATAAATAAGGTATCGCTCGTGCTTCATTTGGTGGAAGATAATGCGGATGATCAGGTTGGACACCTTTGTATTCGCTATTCATTAAGTCATAATACAAGGAATGATATACCCGATGCTTTGAGGTCACCTCCGTATTCGGATAGACACCCACAAAACGTGTTAACCTCATCATAAATACAATATGGAAATTCGCATAGCCGTTTTCAGCATAATCAAGCCACTTCAACGAATCTTCTATATACTGATACAGGAGCAAATTCTCGCCTTCCTCACGAAGAAGGTTACTTAGACACTCGGCGATAAATATGGCGATGGATGCTTTCAGAGGATTGAAATGAAGAGAGCGAAACGAGTGATATGGTTGGATGGCTTTTGCAGATGGCAGGGGCATCTGACCGTGAATATTACAATCGAACTCTATCAGGCTCAACGGCAGTAGCATCGAAGGATTGACCCTGCCCGGCGCCCCCCCTGACCGATGAGAAACTGAGCGCTTGGCATCGAATGACATACGTCCACGATGGTCTGTGAACATATCCACGACATATCCGTTTTCGCCATATTTGGCCGTTCTTAAAACGATTCCCTTTAGCCTTTCCATCACATTTTTCCTTAATCGCCATCTTTTGCGATTGCAAATGTATTAAAAAAATATGGAAAAAACACAGATTATGAAAAAAAAATGCAAAAAAATTTTGTCAGTCAAAATAATGTCCGTACCTTTGCATCCGCAAATCGCGAAAGCGGTTCTGCTTGACGTATGTCAGAGGCTGGTCCCTTCGTCTATCGGTTAGGACGAGAGATTTTCATTCTCTAAAGAGCAGTTCGATTCTGCTAGGGACTACTTCA
>JBGUIG010000143.1:0-6018 GCA_045112795.1 Anaerovoracaceae bacterium | reverse complement strand
GGATCTGATGATCATGGGAACATACGGGGAGAAGACTTTCCAGAAGAAGACCGGGCTTAAGGATCTCGCGGAGCATGACGGCGAGATATACATCAACCCTGTTGATTTCCGCAGGCTGTATGAAAAAGGCAGCTTCCAGACATCGGTGTTTGTTGATGATACAAGGAACATGGAAGGTATGAAGGACATGCTCGAGAGGGGCGGCTATCACACTCTGGTTCTGAAGGATCACATCAGCAACTTCATGGACGGAGAGCTGGTCAGCATTATTCAGCTGCCTATGGCTGTTATTATATGCCTAGCAGTTTTCTTCATAGCGTATTTCGTCATACGTCTTATCCTGAAATCCAGAGCTGTTTACTTTGCTACCGTCAGAATGCTGGGAATGGGCAAGAAACCCGCAAAACGCATCATGAGAGTCGAGCTTGTGCTTGTCTGCATGATTGCATATGGATTGTTCCTGCTCTTCATTTACCTGAACAAGAAGGGCGTGATTCATTCTGACAAGCTGATGAACTATCTGACATATCTGTCGGTGCGCGACTATGTCATACTGGCATGCATCCTGATCATTATGGCAATGCTTATTTCTGCCCGCTTTATGCGGTCGATTTTCAGAAGCTCAGCTATGGGAACATACAGAGAGGAGGCGTAGGACATGCTGACATTACAGAATGTAGATAAATTTTTTTATCGCCACAAGTCCAATCAGATTCATGTTATCAACGATACCTCTCTTGAGTTCGGCGAAACAGGTCTGACGGCTTTGCTCGGGCCATCGGGCTGCGGCAAGACAACGCTCCTTAACGTCATTGGCGGTCTGGACAAAGCGGACAGGGGCAAAATATATATAAACGGACAGAGAATCACAGGCAGAACCGCAAGATCTGTAGATAAGATCCGCAACCTGAACATCGGCTACATTTTCCAGAACTATAATCTGATCAATAATATGACTGTCTTCGACAATGTTGCTATGGTGCTGAAGATGGTAGGAATCAAGGATAAGCAGGAGATCAAGGAAAAGGTCGAATATGCGCTGGAACTGGTAGGTATGTATCGTTACAGAAAGCGCTATGCGGACATGCTGTCGGGAGGTGAGAGACAGCGCGTAGGCATAGCCAGAGCCATAGTCAAGAATCCGTCGATAATCATTGCTGATGAGCCGACCGGCAATCTTGACAGTGCTAACACGCTCGAGGTTATGAACATCATCAAGTCCATATCCCGCGAGAAACTGGTAATCCTCGTAACTCATGAGGAGAATCTGGCCAACTTCTATGCAGACAGAATCATCCGTCTGAAGGACGGCGAGGTGATTTCTGATGAGATAAACCAGAATGTTGAAGGCCTTGACTACAGGATCGAGAACAGGATCTATCTGAAAGATATCAAGGATCAGCGGACTTTTGAGGATGGCGATTATTCGCTTCGTGTTTTCAATGACAGCGGCGGCAAGATGAATCTGGATATAGTTATCAGCCGAGGCAATCTCTTCATACAGTCCAGAGATCCGGGCAGCAGAGTTGAAGTGGTCGATGATAACTCCAGTATTGAACTGGTAGACGATCATTACAGAGCTATGACGGCAGAGGAAGCCGAAGCAAGAAAATTCCATGCTGAGCGGTTTGAGGCATCAAGTCCTCTCCGGAACGCATCGATAATAAATCCGTTTTCAATGATAGTTGCCGGATTCAGCACAGTAGGCAAGTATCACATACTCAAAAAGATCCTTCTTGCAGGATTCCTGATATCTGCTATGTTCATTACTTATGCAGTTTCAAACATAGCAGGAATACTGAACATGCCTGATGATAAATTTGTTCAGGATGACAAGTCATATATAGGTGTAGTTCAGAAGAAGATCCCGGTGGATGACTATCTTGCGATTGAATCAGATCCGTCGGTTGAGTATGCTCTGCCGGGTTCAGGACAGATACATATGAGCATGAAATACGACGAGTACTGGCAGACATCCTGGGGCGGAACCATGTTCAGCGGGTCTCTGAGTTCATCTGACGACCTCAGCAAGAGCGATCTTGTATTCGGAAGACTTCCGGAGAAGAAATATGAGATTGTCGTAGATTCGCTTATCCTGAAGCGCCTGCAGGACGACTACTCGGACATCTCACAGGCGGGCTACAATACGCCTGATGAACTTCTCGGCAGACATCTGACACTTAAGAACCTTCCGGAATTCACTATTGTCGGAATAACAGACAAGAAAAGCCCATGCATCTATGCTTCTCCTTCGATGTTTATTAATATGCTTGCCAACAACGGCAATGAGGATGATTACTTCGGAGAAGAGTACGAAGATGAAAGTTCTGCAGAAGAAACATATAATGAAGACGGAAGTATCAGTGCGGCAGCGCCGGATTCTTCAAAACTGATTGATTACGGTCTTCATGCAGGAGAACTCAAACTGACCAAAGGCAGCAGCAAACCGGAGAATGACTATGAAGTGCTGGTTGACAATGACTATGCAAAGTCGATGAAACTCGGGCGTGAGATCAAGACCAAGGTAAACGGCCACAAACTTAAAGTAGTCGGATACTATACAAGCGACAAACACCGCGGGGAGTTCTTCGTCAACAACAATATGATAAAGTATCAGCTTATTCTCAATCAGGAGAATATGACGGTCAAGCCTGCCGGGGACAAGCAGACAACAATTTCAGCACTCAAAGATTACGGAGTCAAAGCGCGGGATCTGTATAAATACCAGAAAACCAAGTACAGAAAGAGCCAGCTGACGATGGTCCGCACTTTCCTGATCGTAGGAGGAATCATAATAATTATTTCTCTTATCGAGGTATTCCTGATGATGAGAGCATCATTCATGTCAAGGATCAAGGAAGTCGGCACTCTCCGGGCAATCGGAGTCAGGAAGTCCGACATCTACAAGATGTTCACAGGAGAGATAATCGCCATTACAGTAATTGCATCGGTTCCGGGCTGGCTGCTTATGAACTATATCATCTACAAGCTTCAGAGCATCTCGTATCTGGCAAGCATGTTTACCAGTACTCCTTTGACCGTTCTCGGCTCACTTGCGATAATATTCGCATTCAACCTGCTGTTCGGATTGCTGCCGGTAATCCATACTCTGATAAAGCGTCCTGCTGCAATTCTTGCAAGGACCGATGTGAATTGATGCAGTTCGTCCGAAATATGAGTCGAAATAGAAGTGAAAACCAGTGTCGATGATTCGAAAGGTGATGAAAATGACCAGAATAAATGATATCACACACGGATTTATAAGATTTTTCAGCAGAGCCATCATAGTTCTGATGGGCGTGCTTCTTGTACTGTCAATGTCCGCTGCGAACTTTGCATTCGGTGCAGACAATGAGGAAGAAAAGCCGGTACGCGAGGTGCACAAAGTAACAGTTGAGAATAAGAAATACTGCTTCTTTGTAAAGCATAATGTGGTGCTGACACCTGCAGAGATCTCAGGAATGACAGATGAAGAGCTGACTGCTGAGATATTCCGGGAAGCCGGGCTGTACATGAAAGAAACCAACTGCAGATTACCGAGTCACAAAGCTATTACTGTAGAAGGCTGGGCAAAATCCGGAGGCAGCTTTAAGCTTAAAGATACAGATATACAGAAAATACGTGAGGCGGCGCCTTCTGACGGAAATCCGGTCAAGCTGCATATGGATCTGAGGATCATCGTCAAGGATCCGAATAGAGGAAAGCCAGCAGATGAACAAAAACCTGACGCAGAGGAAAAGCCTGCAGACGGAGATAAGCCTGCCGATGAAGTGACGCCTGCGGACGGAGATAAGCCTGCCGGCGAAGTGACACCTGCGGACGGAGATAAGCCTGCCGGCGAAGTGACACCTGCGGATGGAGAAAACCCTGCCGGCGAAGTGACACCTGCGGATGGAGAAAACCCTGCCGGCGGAGTCACGCCTGCAGACGGAGAAAAACCTGCAGATGAGGCGAACCCTGAAGAGGGCGATGATCCCGGAACCGGTGATGATCCGGCAGATGAAGAGAAACCTGCTGATCAGGACAAACCTGAAGAGAAGGTCAGGGAGTATTCAACATTCAAGCTGCTCAGTCCAAGACTTATTTTCATTGCAGTAGCAACTGAAACTGATGCTGCTTACGGCGAAGATATCTGTGAGGAAGTGAAAAAGGCCTCGAATAAGGACGACAAAAATGATTCAGACAAACAGGGAGCAGGAACAGTTGACAAAGGCTCCGGTGATGGCGGGGAAAGTGAAATACTTCCGGAGTACAGGACTATCAGCATGAAAGACAGATCGGGAGGCCCGGTAGAGGAAACCCTGAAGGATGGAACTCCTGTAACTCTTGAGTGGATCGAGCCTAAGAAATTTGCAGGCAAGGGTGATGAAAAGTCATTTTTCGAGCGGTTCCCGGGAGGCGCAGCCGGTCTTACGGTAGCAGGAATCATCATTGCAGGTCTGATCGCTGCTGCTGTTGTTGCAATTAAAAACAATCAGGAAGAGTAACAAAAAAGAGACCATTTTAAGTCATCTAAAACACCTTTTGTACATATTTTTTGTGCGCCATTGTGTTACAATGTAGCGGAAGCCAAAAGAGTGTTAAGGGATTCATAGAGAGAGGAGACCCCTTTATGAGTGAGATCAAGAATCTTATTAATATTACAGACCTGTCTGTACAGGAAATCGATCATCTTATTGAAGTAGCGGATGATATCATTGACCATCCTGAACTGTACTGGGACGCATGTGCACACAAGAAGCTCGCAACCCTGTTCTTTGAGCCAAGCACAAGAACCAGACTGTCATTCACTGCCGCTATGATGGAACTGGGCGGCAATGTTCTCGGATTTGATCAGGCGGCATCCAGTTCAACCGCCAAAGGAGAAAGTGTAGCAGATACGATTGTAATGGCAAGCTGCTACGCAGATATCATAGCTATGAGGCATCCGAAAGAAGGTGCTCCTTATGTCGGTGCTCAGTATGCGTCTGTACCGGTTATCAATGCCGGCGACGGAGGCCACTTCCATCCGACACAGACCCTTACTGACCTCATGACGATTCACCGCAAGAAAGGAAGCCTCGGGGGCTTTACCATCGGACTGTGCGGAGACCTTAAGTTCGGCAGAACAGTACACTCACTTATCGACGCTCTGCTCAGATATGATGATGTTAAATATGTAATGATTTCACCTGAAGAACTCGAACTTCCGGATTACATCAAGGATACTCTGAACAGGGCCGGTGTTGAATGGAAAGAAGTAAGATCTCTCGATGAAGCTATCCCTGAACTTGACATTCTGTATATGACCAGAGTCCAGAAGGAAAGATTCTTCAATGAAGAAGACTATATCAGACTCAAAGACAGTTTTATCCTCACACGCAAAATGCTGGATCCTGCCAAAGAGGATCTATCGATCCTGCATCCGCTGCCGAGAGTCAACGAGATTGCCAAGGATGTTGATGATGACCCGCGTGCATGCTATTTCTATCAGGCACTGATGGGAAAATACATCAGAATGGCACTGATTCTGTATCTGCTGGGCATCAAATAGGAGGTCATATATGAATATTGATGGAGTAAACACAGGATACGTACTTGACCATATCCAGGCAGGTAAAGGCCTTGAGATATACAGTTTTCTCAAACTTGACAAAGCTGACTGTACTGTAGCTATCATTCAGCGTGTTGAAAGCACAAAATACGGCAAGAAAGACATCATCAAGATAGATGGCGACATTCCTATCGACTGCAATACGCTCGGATACATGGATTCGAATATTACCGTCAACAGAATCAGAGACAGAAAGCTGCTTGAGAAGATCCATCTTGAGCTGCCGGAATATCTTGTTGATGTAATTAAATGTAAGAATCCAAGATGCATTACTTCTGTCGAGCAGGAGATTGTTCATAAATTCAGACTTGCTGACAGAGAAGGCAGAAAATACAGATGCATTTACTGCGACGCTGAGTACAGCAACAAATAGTCAAAAGCCGGAATTTTTATCTGGCTGATCCCTGATATTATACAGTCGTTCA
>JBGUIG010000142.1:0-25996 GCA_045112795.1 Anaerovoracaceae bacterium | reverse complement strand
TCATCTCCGGGTACGGGGTGTAAACATAGAGGTTGGTGCCGGAGGTTTTTGCTGCAGCTGCTGGCGAGCTGGTTCCTTTGTTCTTAGCGCCAACCAGCTTCTCATCCGATGAGCCTTTGCCTGCAGCTTGAGAAATTGCCTTGTCCGGCTGGCCACACTTAAAAATCTCGCGCCATGTGTCCTTACTGACCGACTCAGGCAGCTCGTCTTCAAGCCTTGCCGGGTCAATCACTGCGGCTGCAGCGCCAGCCGCAGCCGCAAAATCCCAAAGCCTGGATTTCTCTATATCAAAATACTTCAGGAAATCCGCATAAATCTGCACATTGGAGCCTTCCTCAAACAGGTCAGTCACCCTGCCCTTGTGCATCTCAAGCGAATCGATCCTTCCGTCTGTTATGTTCTTATATAATTCAATATCGTTCTCGACATCGCCCGGTTCCTGATCATCGACTACAGATCTGATGTCACCGGATTTCTGATCATCGGCCACAGTCCTGATGTCACCGGATTCCTGATCATCGGGTACAGTCCTGATGTCACCGGATTCCTGATCATCAAACACAGCACTCTTATTGATGTACTGCGACTTGATTTTCATAATGCGCTTGTCGTATTCCCTGCGCACCTTTTTGAGAGCCGCTTTGCTCTCCTCCTCGGTCGGGATGAACTCAGCCGCCGGCCCTATCTCAACGGTCGGTGCATTGCCAAGCGACCTCTGTGTATCCTGGTCATAGAACCTGATCGAGTCGATTTCGTCGCCGAAAAACTCAATTCTCAGCGGGTGCTCAAGCGCCGGCGGGAAAACATCAAGGATTCCGCCTCTGGATGTGAACTCACCCGGCGACTCAGTAACTGTCGCAGAAACGTAGCCGAGCCCTACCAGCCTCTGCCTGAGGTCGGCCGGCTCCATGACATCTCCCATCGAAAGGTCAATAATACCGCTTACATATCTCTCAGGACTCTCCATCAGCCTGACCGCAGCGCTGACCGGAGCAATCACGAATACCTTCGGGCTGTCGCCCGCTCCATCACTCACTAGAGCATGAATACCTCTGATCCTCTGGACCTGAGATTCACGGCTCCTTGCTTCGTACAGGATTTCAATATCATCCTCTTCCGGCATCACAATGATCTGAGAATCAGGCGCACAGAAAGAGAGGTCTGCCGCCAGACGTTCTGCTGCCCGTCCGGTAGAGACCACTGCAAGCACCTTATTCTCTTCTGCCTGTGCGATCAGCCATGCAACACGGCTGCCGCTGACACCGGTATAGTTTCTGATCATGAGTTATAGTTCTTCTTCGGCCTTGCGGGCTTCCTCTTCCGCCGCCTTTCTTGCAGCTTCTTCGGCTTTGCGGGCTTCGGCGGCGGCTTTGCGGGCTTCCCGTTCAGCTGCCTTTTTCGCCTTCTTCGCCTCGTCTTCAGGGCTGTAGTTGTGTTTGCTCATTGTTTTCTCGATGCCGATTCGGATAATGTCCTCCGCAGCGCGTGCAGCTGCCACAGCTGCCTGGTCGAGGGCGGCCTGCTCCTCTTTAGGGACTTTGCCGATGACCCGGTCAATCAGGTCTTCATCACCTGAAGCGCCGCCGACGCCGATCCTGATGCGAGGAAAGTCAGTGACGCCGAGCTGCTGCACAACGGATTTCATGCCGTTGTGCGTACCTGGCCCGCCGGACTTCCGCACCCTGATCGAGGTCAGGGACAGGTCAATGTCATCGTAGATCACGATGACATTGCAGCTCGGCACGTTGTAGTACATAGCCACTTCGCGCACTGCAATACCACTGTTATTCATGTAAGTCTGGGGCTTTACCAGAATCACCTTGTATCCCGCGATCCTGCCCTGCCCGATAAGCGAGTGGAACTTTGCCCTTCTCACATCAATACCAGCATCTGAAGCAATCACATCAAGGGCACGGAAACCCATGTTGTGCCTAGTCTTCTCATATTCACTTCCCGGATTGCCGAGTCCGACGATCACGAATGTGTCCTCATCAAAACCCGATCCGCCCTTCTTGTTCTTGAAAAACAATGCCATAATACTCTCTGATGTTTATATTCTATCTCTGTATATTCTATTCTTTTTCCATCTGTTTCCAGACTATTTCTAACCGATTAATTGTATCACATTGCGCGAGTATATCATAATAGACTTCCTCATTACAAACAGACAATGTCCGTATTGCCTGCGTATTCTTTTGTTCTTACTGTCCGTGAACGGGTGAGCGGGCGAACGGGTGTATGGGTGTACGGGTGTGCGGATGTATGTCCTGCAGTACCTGAAACGTTCAAAACTGGCATAGCCGATGATTAACATCAGGCTGAACACATCAGACTGCAATTCACCCTTATTTCATCTATTTCAGGTTGTAAGGGTGATTTTGTTCACCCTTACATTCTATTTCTTCATCTTTGAGGGTGAATTATTTTTACAGCATCAAATCACCATCAAGCTGAACACCAAACTGACGATCACCCCTATTTCATCTTATTCAGGTTGTAAGGGTGTTTTGTTCACCCTTATATTCTGTTTCTTCATCTTTGAGGGTGATTTTTTTTACAGCATCAAATCACCCTCAAGCTGAACACCAGACCGCAATTCACCCCTATTTCATCTTATTCAGGTTGTAAGGGTGATTCTATTCACCCTTATAATCTTTTTCTTCATCTTTGAGGGTGAATTAATTACATCATCAAAGACACCATAAAGACACCATCGAATCTAAAGCCTTTTATTCTCACCTGCATAGCTGACGTGCATAGCCGGTGGTTACCCTCAACCCAAAACGCACAAAAAACGAAGGCTTCAGCTCTGTGGCTGAGGCCTTCACCTTTAATTACTAATTCTGATTATGTTTGATTAGTTTGATTGTCTTGAAATTGTACTGATTGATTACCTATCCGCCGAATGATTCAGGAACTGTCACCGTGGATGCATTTGAGTCGGAAGAGTCTTAATCAGCGTTGTGGAACATTGCGGAAATTGGCTTGTGGCAGTAAATTCTGCTGATGGTCTCTGCAAAGATGTGGCCGACTGAGAGGATGGTGAATTTGTCGAGCATCTTCTCTTCCGGAACAGGAATTGTGTTCAGCAGAACCATTTCCTTGATCGGGCTTGCCTGGATTCTCTCGAGAGCCGGGCCGGAAAGCACTGCGTGAGTTGCGCATGCATATACGCTGTTTGCGCCGAGGTCCATGAGGGCCTGAGCAGCGTTGCAGATTGTGCCGGCTGTGTCGATCAGGTCGTCGAGGATGATACAGTTCTTGCCTTTGACATCACCGATTACGTTCATGATCTCGCTCTTGTTAGCCTCAGGTCTTCTCTTGTCGATGATAGCGATAGGAACATTGAGAGGCTTTGCCATGTTACGGGCTCTCTTTACTGAGCCGTGGTCAGGGGAAACGATAACGAGGTCATCTAATTCTTTGAGTGCGAAATAATCTGTGAGCATTGGCTGACCGAGCATGTGGTCTACAGGGATATCAAAGTAGCCCTGCTCCTGTGAAGCGTGGAGGTCCATAGTGATGACTCTGTCAATGCCTGCTGCTGTGATCATGTTAGCTACGAGCTTAGCTGTGATCGGATCTCTGGCCTTTGCCTTACGGTCCTGTCTTGCGTAGCCGTAGTATGGCATAACAGCTGTTACGCTGTTGCAGCTGGCTCTCTTGAGAGCATCAGTCATAATGAGAAGCTCCATCAGATTGTCATTTACCGGATCATTTGTGGACTGAACGATGAAGCAGTCCTTGCCTCTTACCGATTCCCAGATGCTTACACTGATTTCTCCGTCGCTGAACTTGGTAACTGTGGATTTGCCCAGCTCAATACCCATGTACTCAGCGATCTCCTGAGCAAGTGCCGGATGGGAATTACAAGTGAAAAGCTTGAGGTTTGCATACTTATCATGCGCCATGTCATCGTCCTCCTGATGATAATTCTGGTGGTGAGTAGTGTTTAGCATTGTTCGTTTGATGGACTTAGCGTCCCTTCTCATTTTTTCGCTCATATAGTAGTGTGCTCCTTCCCGCCTACTACTTCGCGAGCAGCATCTCGCCGACTTTATAGACATCCCCCGCGCCCATAGTCATTGCAATGTCGTCTTTGCCCGCATGTTTCTTGATGTAACTGACAATGTCCTCAAAATCCTTTACGTAATAAATCTCCCTGTCAGGATATTTATTTTTCATCGCCGTCATAAGTTTATATGACGAGATGTTGTAAACGTCTTTCTCTCTGGCTGCATAGATGTCTGTCAGGATCAGCACGTCGGTATCCTCGAAAGCATCTACAAACTCGTCGAAGAGAGCCTTAGTCCTGGTGTAAGTGTGCGGCTGGAAAACGAGCCACAGCTTGTTGTGTCTGACATTCTTGGCAGCCTTGAGTGTCGCTTTGATCTCTGTCGGATGGTGAGCGTAGTCATCGATGACGATAACACCCTTGTCTGTAACGCCGTGGAAGTCAAAGCGCCTGTCTGTCCCGTGGTAATCTTTGAGCGTACGTGCGATAGTCGGTATATCAACGTGCAGGTACGAAGCGGTTACGAAAGCCGCCATAGCGTTGAGCACGTTGTGCTCGCCCGGTACCGACAGCTCGAGCGAAGCGATCTTATTGCCTTTGCTGCAGATGTCAAATGAAGGGAATCCGTTCTCGTTGAACTTGATATTCTCTGCATAGTAATCGTTGCTTTCGCTGTATCCGTATGTGATCTTATTGCGGTGTCCCTGAAGTATGCTCTTGACAAACGGGTTGTCTCCGTATGCAATGATGATGCCGTCCTTCGGAATCTGCTCTACGAAAACGCCGAATGATTTGACTATATGTTCCATGTCCTTGAAGTAATCAAGGTGGTCGGAATCGATGTTAAGAATGACACCGATGCTCGGGCGGAGCTGCAGGAATGAATCCATGTACTCGCATGCCTCGGTGACGAAATATGTGTTGTTCTCTCCGATTTCAACATTGCCGTGAATTTCCGGAAGATTTCCGCCGATCAGAATTGTCGGCTTGTACTGCGCATTCCTGAGAATCAGGGATGTCATTGAAGTAACGGTGGTCTTGCCGTGTGTTCCGCAGATAGCTACGGAATTCTCATAGCGGTCCATGATCATTCCAAGTACCTGTGCGCGGGAGAAAAGCGGAATTCCGAGCTGTTTGGCTCTGATGACTTCCGGATTCTCATTAGAAACGGCTGCTGAATAAACGATTGCATCTACGCCCTCTACGTTCTCGGGCTCGTGTGAGCTGTAAACCTTGATGCCTATGCTCTCGAGATGTCTTGTGACTTCAGACGGTTTGATGTCTGTTCCGGTCACAATGTGGCCGTTGTCAGCGAGAATCTCTGCAACTGCCGAAAGACCGATTCCGCCGATCCCCAGGCAGTGAACTCTCTTATATTGTGTAAAGTCCATATTCTGGTCCCCTTAATTTCTTACTTAATATCTACTTAATTTCGCTAAATATCTACAATCACGAAGCACTTCCGTTAAATTCCTCGAATGCTTCTTATATGCTGTTGCTGCGATGCCCGTGCAAAAATGCAGTCCGGTACGCAACTTGTAAAATCATGATAAATGCCGCACGAAATGATCGCACGCACACAATGATTATATTGAATCATCAATAGTCATGCAAGGAAACCAAGCACCGTTTCATAATAAAAACACATAACGCGCAAAATCCCTTGCTATTTATTATTCGCTATCCCCTGCGATTTATTATTTGCTATCCTCTGCAATAAATTATTCGCTGATAAGTGACTCATTAGGACGAATTGAGATCACTTTGCTCTCCTCGTCAATATCGTCAATGATCAGGATCGAATTGTAGTTGGTTACTTTCTTCTTCTCAGGCGCCTTCATTTCAATGGCAACGCCGATTCCGACTGTCTCAATATCAAATTCTCCCAGGATTTCCTGGATACCCTTGAGACTGCCGCCGCCTCTCATGAAGTCGTCAATAATAATCGCTTTGCTCCCCGGCTTAACAGCGCGCTTTGCAATCGACATCTTGTGGATCTGCTCATCAGGACCGGTTCCGCTGAAGTAATTGATACTGACGGTCGATCCTTCTGAGTACTTGGCTTCGCGCCTGATTATAACCAGCGGAAGGCCCAGCATGAAGGCTGTATGTGAAGCGATTCCGATTCCCTTGGTCTCGACTGTTACTACATAATCAGCGCCGAGATCATGGAATTTCTGTGCAAAGATACGGGCAATGCCCTCGCAGATGCGTCCGCTGAACATGATATCAGATGTGTAGAGGTATTTGCCTCCGAGCATTCTGGTCGGATCAGACAAAGCCGAAATCATCTCTTCCTGAAGTTCGTGGATGCGCTCAGCAGAAATACCCGGAATGTAGCGGATGCCGCCGCCTACACCCTGTATGCTCTCGATACGGCCGGAGCCGTTTTCACGGAGAATGTCATTGATCAGCCTGATATCCTCAGACAGGCTGGATTTGGCAATATCGTATTTGTCGCAGAAGTGTCTTGACTCATATAGCCGGCATGGATTCTGCAGCAGCTCATCCATCAGCATTCCGACTCTCTTATTCTTCTTCACGTTATCACCAGCCCTTTCTGAAAAAATTTGCACCCATTGTGCAGTTTATATGCAGTCAGTGTATTGTGCGGCAGTTTTGCCTGTGTGCATTGCCTGCAGCATTATGTATTTCATGCATCAGATCTGATACATGGCCAGACTGTACACAAAACCCCATACACGTTGATTTTACAATGCTTTGAGCGTCATGGTCAATGAAAAATCAAAATGACGCTTTTTGTTTTTCTGTTTGTGCGGCATGCCGTTGGTCTGAGTTATTACTCAGTGGATAAGCGGTATTGTTGTGCACTTGTTTGCTGCGCCCGCATTATAGCATATTTCTATGGAAACGCACTGTTTTATGAAGTAGAATAATAAAAGATGTTAACCCTTTTCCCATCATGTAATCATTACGGAAGGAACTGAAATGGAAAAGATTTATCTGGATAATGGAGCGACTTCATTCCCTAAGCCAAAGGAAGTCGCAGACGCTGTTTATGAATACATGACCTGTTGCGGCACCAATATCAACCGCGGCGGTTACCAGGCTGCGTACGACCTCGAAGGAACAGTCTTCGAAACACGTGAGATGCTCGTTGATATGTTCGGCGGCTCCGACTGCAAGAATGTCGTTTTCACTAAGAACGTCACAGAGTCCATCAACATTGTTCTCAAGGGTCTGCTCAAACCAGGTGACCACATACTTTGCTCGTCAATGGAGCACAACGCAGTAATGCGTCCTCTTGTTCAGCTTGAGAAGAAGGGCATCGAGTTTGACCGCATCCCGGGTACCGAAGCCGGCGAGCTTGTTCTGGATGCTGTTGAGGATATGATAAAGCCGAATACCGTTGCCATCGTCATGACTCATGCGAGCAACATCTGCGGAACAGTCAATCCGATCGGTGAAGTCGGAGCTATCTGCAGGAAACACGGCCTGAAGTTCATTGTCGACTCCGCGCAGACTGCCGGAACATTGCCGATCAACATGAAAGAGATGAACATAGACGCGCTTTGCTTTACCGGACACAAATCACTTCTGGGACCACAGGGAATCGGCGGCTTTATCCTTACCGAAGAAATGATTCCTCTGATCGACCCTATCCTCTCAGGCGGCACCGGATCGATTAGCCACACTGAGGAGATTCCGGATTTCATGCCTGACAGATTTGAGCCGGGCACAATGAACCTGCCTGGTATCGTCGGACTTAATGCAGGTCTGAACTGGATTCAGGCTAAGGGTCTCGACGCAATTGCTGCTCACGAGCTGGCTCTCACCAAGAGATTCATTGACGGCCTCCTCCCACTCGAGGAAGCCGGCCTTGTCAGAATCTGCGGCCTCCGCGGAATCGAGAACCGTACAGGTGTCGTTTCAATCCAGACACTCAAAGTCGACTGCGCAGACGCAGCATTCAGACTTGATTTCGAGTATGGTGTCGAAACGAGAGTCGGCCTCCACTGCGCCCCTAACGCACACAAAACTTTGGGAACTTTCCCGACCGGAACCATCAGATTCTCATTCGGCAACTTCAACACCGAAGAAGACGTGGATATCGCACTCAAAGCGATCAGAGAAATCACAGCAGAATAGTTGGAACAGCGCTGATAAGAAAACCGCCGCGGCTCAGTTGAGTCTCGGCGGTATTTTTGTATTTATGGAATAATATTGAATAATACTTTGATTACTGTATCCACTCAGGTATACATCTTGATTTTCTACTTAGCGGCCTCTTCTCTGGCTTTCTTCCGGGCGGCGACGTCATTATTATCCATCTCGTTGCGGTAGACGATGAATGTGTCATACAGGTACTCGAGCGACAGGTTGAGTGCCATGTTGATCCCGGTGACGAGGTACTCGTTCCAGTGGAGCGTCTCGGCGAGGTAATTGCCGAGGATCGTCGATGCCGGTGTGAAAACGACATAGAAAGCGAAAACCATGGCCATTGCCCGCGGAACGTTCTTGGTCGACTGGAATGTGTAGCGCCTGTTGATGGTAAAGCACCAGATTACCGAAGCCACAAGTGCTGTGAGATAGCAAGGCCAGTACTTCAGACCGGTGAATTCGTTCATCAGCGTAAAGACCAAAAGCTCGATGATGCCAGCCGAAGCGGAAACTATTACAAATTTGATTGTTCTGATTATTTCTTTTTTGTCCATAGTTGTTATTATCCTGATTCCGTAGATCCTTATTTCCTGATTCCGAGGGCTTTGAGGAACTCCTCTCTGTCAGGGAATGCCTGCTGAGCGGTTGATGCGGATGACTTGCTGAGTGCCTTGAACAGAGGCCGGTTAACTGCGTAGATCCGTTTGAAGGTGCGGTAGTAAGGCCTGTAGGCCGCGTGCTTCTTAGGATCCGGTGTGTAGGTCGCAGTCACCGGGATGAATTTCTTGACGCAGTCCAGGTCCGGAATCAGTCCGAGGCCGACTGCGGTGACTGCGCATGCGCCGACAGAGCCGACGTTCTGCGGGGAATCGACTGTCTCAATCACGCGGCCGGTGATATCCGCCAGCATCTGACAGGATACCGGTGACAAAGCTCCGCCGCCGACAAATCTTATTCTCTTTGATGTCCTGAGTCTGTGATCCTGGCACTCGAGCATCCATCTCAGATGGAAGAAAACTCCCTCGAGGACAGCATGAATCATTTCTGTTTTGCCTGTATCCAGACCGATGCCGAAGAACATGCCTTTGGCATCAGGATCCTCGAACGGACACCGGTTGCCATGGAGCCATGGTGTAAAGATGACACCGCCGGATCCCGGAGGAACGTCTTTGATGACTTCTGTCATGTAGTTGTACAGGCTCGAACTGCGTTCTTCGTAGTCTGCAGGTATTCCGTTTTTGTTCACATATACGCCGATTTCGTCCTTGGCCATGTGGTCTCTGACCCATTCCAGGCACTTTCCGGCGGTTTCCATTTCGGCAAAGTAATTGTATTTATTGCGCTCGGCTCCGATGATTGCTGCGATCATAGCGGTTACGTCGACAATCTGTTTGTCGGTTACCGTGATGACCCAGCCGGAAGTGCCGCTGTAGATGTGGGTGTCGCCGATATTCACGGCGCCGGCGCCGACGCCAATCAGCGAAGAGTCGCCGCCGCCCCCGTAAACGGGGGTGCCCTCGGCCAGGCCGAGGTCCAGCGCCGCCTTTGCAGTCAGCCTGCCCGCCATATCCGTCGACCTGATTATCTGAGGCAGATGCTCCGGATTAACCCCCAGCATCTCACACATCTCATTGCTCCAGCCCCTTGTCTCAGGGCGCATATCATACAGGAAAGTGGCGAAAGCAGAATCCTCAGTCATAGTGAAATTGCCCGTGCACCTCAGCACCAGATAATCCTTGACATCAAGCCACTTGTAAACCCTGGCGAAAATCTCAGGCTCATTCGCCTCGACCCACTTGTATTTCCACACAGGGTCCTTGACGCTGCCTGCAACGGCGCCCGTTATACGAAGACTCGGAATCAGCTTAGCGACATTCGCACCCGCAATCTGGATACCATTAGCGATTCCCTTCTTGATTTCCTCCTTCGCCCTCTGATCCATGTAACTCATCGGGCGCCTCAGCGCATTGCCGTCCCTGTCAACCAGGACCAGCCCCTGCATCTGGGAACAGAACGAAATTCCGGAAATCATGTCAGGAGTTATGCGCTTTTCAGCTGATCCTACAGGTGAACCGGCATCGCAGCTTCCGGCAACTGCACCATCATCGCTGTTCTCTCCGAAAATCTCCCTGGTGCTCTCAGCCATTCCGCGCCACCAGTCCTCAGTGTCCTGCTCGGCGCCGCCGCCCTCCAGAATGTACAGCGGATAGCTCCTTGACGCAAACTTAAGCAGTCTGATCTTATTGTCGACCTCGAACAGGCATGTTTTTACACCGGTAGTTCCTATGTCATATGCAAGAATATAGCTGCTCATTTTTATTTCCTCAACTCAAAGACAGAAAATGTGTTAAATCACGGACATCGGGCATTTCGCCGCATGTACCCCTGCTATCCGGGCACTTTGCCTACTTATTTTTAAGCTTTGAATATTTAGTCAGATATATGTATCTCTGAACGCGTGCGTCGATCGGGCTGAGTGGCTTTGCGCTGCGGACATAACATGCAGCAGCACAGTTCTTGCTCGCGATCATAGCCGCGGCCTCAGCATCATCCTGCGTTTTGCCCGCACAAACAGCGCCGACGCCTCTTACCAGGACAGCATTCCGGCCAATCATCGAATTCAGTGCCGGATGAATGCCGCCCATCTGGTGCAAAGCTCCCGTCATCGGTTTCTTAACAAGGCCGCCGACTCCGGCAATTCCGGTGCCAATCGCTCCGCCGATGCCGCTTCCGAACAGGTCCGTAAGTCTGCCGCCTGTGTTTCTCTGCTTGTTTCTGGTGTCGTAACCGAGCAAAGCGCGCTGCACTGTCTTAGGGTCGCTGTCGACAACAATCATGTCAGGTCCGATAATCTGCGCAAAGTCATCGAGATACGGTCCTACTTTGACGCCAGCCTGGCAGCACTCCATAATGTACTGATCCCTGACCACCACTACATGCGGGAAAAGCTCGCACTTTACCTGCTCTGCATCGATGCTCGACTTCATGAAGAAATCGTGACTCGGCACCCTCATGTCCACCAGACGCTTTGCAAAGCCTTCCATCTCCTCGGCTTTGGCGAATGCGCTTTCCATATCTCCAGCGAGTATAAGCGCACCGTGCCTTGCCATCAGGAAAGTATCCTTGTCCGGGTTGTCTCTGACTTTGGCCTCAACGTTCTTAGTAAGCTTGTCTGTTCCCGGCAAAGCGTACTCCGCACACGGTGCAAAGCTGACATCCTTGCACTCGGCAGCTACGGCAGACGCGAAGTACTGATGTGTGTGGATGATAAAGTTCACATTGTCGCGCAAAGCGTACGCCACTGCATGGGCGCCCTTCTCGCTGCTCGGCTTGACATCGCCTTCCCATGAGCAGTCACTGACTTTGACGATGACCAGATCCTCAGGTTCCAGATCATCGTACCCTCTGCCGCTCGGCGTGATGACGAACTCATCGACCCCGATCCTCGCACTGATATTCCCCCAGGTCCGGGCAATCAGCTTATTCTCAAGCAGCCTGTGACCAGCCTCGATCACCAGCCGCCTCGCTTCCATTTCCTCGTAGAACATAATCCTTCCCCTTTTTAACTTTTATTACTGCTTTCTATTTATCTCTATCTGATTCTCACAGTCAGCGAATGCCTGTATCTGTTAATCCAGCTTTCCGCAGTTAGCGAATACCCTGTCGAATCTTGCAAGCACATCGTCGATCATCTCTTCAGTGTATGCCGCACTGGTGTACAGCCTGGATCCGGCGAGGGTCACGATTCCTTCTGCCATGTAAGCCGCACCGATGTGCTCCATCTCAATCTGCCTGCGGCCTGTCTCCTTGAGAATCTTAGGCAGCTGCCACGGTTTGCTCCAGTCTATTGCAAAGTGCATGGTTCCTACACTGTCGAGGTGACATACGGAGCCCTGATTGAATGCTACGAAAGGCAGATTGTGTTTGCGGATAAGCTCCTGGAGTCCCTTTGTGAGTCTGTCGCCCATACGTCCGGCAACTTCGCAGGCGTTTCTCTTCTCGATCTCGCAGATGGTAGTGTAGCCTGCAATGCAGGAAATCGGTGTTGCGGCAACAGTACCTCCGCACAGGGCTTTTTTGATTTTTTTGCCTGACGAATCAAGTCCGGCTCCGAGGTGTGCCATGCAGTCTTCATGACCGCCGACTCCGCCGGCGCCCGGATATCCGCCTGCAATAACTTTACCGAAAATAGTCAGATCAGGATCAATGCCAAAGTATCCCTGAGCACCGCTCATGCCGATGCGGAATCCGGTAACAACCTCGTCGCATACCAGCAAAGCGCCGTACTCATGCGCAAGCCTCTCGCACCCTCTTACGAATGCTTTGGACACAGGACGAGTACCGCTTTCTGGGCCGATTGCCTCAATGAATACAGCCGCAGTGCCGCCGTCGAGCTGGTTTTTTCTCAGCTTGCGCTCGAGGTCCTCGAGGTCGCCCGGGAAAAACTCATCAGTGTGGCGGAAAACGTAATTCGGAATTCCGCGGGACTGTATTCCTTTGGTACCCGGAATCCTGATTCCGTATGCCAGCTGATCCGACCAGCCGTGATAAGCTCCGCCCATTTTGAGCAGGTTTTTGTGGCCGGTCTTCAGACGCGCGATCCTCGCTGCCACCATGCAGGCCTCAGTACCCGAACCAAGCATCCTGAACTTCTCGACGCTCGGAACACACTCGCTGATTTTCTTCGCCAGCTTTAGCTCATATTCGTGGAAAAGGCCGGTCGAAGGTCCGCATTCGTTAAGCAGTTCAATAACCGCATTCCGTACAACAGGATCATTGCTGCCCAGCATCGTCGGGCCGCCTGCCTGCAGCAGATCATAATACTCATTGCCGTCGACATCATACAGCTTGGCGCCCTCCGCCTTGGTGATAGCCAGCGGGAACGGATAATTGAAAGCCAGATTGTGCTGCACTCCTCCCGGAATGAACTTCTTCGCCTCATCCGTCATCGCCTTGGATCCGCCGCACTTAGCCAGAAAATAGTTGTCAACATAATTCCGGAGAGCAGCCTCCTTTACCCCATAAACCGGCCCGTCGCGCAGCTCGTCCAGCTGCTTTATGACCGATTCAGCATCAACATATTCATCAATTGCAAACCCGTTGTAAGCCATTAGTCTATACCCCTGAAAACTATTTCTTCTGATACTTCTATTGATATTATACACCTGGTCAATGTCAACATGCACTTCATTTTCCTTATCGTAAATGAGCGCATAACAAAACCCCGGTTCGAATGAACCGGGGAGTTTTGCATCAATAATTGATAATGTCAGTTCACTAAGCAGGAATTAGCAAAGAGTTCCCATGTGCTTGAGTGTTCTGCAGAGCTGGCTTACATAGCTCATCTCGTTGTCGTACCAGGATACAACTCTTACTTCGAAGATGTGTGTTCCGCACTGCTGAGCAAGTGTCTGTGTAGCGTCGAAGAGTGAACCATAGCTCATTCCGATAACGTCGCTGGAAACGATTTCTTCTTCTGTGTATCCATAGGACTCAGTAACAGCAGCCTTCATAGCCTCATTGATTCCCTCTACGGAAACAGTGTCAGTCATATCCTTGAGTGTAGCGTCGAGGATTGTGATTGAGCCTGATGGAACAGGAACTCTCTGAGCGGATCCGATCAGCTTGCCGGACAGTTCAGGGATTACCAGACCGATAGCCTTAGCAGCACCAGTGCTGTTAGGAACGATGTTGATGGCACCGGCTCTTGCTCTTCTGAGGTCACCCTTTCTGTGTGGTCCGTCGAGGATCATCTGGTCACCTGTATAAGCGTGAATTGTTGTCATAAATCCAGTTCTGAGTTCTCTGTAGTCAGCAAGTGCCTTAGCCATTGGAGCGAGGCAGTTTGTTGTGCAGGAAGCGCCGGATACGATTGTGTCCTCTGGTGTCAGTGTCTCATGGTTAACACCATAAACGATTGTTGGGAGGTCATTGCCTGCAGGAGCGGAAATGAGAACCTTCTTAGCGCCTGCATCGATGTGAGCCTGTGATTTAGCCTTTGATGTATAGAATCCTGTGCACTCGAGTACAACGTCGATTCCGAGTTCACCCCAAGGGAGCTTGCTTGCATCAGCTTCAGCGTATACAGGGAAGAACTTACCATCTACAACGATTCCGTTCTCAGCTTCTTCAACCTCAGCGTCAAATTTCTTCTGAACGCTGTCGTTTCTGAGAAGATAAGCGAGCATGTGAGGGCTTGTCAGGTCGTTAATAGCAACGATCTCGATATCCTCTTCCTTGTAAAGCTTTCTGAAAGAAAGTCTTCCGATACGTCCGAATCCATTGATTGCAACTTTCATATAACCTATTCTCCTTGTATTATTATCTTCGAGCATTAACGTATTAATTTGCGCTTAGTGCTACACTGTTAGGGACACTGTGGATTGGTTCCCTCCTCCTACCACTTGATGGTTCCCGAAAGGCTCCAACCACAGCTCTCTGTATAGTTGTTGATCAGTTAGATACCGCATGACGGTTTATGTAGAACAAGGTTACACTATCAGTGGGTACGTGGTCCTAAACAGTGTTAAATACATAATGCAAGGAGATTTTTTATGATCTATGTTGGTATCGATGTCGCCAAAGACAAGCATGACTGCTATGTCAGCGACTCTGATGGTGTAGAGCTTTATGCTCCGTTCATCATCCAGAACACCAGAGAGGGATTTGAGGATCTTTTCGAGAAAGTACGAGCCGTGGCTCCGGATTTGTCCAAAGTAAAAATAGGGCTGGAAGCCACCGGACATTATGGCTACAACATACTTGGTTACTTGCTCGAAAAGGAATTCCGCATATTCCTCATCAATCCGCTTCACACGAATCTGTTCCGAAAAAGTCTAAGCCTTAGACAGACTAAAACGGACAAGGTCGATGCTCGTACCATTTGTATGATGCTTCATTCCGGTATGGCTCTTACGCCCTACTCGAAAACATCTTACCATATGGAGGAACTGAAATCATTAACCAGATATCGTTTCGACAAGGTCCATGAAAGGGGAAAGTTGAAACAGTCGGTTTCCCGTCTCGTTACTATCTTGTTCCCTGAGCTGGAAAAGCTCGTCCCGAATCTTCATATGAAGTCTGTATACGCTCTCCTGTATGAGTTTCCTGGAGCTGAGCAGGTTGCAGCCTGTCATATGACCCATCTTAAAAAGCTTCTCTATGATGCCTCTGGCGGTCGTTATGGCAAGGATGTCGCTGAAACTATCCGCAACGCTGCACGCAGTTCCATAGGCTCTCATATGCCTGCAAAGTCGCTTGAGCTCAAACATACTATTGATCTTATCCGAAAGCTCGATGATGAGATCAGCGAGACTGAGAGTGCAATCAAAGTCATCATGGATGACATAGGTTCTCCAATACTCACCATCCCAGGAATCAGCTATCGCATGGGTGCGATGATCATCGCTGAGCTTGGAGACATAAGCAGATTCAACTCGCCTGACAAGATACTCGCCTATGCCGGTATGTCCCCATCGACATACCAGTCGGGGCAGCTTACTTCGTCTTACGCGCATATGGAGAAGCGTGGATCTCGCTACTTGCGTTATGCGTTATTCAATGCAACGAAGTTTGTCTGCATATGGGATGAGTCATTTGCGAAATACCTCGCAAAGAAGCGATCCGAAGGCAAGCATTACAACGTCGCAGTTTCACATGCTGCGAAGAAGCTTGTCAGACTCATGTTTCACCTGATGAATACAGGTGAAGCATACACTTCAGCCGCTTAGCTTTTTCTAATATCTCCTGCAGCATCAATTTGGATGCTCTTTTGTCATGCAGTTTTCAAAGTGCTGATCTGATCTTTACCGCTTATTCGACTAATCTCACAGCAGCGGAGGGCGTCAGCGCATTTACCCTTGACTTTTAATAGTTAGTCTTTCATTTTGGATCCCCGGTCCCAATATTTCAAATTAATGAACCACAAGGCGATCCTGTTTATCATAGTAAACATTTCGAGTGACCCATCCGGATACCGGATAAAATCACAAATCCAGGTCATACTGGCAAAACAGTGCAAGCGATAGTTTACAACTGTTAATACTATGACGCTAAATCGTTAAGTATTTTACCATTAATACCATATAAACACAATGTAAATCGACAATCTTTTAACATCGACACATTGTACAAAAACAATACATTCGGGTTTTACAGTGCTGCGCGGATCTCTTCTTCGGTTCTGGCAAGCATACTCATGAACTCGCGCGATGAAATTCTCAGAGCGCCGTGCTCAAAAGAATCCTGCTGAACCAGAACATCGGAGCTGACAACATAGATAGTCCTGTTTCTGATGGTATTGGTGATCATGCCGATACGGATGTCCGCAGGCTCATCCTCAGCTGTGTAAATCACTCTTACGCCGAGGTGATCTTCTTCGTACCCTTCTCCGCCTGCTACGTTGTAAGCATCAAATACCACTACAGTCTCGGTTCCTGTATAAGCAGCATAATTGCAAAGCCTCTCCAGCAGCTGATCCCTCGCGCCGCCCATGTCTTTTTTCGAGAGGTCTTTGAGGTATTCATCTGAATGAATCAGATTGTAGCCATCGATCAGTAACAGGGCCCTGTCAGCCGCACGTTCCTGAGCGGCGTCGGCGCGCTTCTTACCATGGCGCTCTCTGATCTCCAGGTTGCGCTGCTCGTCTGCAGCCTTCTGTTCAGGCGTCTTCTCTTCTATGTCAAAGCGGCTCTCTCTCGCCTCTCTGCCTGTGCGGTTTTTCGCCGGTCCGTATGTCCGCTCGAAAATCATGCGAAGCTCATTCTCTGCAGCCAGCTGGCGCTTTCTTTCCTCAGCAGAAAGCATTCCTCCGCCGATTCCGGACAAATTGCCGCCTGATTTACGGTTTGCAGCGTCGTAATCCGCAGAATAATCGTACCAGGATGAATCATCACTCGATGACCCACTGCTTCTCAGCCTGCGAAGTACGCTTCCTATATGCATATGCTCAGGCACCTCGTCCCACTTCACTATGTCGCTTCCGCCGTGTGAAACGAAGACTGAATCAGCCGGATTATCGATATCCCGTTCCGGATCATAGCCGGATTCTTCAATTATTGTATCTGCATCATGGCATGGCGAGTAGCCTGCCGGAGTGCATGCCAGTTTGCCAAGTCCTGCTGTGTATGATGTCAGGGTCTGCTGGTATCCGGCAATCTCGGACGCAGGCACACGCCCTTTGATTCTTGAAACTTCGCCGAGCTGCTCAAGTCCTTCCTGACTGCCTCCCATCTGCCTGATATCTGTCATAGCACGGCCGACCGCCTGGGACGGAAGCTCAATCTCGTATTCAAGCCACGGTTCGAGCAGAACCGCTTTGCCCGCTGCCTTAGCCTGCATCAAAGCATTTCTGACTGCGCGGTAGGTCGCTTCACGGAAGTCGCCACCGCTTGTATGTTTATCGTGGGCACGGCCGGCTGCCAGCGTGATCCTTACATCCGTAAGAGGCGCACCGGTGAGCACGCCCACGTGTTCTTTCTCTTCAATATGAGTCATGATGAGCCGCTGCCAGTTGCGGGCGAGCTCATCCTCAGGAGTGATACTGCTGATAATGATCCCGCTGCCTGGTTCGCCCGGCTCGATGATAAGATGGGCCTCAGCATAATGACGCAGAGGCTCAAAATGGCCAACACCTTCATAAGCATCCGATACAGTCTCCAGATACAGCACTTTTCCGCTTCCGAAAGTGACATCATAGCCAAATCTGTCTTTGATGATAGTCGTGAGAACCTCGAGCTGAACCTGGCCCATCAGCCTTATTTCGATCTCGCCGGACTCCTGCCGCCAGCGAATGCTCAGAGCCGGATCCTCCTGAGCAAGTTTCTCCAGATCCTTCATCACAAGATACGGATCCATGCCGGCCGGGCCTTCAACAGTGTAGACCATGAAAGGCCTTATTGCAGGTTCCGTTTCAGGCAGCTCACAGCCCATAGCATCGCCCGGCATCACATCAGCAAGCCCGGTAACAGCGCATACGCTGCCGGCCCCGGCCGCCTCTGCTGCCGCAAACCTGCTGCCTGAGTACAGCCTGATCTGATTAACCTTGCTCTCACATACAAGCTCAGTTTCACCCGCTTTGCCCGCAGAACCGGCCTTTCCGCCAGATTCATATGACTCACCGCCGGCCGTACTTACGTCCGATCCCTTTGACTCACTGCCGGCAGCCCTTCCGCCCGGACTGACCACACTCCTGTAAACTTTAACGGTATCCCTTACCTTAAGAGAACCGCCGGTAATCTTGGCAAAAACGAGCCGGCTTCCGTCCTCGGCATTGGCAATCTTGTAAACTTTCGCACCAAACTCGCTTCCGTATTCAGGCATCACAGAAAACCTTCCGAGAACCGAAGTCAGCTCCCCGATTCCCTCCAGCTTAAGTGCCGAGCCGAAAACACAAGGCACGATTTCACATCTCCTGACAGCCTCGGCGATCTCCCGGTCAGACGGAATCCAGACGCCATTAATCTCATAGCCGTTTTTTTGCTCATAACCGCCATCCTGCGCCGTTTTCCCATTCTGTTCAGATTCACCATTCTGCGAATCGCCGTTTTCCGCCTCAAGGTCATGTTCCAGAACTATTTCAGCGAGTTCAGGCGAATGCAGCGTGATATCGTCGACAAACCGTTCAGCATATTCAGTCTTCTTCTGAGCGCTGACTGACGCCTGCTCATCAAGTCCCAGTTCTGCGATCCTGCTGAAATCCACAGCTCCGCAGCCCAGCTCGTCAGCCAGTTCAGATATGATATCCTCCCTGTTTCTGACAGCAATATCCATTTTATTTATAAACACGAAAACAGGGATACCTCTTTCCGAAAGCATCCTGTACAAAGTCCTCGTATGTGCCTGCACACCCTCTGATCCGCTGACAACCAGAAGAGCATAGTCGATGACAGAGAGAGCTCGCTCCATCTCCGCAGCAAAATCCACGTGGCCCGGCGTATCAATCAGTGTAACCTCAACATCACCGATAGTGAATCTCGCCTGCTTCGAGAACACAGTGATCCCGCGATTCCGCTCGATCTCACTGTCATCCAGGAAAGTGTCGCCGTGGTCGACCCTGCCGATCTTCCTGAGCTCTCCTGTTTTGTACAGAATCGCTTCAGATAAAGTCGTTTTGCCCGCATCGACGTGCGCAAGGATTCCGAGTGTTATTCTTTTTTGTGTTTCAGTCTGTTGTGCCAATTGTTATGTTTTATAATTGCTGATTATGTCTGATAATGTCGATTAATGTCGGTCAATGTCGATTAATGTCGGTCAATGTCGATTAATGTCCGGTTTACCTGTGCAGTCTCCAGTACAGGTGATAGCAGACTCTGCGAAATAATCTGTCCCCACCGTCGTTCAGGTCAATCGGATTGGCACGAGCCCTGAACCAGTTGAGTCTTCCGGTTCTGGTGCAAAAATCATAAACGGATGCATGAAAATAGATTTCCTTGGCAAGTCTGTTCCGGCTCATGCCTTCAACATGGCGGTTTGCCAGGATCCGCTCTGCTTCTTCAATGCAGTTCTTCTTATTCAGAAATCTGCCGTCCGCAGAAATTGAGAACTTCTTCATTCATCAATACCAGGAAGTATGTGTCCGCACCTATCCTACCGGGCACTACTTGTCAGCCAGGTACTCAACGATAGTATGAGCGGCAATATTACCCTCGCCGACTGATTTAGCAATCTGATAAGGTCTGCCGGTGCAGTCTCCTGCAGCGAAAACGCCTTTGATATTCGTATTCATGCCGCGGTCTACAATAATATGTGCGCCGTCAAGTTCAAGATCTTTGAGCAGTGTGGTCGGGGCGATTGAATTTCTGAGGCAGAAAATGCCGTCAACATCAATCTGTGTGCCGTCTGTCAGCACGATTCCCGATGCTTTGAGACCACCGGTAATCTGTTTCATCGGTTTTGCCAGAAGCTCGATCTTTCCGGCATTCTCACCTTCAGCGCCGCTGCCGTTTTTCCCGTATTTACCGCCAACATACGCCGAAGCGACATATACTTTGTCTGCCAGCTCTGCCAGGTAATCTACTTCATGTTCAAATCTCTCATCGCCGCAGAAAACAGCAATCGTTTTGCCCTTATACAGGAACCCGTCGCAGGTAGCGCAGTAGCTGACGCCGCGGCCAAGCATCTCTTCTTCACCGTCAAAGCCCTTTGCTGCGGCAGCTCCGGTAGCCAGCAAAATTGCTTTGGTCTGGTAAACGTCAGATCCGGCGGAAAGCATGAATATATCTCCCATCGGCATGATTGCAGTAACCATCTGTTCGGTGATTTCAAGTCCCATTTCCTCTGCATGAGCCTCAAATTTTCCGATCAGATCCTTGCCGGTAATGTATCCCATTCCAGGGTAATTGGCGATTTTCTCGGATTTCTCGACCTTGGTGCTGAGGTTTCTGGCACCAAGCCACAGAATCTCCTTATTGTGCAGCTTCAGATTGATTGCAGCCGAGAGCCCTGCAGGGCCTGTGCCGATTATAGCCACGTCATAAGTTGTCATGTAATTCTCCTTTGCTCTTCCCAATTTATCCTTTGCATGACCGGTCTTTGCATGGTCGGTCCTTGCATGGTCGGTCCTTGCATGGCCGATGAGCACGACATATCAGTATTACATTATCATCCCGCCATTCATTTCACAAGAAGCAAATCTTTATATAGAGCACGACATGATTATGGTGCTGCAGATACCCTCGCCAGGACTCATTGAGAACAGTCACAGCCGGTGGTTAGCATCAAGTTAAAGCGCACAAAAAAAGATGGACAACATAAGTTGTCCACCCCTGATAAGTTCCTACTCTGCTGAGATCACTCGATTCCCAGCATTTTTTTCCATCCTGCGCGGTAGAAAGCATCCAGCTCACGGTAATATTCCTGTGCTTCGTTAAGTGGGATTCTCTTTGACACGGGTTCAAACAGAGCAACACAATATGACCTGATGACGACATTAGCCCATTCCATTGACACATCAGCTATCTGGAATCCCAGATCTTTCAGCCTGGCAAGATGTACTACCATGGAGTTAATCTGGTAATCAGTGTATCTGTCGAGAAAGCTTGATGTATTACCTGAACTGCCTCCATTTATCATCATAGAGAAGAAATCGGCCTTGGGATAAATAACTTCAGAAATCATCCTGCGTTCTACATCTTTCCAGATATCGATGTACTGATCGAATGATGGTTTCTCTTTGAAGCTTTGTATCTGAGCTTCTGCTTCTTTGCTGTTTTCAATGATCCAGTTTCTGAGATCATCAACAACAGGCTCAACAAGTGAATTGAAGAGCTCCTCCTTGCTGATAAAGTGTCTGTACAGGGCGGCAGCTGTCAGACCGCATCGCTTGCCTATGCGCCGCATGGACGCTTTTTCATAGCTGAATTCGGAGAATTCGTCCTTTGCCGCCTGAATAATTTTCTCGTGACTTACTTTCTTATCTCTCGGCATTTTTGCCCCTCTCGTACCGAAAAATACAACGAATCAGTTAAAATTAATTAACTAAATATTATAGCCATAAATTATTTAAGTCAATATTCTTATACGAATCCTCAATCTGTATGTAACAAAATTATCAAACTGTAAAGACAAATTAACCGTATTGTACCTGCGACGTTTCGCTGCGTATGCGCAAGACAAAAGGCCGTCTTTCCGGACGGCCTGAGTTTTGTCTGTTCTATTTTGAGTTATGAGGTCTCTGTCCCGCGGTACCCGTTCCCTGCAGGGATTCCGGCTGGCTGCATGTATCTGCGCCGGACATTCTTTCGGCATTCCGGCTGACCCTACTTGCAGGCTGCAAGAACTGCCTTGAGGTATTCCCAGGTTCTCTGAGTCGATTCAATATCGATTCTCTCATCCGGTGTATGAACACCAATCAGGTTCGGGCCAAAGCATACTATATCGAAGTTCGGATTCTTGCCCATGAGGATTCCGCCCTCGAGTCCGCCGTGTGAAGCAAAGCACTCTGGCTCTTCGCCGTACATCTTCTTGTAAACATCGATCATGATAGGTCTGAGTTCAGATACCGGATTATACGGCCATGCAGGATATTCACTTATCATCTCGATATGTGCTCCTGTCAGCTCACCGCACAGGGTCAGTCTTGACATCATCTCAATAAGTTTGCTGTCTACTGAGCTTCTGCACTGGTAGCTTACTCTTACCTCTCCGTCAAGAGTCTTGACAACTCCCGGATTCAGCGAACTCTCTACAGCTCCTTCGATTGAGCGGTCCATTGTCTGCACACCGTTCGGGGAAATGTGAATATATGCGATTACTCTCTTGGTGCTGTCGGCATCCATAGCATTGCTGCTGCCGTTTTCGCCGATTTCAGCCAGGTATTTCATGTTCGGTTCCTGTCCGAAGTATTCAGCCTTGATAGTTTCACCCATCTTTACGAAAGCGTCAGCCAGAGCCTGTGCCGAGCCTGCATCTGTTACTACTTCAGCGGTGCAGTCCTTGGCGATTACATTAGCGCCCGATCCGCCGTCAATGTGTACCAGCCTGAAGTCAAAGTCCTTTGAGAGTGCGTACAGAGTGCGCGCCATATCCTTGTGCGCGTTGCCTCTCTGATTCTGAATCTCATTACCGGAGTGTCCGCCGAGATAATCTCTGATCTTGAGAGTAATGGCTGTTCCCTGTGCCTCACATCTGTTTACAGGAATTACTACGTCACAGATCTTAGCGCCTGCACATCCTACAGTCAGAACGCCTTCAGCCTCACCGTCAAGATTGAAGAACTTGCGGCCCTTCAGAAGTGAAACGTCCAGATTGTGAGCTCCGTCCATTCCGATTTCTTCATCTACTGTAAATACAGCTTCGATCGGAGGATGCGGAATGTCAGTGCTTGCGAGAACTGCCATTGCAAATGCAAGTGCAAAGCCATCGTCTGCGCCGAGTGTTGTGCCGCGGGCTCCCACAAAGTTGCCGTCGACAAACAGGTCGAGAGGCTGTGTATCGAAATCATGGTCAGAGTCAAGTGTTTTGGCCGCAACCATATCCATATGTCCCTGGAGTATTACAGGTTCGCTGTCTTCGTATCCCGGAGTTCCCGGCTTGTAAATGATGACATTGCCTGTCTCGTCCTGAACGTAATCCAGTCCGTGATCTTTAGCAAACTGCACACAAAAAGCGCCAATCTTCTCGTCCTTATAAGTTCTGCGTGGGACCATTGACAGCGCTTCAAAATGCTCAAAAACTTCTTTTGGTTCGATGTTACTGAGTACACCCATGATAACTGCTCCTTACATAATGATTAACACCCGCCGCCGTAAAGAAGCCGCGGGAATTACTGCTGTTTTCCGCCTGATTTGCGGAAAATGTAAAAATAGTAAAATAGTTAAAAGGCACCATGTATTGAATACCTGATGCCCCCGAACACTATATTAACGCAATCCTCTACTAAGGTAAAAGGAAAAATTTGGTCATTTAGTGATTATTATTCTACTAAATGTTACCCTGCCGGCAGATTAGCCAAGCTGCTTATTGCACCACTCCTGCCAAGCCTTGAATGTCTGAGGTCCAGCTTCACCGTCTACAGTAACTCCGAGGAATTTCTGCATAGCCTTGGATGTGTTTGTTCCCCAATCACCGTCAGCTGTTGCTCCGACCTTTTTCTGGATAGCCTTGATTGTCTCAGGTCCCATTACGCCGTCTTCCTTGCATCCGAGTATGTGCTGAGTTGTTGCGATGGTCTTAGGACCCCACTCTCCGTCAACAGCCAGTTTGTACTTGGATGCATCAGCAGCGGCAACTTTCTTAGCAGGCTCAGCAACAGATACCTTCTTAACCTCTTCAGCAGCCTTTGCTCCCTCAGCTTTCTTGGCTTCCTCAGCAGCAGTGGCAGCAAGAGCCTTTTCCTTGGCTTCTTCTGCAGCCTTCTTCATTGCTTCAGCCTTTGCTTCTGCAGCCTCAGCTATCTTCTTAGCTTCAACCTCAGCCTTTTTGATCTCAGCAGCAGTCTTGACCTTAGCATCTTCTACTACTTCTTTTGCATCAGCAGCGGCAGCTTTTGCCTGGGTTTCTGCTTCGCTTGTGCTCTTTTTAAGCTTATCAAATAATCCCATTCTGCACCTCTTTTCTGAATTTCCGCCGGCCCGCAGATATGCCCGCCGGCTCTTCTTTGTTTCCCGCCGGTTGCGTAATTGCCCGCTGGCTTCATCGCTGACTATACGATATACGTCTTAATTATACTCTAAAAACCAGTACATGTAAAAAACAAACTTCCTTTCCGACAACGAATTAACTTCTTGCACTTCATGCCTTATTATATGCTATTATTATTGTAGGTTTTTATGGGCTTTTATTATTCAGCCACGCTGAAAAGTCCGGTCCGTCTGATCCGTTTGGGTCCGACTGTTCTGTCCGGTCCGCCTGAACTGTTAAGCCCCGCAAAACCACAAACTGCTTTTACCAGTAAATCTACAACCGGGAGAACTCATTCTATGGAAGAATTAAAAATAGAAATCAAAGATTATATCAGTATCATACTGAGCGGAAGAATTGATTCATCAAACTCAGAAGCAGTCAAAGAAGAGCTTCTCGGCACTGTCGGCGATGCCAAGGGTGCTGTTGTGATTGACGCTTCCAACCTCGAATATATATCCAGCGCAGGCCTCAGAATCCTGCTCCAGCTCCGCAAGAGCCACTCAGACATCACCATCACCAATGTCAGCCCTGATGTTTACGAAATTCTGGACGTGACCGGATTCACACAGATGATGAAAGTCAACAGAGCATACAGAAAAGTCTCCGTTGAAGGCTGTGAAGTTATCGGACGCGGCGCCAACGGAACAATCTACAGAATCGACAAAGACAACGTCGTCAAAGTTTACAATAATGCCGACGCACTCGATGAGATCAAGAACGAGCGTGAATGTGCAAAGCTCGCACTCATCCTCGGCATCCCTACAGCGATTTCGTACGATATCGTCAGAATCGGAGACAGCTACGGATCAGTATTTGAGCTTCTGGATGCGAAGTCATTCTCGAAAATCCTGGCTACAGAACCGGACAAGCTGGACTGGTGCGTTTCAGAGTATGTTGAGATGCTTCACCGGATTCATGAAACCGAAGTTCCTCCGGGGAAACTTCCGGATATGAAAGATACCGGGCTCAAATGGGCAAGTTTCATGAAAGACTATCTTCCTGAAGAATACGGAAACAAGCTGGTCAATCTGGTCGCAGCAATCCCGGAGGATAATCACATGATCCACGGTGATTACCACACCAAGAACCTCGAGCTGACTAACGATGAGGTTCTGCTTATCGACATGGATACCCTGGCAGTCGGCGATCCTGTATTCGAGTTTGCATCGATATTCAACGCTTTCCAGGGATTCTATGAAGCAGATCATGACAGAATCCTTGAATTTCAGGGCTTTACATATGACACAGCGACCACTTTCTGGAACAAAGTGCTTGCAGCATACGCTAAGACTGATGACAAAGCCGTTCTTGACGAAATGGCCGACAAAGCCCGCGTCATCGGATACACTCGTCTGATCAGGAGATCAATAAGACGCCACGGTCTCGAAGACGAGAAAAAGAAAGCCGAGATCGATCACTGGACAAGCAAGCTGACCGAGCTTCTCGGCAGAGTCGACAAACTTTCATACAAGGCATAAGATACCCGGCTAAAAGCAAAAGATACCCGGAACTGTCTTTCCGGCAGTATCTTTCAGGCTTGATTCCTACGCCCTAATGCCGGCAGATAATAATGAATTATCGAAAAAACTTCAGCAGCCACTGATGTGATTGCTGAAGTTCTTTTTGTCAGAACTATTATTATTTCCGCATGGTCAAGTCCTAAAAAGTGTGTAAATAGCTCAATCTGTATAATGTTTCCCTCGCCGGGAAGGCAGCCAGCAGCGTGTAATCCCGCAG
>JBGUIG010000141.1:0-11319 GCA_045112795.1 Anaerovoracaceae bacterium | reverse complement strand
AAACTGAAGTACAACTCTATGAGCATGTGTCCGAATTTGAGGGTGCAGACCTTACCGGATCACGGATACTGTTTGCTGTTTCGCTGTCGGAAGCAGGTGTAAATATTGAATACTACAGGCTTCTTGAATATCTTCGCGCCAATCCGGACTGTCTTGCCGGATCAGTCGGAGGAATAATTGTTGACGGCGGAGGAGAATTCTATACCAAGGCAATAGCAAGAAGATTTGCTTTTTCCGCAAACAGCGCAGGCTGCACATTTCCGGGGAAGCCGCTTGTTGAAGCAACCGGTTCTCTTGGCAATTTCCACGTGCTGAGTCAGATATCGGGCAGGCAGCCTATAGAGATATACAGAGAACAGGTGGCAGCGCTGCTCCTGAAGATACTGAAATTCGATAACAACTGCACTGATGAGAGAATCAGGCTTCTGGCTGTTCATGCCAGCACCCGCAAGACTTCCAACACACTGCTGCTGTGGGATATGATCAAAAAACATCTTCACAGCCGTGCGGATATCACAGAGATATCACTGCAGAACGGTCAGATCTATGACTGCCGCGGATGCAGCTATGAAGCATGCCTGCACTTCGGTGAACACGGATCCTGTTTCTACGGCGGGATAATCACCGAACAGGTATTTCCGGCGCTCCTTGAATCGGATGTACTTGTACTGATCTGCCCGAACTACAACGATGCTCTGAGTGCTAATCTTACAGCATTCATAAACAGACTGACAGCCATTTTCCGCTCGAATGATTTTTCGTCAAAGCGGGTATATGCTGTAATTGTATCCGGCTATTCGGGCGGTGACATAATTGCCGAGCAGATTATCGGCGCGCTGACTTTCAATAAATCATTCATACTGCCTGCAGAATTTGCGCTGCTTGAGACAGCAAACGATCCTGAAAGCATTCTGGCGGTAGCAGACATAGAAGAAAAAGCCCGGGAGTTTGCTTTGAATATATACTGACGTAAGCCGGTTTTCCGGAGCAGGATATGATGATATAATTCGAGTAAGCTTCTGATGAGGGGTATTAGTGAAAGCGTGATTTTTTGTCACGCTTTTTAGATAAGGAGAAATACAGGGATGAAATACAGAAAAGACCGGTATGGTAATGAGATCTCTCAGCTTGGATACGGCTGTATGAGATTCACCAGGAAGGGAAGCGGTATCGATTATGATAAGGCAGAGCACGAAGTGCTGCTTGCCATAGAAGAAGGTGTAAATTATTTTGATACCGCGTACATCTATCCGGGAAGTGAGGAATGCCTCGGCAGGATACTCGATGAAAACAACTGCCGCGACAAGGTCAACATCGCGACCAAACTGCCTCAGTACATGCTGAGGTCGATGAAGGCTGTCGAAAAGACTTTTGCAGAGGAACTGAAGCGCCTCAGAACTGATCATGTGGATTACTATCTGATGCACATGTTCACAGACTATTCGGAGTGGGAAAAGCTTCATGCGATGGGGATTGAGAAGTGGATTGAAGACCGTAAATCAGACGGAAGCATCCGCAATATCGGTTTCTCATATCATGGCAACACAGACAATTTCCTCAGAATTCTCGATGCGTATGACTGGGATTTCTGCCAGATTCAGTACAATTATTTTGACGAGTTCAGTCAGGCAGGAAGAGCCGGCCTTAAGGCTGCCGGTGAGAAAGGTGTTCCTGTAGTTATCATGGAGCCTCTGCGGGGAGGCAAGCTTGTCAATCTGCCGGTAAGAGCAAAGCAGGTGCTGATTAATTCAGGTACGGGCTATACACCTGCTGAGCTGGGACTCAGATGGCTGTGGAACCAGCCTGAGATCATGTGCGTGCTTTCAGGCATGAATTCTGAAGAGATGGTCAGGGAAAATATCAGAATAGCTTCAGATGCTGAAGCCGGAAGTTTCAGCGAAACTGATCAGTCTCTGGTAAATCAGGTCAAGGCCATATTCAAAGAGAAAGAAAAAGTAGGATGTACGGGCTGCAGATACTGCATGCCATGTCCTTCCGGAGTAGATATTCCGGGAACATTCCACAACTGGAATCTTATGTATATTGAAGGCAAGAAGAATCCTGTCAGATTTGAGTATGCGCGGAATATCGGACTTGCCAAAGAACCTGCTTTTGCGTCACAGTGCATCGGCTGCGGCAAATGCGAACAGCACTGCCCGCAGCATCTGCCAATAAGAGAAATGCTCAGAAAAGCTGACAAAGACCTGAGACCTCTGCCATATAAGATCGGCATTGCCGCAGCAAGAAAAATCTTCGCCAGATAAGCAGCGCTGATACTCAATTCTTATTGTCAACCTTAATAACTGCCTTTACTAAGGCAGTTATTTTCTTGTGAGCTATTGAGTGCTATAATGCACATAAGGTTTTGATTCATTTGCCGGAGGGGCCGGTAAGAGGAAGAGGTATTGGTATGCAAAAAAGTCAAACCCAGAGGGGTCGTTTTAGTGCTGGTATGTTCCTCGTGACGATTGGTATCGTCTACGGAGATATCGGAACATCGCCAATGTACGTAATGAAGTCAATCGTTGAAGGCAACGGAGGACTGGATAAGGTAGATGAAGCATTTATAGTAGGATCGCTGTCACTAGTAATCTGGACAATTACACTTCTGACTACGATCAAGCATGTACTCATTGCGTTGCGGGCTGACAACCACGGTGAGGGTGGCATATTCGCTCTGTACAGTCTAGTCAAGGACTGCGGAAAATGGCTTATCATCCCGACGATGATCGGAGGCGCAACAATGCTCGCTGATGGCGTCCTTACGCCTGCAGTTACGGTTACTACTGCAGTCGAAGGTCTCAGGAGTATCAATGCGATGAACCGTTTTCTGGGCGAAGGACAGGCAGTCGTACTGCTGATTACGATTACCATAGTCTGTGTGCTCTTCCTGATTCAGCGAGGGGGCACAAGTATGATCGGCAAGATGTTCGGACCGGTCATGATGGTATGGTTCCTGTTCCTCGGAATTACCGGAATCTGGCTGTCACTAGGAGACCTGTCTCTGATCAGAGCTATCAATCCGCTGTATGCGATCAAGGTTCTGTTCAGTCCGGGCAACAAAGCCGGCCTGATGATTCTCGGAAGCGTATTCCTGTGTACAACAGGTGCCGAGGCTCTGTACACAGACATGGGCCATGTCGGCAAAGACAATATCCTGTTCAGCTGGCCGTTTGTCAAGGTCTGCCTGATACTGAACTATATGGGTCAGTGCGCGTGGATTATCAGAAACTCCGGCAACACTGAGCTGGCCGCAGTTGAAGATCTCAACCCGTTTTACATGATGCTGCCTGCATCCATGAGACCGGTTGCGATTATTCTGAGCGCGATGGCAGCTATTATCGCCAGCCAGGCACTGATCAGCGGCAGCTATACACTTGTACACGAAGCTGCGAGCCTGGATCTGATGCCGCACCTCAATGTGCGCTATCCGTCAGATACCAAGGGCCAGATCTACGTACCGATCATTAACAAGATACTCTGGTTCCTGTGCATCGGTGTAATACTGTACTTCCGCAGCGGCTCACGTATGGAGAACGCATACGGACTTGCCATCACAATCAGCATGCTGATGATGACAGTTATGTTTACTGTATACATTGGCAAAACTCACGGAAAGAAACTTGCCGGGCTGCTGTTCGCAGTAATATTCTTCACAATTGAAGGTATATTCTTCATCTCCAGCCTTGGCAAATTCGCAGTCGGCGGTTATGTAGCGGTTATTCTTTCACTTGCAATTCTGTTCATTATGCTGAGCTGGTTCAGAGGCACTCAGATTGAGCGTATGCAGAAGATCATGCTTCCGATGCGTGACTATCTGAACTCCATCAAGGGACTGCAGGATGATGATGACATCCCTCTGTGCTGCAATAATCTTGTATATATCGCCAAGGGTGAAAATACAGAAGCAATTGACAGAGATATTCTGTACTCAATACTCGATAAGGAACCTAAACGCGCTGACGCTTACTGGTTTATCAGTGTAAATACAACAAACCAGCCTTTCCAGAGAGAATATGAGGTAGAGACATTCGGTACTGACTACATTTTCCGTGTCAATCTGAACCTGGGATTCAAGGTAAAGCAAAGTGTCAACATATATCTCAGGCAGATAGTACATGATCTGCTGGCATCCGGAGAACTTCCAAAGCAGAATAAGAAACACTCAGTATACGGACCTTCTGAGGTAGGTTCATTCAAGTTCTGCATGCTCCGTAAAATGATGCCGCTTGAAGGCGACCTCTCACCGATAGACAATCTTCTGATTCACACTAAGTATTACATCAGACGTGTGGCAGGAAGCCCTGCAAGATGGTTCGGTCTTGAGACTTCTACTCTCATATATGAGTATGTACCTCTGTTCCTGCCGAGAAGAAGCGTTACAGAGAAACTTGTAAGACAGAAAAAGGGATAAGGGACTTGGGTCTGTAGCAGGAGATATAATTAAATGCAGACGCGCAGTGATGAAGAGGCAAGAAGATCGGCGGCAGCTGAAAATCTTGCCAGAAGAAAACAGGACCTGAGACGCAAAAAACAGAAAAAAAGAAAAAGGCTCAGAGCATTTATAATGCTCGGCCTTATTCTTATTGTTATTCTTGTGCTCATTATCGGATGCACCGGGATTGCCAGAATAACTGCCAGAAAGATCGCGGAATCCAAAGCCGCAGCTGAGGCTGCTGAAGCAGCCGAAAAGGAAAATATCGTAATGGGTCTCAAAGGATCTCAGGTGCAGCTGGTGCTTGCTGGAGAGCCATATATTGAAAACGGCGCATTTGCGATTGACAAAAGAAGCGGCGCGATCCCATCAGATGAGATTACAGCAGAAGGCAAGGTGGATACCTCTGCTCCCGGGGACTACACAGTTACATACAGCATCAAAAGCAACGGCGTCAGAATAGAGGCTGAACGAACCGTGCGCGTGCTGACTGAAGAAGAATTCGGAGACAAAGCATCGAACGTTCCGGTAATGATGTATCACTGGGTATATACTGCAAATGATATTCCGGACAATCTGGACGGCAACTGGATAGAGGATACCGTGCTTGCAGAGCAGATGGCATACCTCAGAGACAACAGTTTCTATTATCCCGGATGGAAGGAACTCCGGGCGTGGATCGATGATGAGATCTCTCTGCCCGCAAAGTGCGTAGTCGTAACCTTTGACGATGGCAAGAAAGCATTCCTTAAATACGGTATTCCTGTTCTGGAACAGTATCAGGTGCCTGCGACATCCTTCATGATAGGATGGGAGAAGAATGACGGAGAGAAGAAAATCAAAGAATACGCTTCTCCATACATAGATTTCGAGAGTCACACATATGCTATGCACCAGAAAGCCGTGCCGCATGTCAGCGGGCACAAAGGCATAGTGGCTGTGATGAGTACAGATGAGATCAAAGAAGACCTGGCAAAGGCAGCAGAGCTGACGGGCAGCAATGACGCACTTGCATATCCATATGGGGACTATACGGAAAACATGCTTGAGGCAGTCAGAGACCGGGGCATTCTCTGCGCGTTCACTGTTGACTATGACAGGGTAAGAAAAGGTATGGATCCTGCTAAACTTCCAAGGATCAGGGTGCTGGGGACTGAGAGCTTCCAGACCTGGAAGAATTCTGTAAACTGAGAGGAGATCTGAACTTGAAATACAGAATCAACAAAACACATTACTGCAAATTTGAAACCTACAGAATCAACGAACAGACACCGAGAAGTTATTTTATTCCTTATCCGGACAGAGCATCTGCCGATGCTGCTGAAGGGAAGAATAAGAGATACAATTCGCCTCTTGTAAAGTGCCTTAACGGCGACTGGGACTTCAAATTCTATCCGAGACCTGCAGAAATTCCGGACATTCTGGATACTGAGAATGTGGATTTTACCACTATTGATGTGCCTTCATGCTGGCAGTTCAGAGGTTACGATAAGCCTTTCTATGTAAATATGAGATACCAGTTCCCGTTTGATCCGCCTAAGATCCCGGAAACTGAAAAGGCCGGCAGAACATTCTTCTGGATAGGCGCTGACAAGGGCATAGGGCCAAGATGGGTGAATCCTGGCGAAGAATACAATTTTGCCGGTATTTACAGGACTTTCTTCACAGCAGAGGATATTACAAAAAGGCATATTCTTAGCTTTCTGGGAGTTGCCAGCTGTGCTGATGTGTATGTAAACGGCAGATTCGCAGGCTACACGGAGGGCTCTCATAATACAGCTGAATTCTATGTTACGCCATATATTCACCAAGGTGAAAACGAACTTGTTGTTGTCGTACGCAGATGGTGTAACGGAACATATCTTGAATGCCAGGACATGTTCAGAAACAACGGAATATTCCGCGATGTGCTGCTCAGAATCGAGAACAAAGACGGCATCAGGGACATAGACTTTGCATGCGAGAAGAAAGCCGGAGGATATACTGCAAAGGTGAGAGCGGAGCTCTACAGAGATAACGAGATCACTTTCACTATCAGCGGACACGGTCTTGAGGTCTCACAGACTGTCAGCTCATCAGATAAATGCGCTGAAGCAGTGTTTGACGATCTTGATGTAAGTGAATGGAATGCCGAATCTCCGGTATTATACGATCTGTATTTCGAAACAAGAGACAGCTGCATCAGAGAGAAAATCGGATTCAGGACAGTCACTATCGAAGGTGATGTGTTCCTGATAAACGGAAAGAAAGTCAAAATGCACGGCGTCAACCATCATGACACCAGCTGCACCAACGGATATACAATGACTCCTGAAGAAATTGAGCGCGACATGCTTCTCTGCAAGGAGTACAACATAGACACTGTCAGAACATCACACTACCCGCCGGATCCGTATCTGCTGGAAGTCTGCGATGAGCTCGGAATATATGTAGTCGATGAGGCAGATCTGGAGACTCACGCAACCTATTCTATGCAGGTGCCTCCGACTTACAATACTCTGAGTCACGATCCGAAGTGGGCGCCTCACTACATTGACAGAGCGGAGCATCTGTATCAGAGAGACAAGATGCATGCATCCATCGTAATGTGGAGTCTTGGCAATGAGTCAGGCGGATACAATAATACAGATGCCATGTACGGCTACATCAAAAGCCGTTCAAATCTTCCTGTCCATTATGAAAGCGCTGTTCACTGCAAGAAAAAGGCTTATGATGTCGCGAGCGAAATGTATCCTCCTGTCGAGAGGGTGCATGAGATAGGAGAGAAGACGTACAAAGTCAAAGAGATGTGTGACAGACCGTACTTCCTCTGCGAATATGCTCATGCTATGGGTGTTGGCCCGGGAGACATGGAGGCGTACTGGAAGGAAATATATTCATATGACAGCCTGTTCGGCGGATGCGTATGGGAGATGGTAGACCACGCGGTTCTGCACGAAGACGGATCATACACTTATGGCGGAGACCACGGCGAATGGGAACATGACGGCAATTTCTGTGTTGACGGAATGTTCTATCCGGACAGATCACCGTCGACAGGTGCCAGAATAACCAAATTCATTTACAGACCAATCAGAGTAAGACATATAGGACACAATCTTTTCGAGCTGTTCAACACAAAGTCGTTTACAGACGGAAGTGCGTATGAACTGAGACTTAAATGGAGCGACGGACATCAGGAGACTCTGATCCCGGAGGTCGGTCCTCTCGAGAAAAAGGCTATAGAGCTCGACGAGTCCGGACACAATGCAGGAGCAGATCAGGCAGGAAGAGATTCTCTGCTTGACATTATAACAATTGAAAGAGCTACAGGCAGAGAAGCCGCCCGTGAGCAGCTTGTGCTGAAAGAGCGCATTCAGCCTGTTCCTAATGACAAAATGCCGCTGTCAAGGCTTTCCGGATTAGGTGAATATGTTAATTCACGCAAAGAAGGCATCACACATACAGCAGGGAATGATGCTGAGGCAACACTGCATATCGGCGGTCTGACACTCAGAGCATCCGATCCGTACACAATTCTTTTCCGTGCGCCTACGGATAACGACATGGTTCTTCTCGGAATCAAGAATATCATGAAAGAATTCTATGATGAGAGAGAAGAAGTCCAGTCCATCGAGATGAATGAAAACAAGGCCATAGTTGTTTCGAAAATCAGAAGCGGAAAGCACAGTTTTATCTGCACAGATACTTACGAGGCATGCGCTCACGGAATCATTGTCACCAGTAATCTGAAATGCGTCAGGGGCGGAGGCAATCTTCCAAGGTTCGGAAAAGCTTTCAGACTGGATGCTGATTTTGACAAAGTCAGATATCTTGGCAGAAACGGCGAATCGTATTCAGATATGAAGGCGCAGACGCAGATCGAAGAGGTTAGCTGCACGGTTAAGGATATGACCGAGCCGAACATCAGACCTCAAGAGAGCGGCAATCGTATGGACTGCAGATGGGCTGAGATAAGCAACGGCAAAGAAACACTGAGATTCACTGCGCTTGGCAAAGCGTTCGAACTCGGAATCAAGCCGTACAGCGACAGAGAACTGCTGGGAATGGCTCACAGGGAAGATGAAGTGAGGACAGGGACATATGTCACCATTTCTGCTTTCCAGATGGGCATTGGAACCGGAATCTGCGGGCCTGTTACAGCGCCTGAATACTGCTATCCGGCCAAAGGAGAATATGAGTTCAAATTCCTTATCAGCACTGAGAAGACGGAATGATCATTAACAGAGAGTAGGTGCAAAGTGGAAGTCAAAAAGATTTTTTTCGACCTTGACGGTGTAATGGCTAATTTTGAAAAAGGCGTGCATGATCTGTGCGGAATGGATCCGTTTTCACATGAAGATGAACCATTCCCGGGTTTTGATGACGAAATGTGGGACAGAATCAGAGACGTAGGACATTTCTATGACAAACTCGAACTGATGCCCGGCGCCAAAGAATTATTCGAAGATCTGCATGATAAATACGGCGACAAATGCGAGATCCTGAGCGGTATACCGAAGCCGAGAAGAGGCATAACCACCGCAGGTGAAGATAAGATCAACTGGGTGCACAGAATGCTTGACAGAGATGTAAAAGTAAATATTGTCTTCAAAGAAGACAAGCCGGATTACTGCACGGGCAAAGACTGCATACTTATCGATGATCTGCCGGCTAACATCAGAGCATGGGAGAAAATGGGAGGCACGGGAATCATCAACACCGGAGCTGAAGATACAAGAGAGATCCTCGAAGAGATGGGAATTCTGTAAACAACAATATTTCTGTAAACAACAATATACAGAGCAAAAAAAACGGTACGGGAGTCTCCCGTGCCGATTTTTGTTACCTGCCGACTTATTGATTACCTGAATGTCACTTTGCCTGTCATAACCGGCTGGCCGTCTGTAATATCAACGCAGATTGTGCCGCCGGGTTGTTGTATTTCTGTATGAGTACTGCCCGAAATATGATATCTGTACCATCCGATTGCTGTACTGCCGGTAGCACAGCCGTGCTCCCAGAAAACTGTGTCGGACCCGGGTACATAGACAAGAGGGCGGATGGAAACAGGGCAGATATCCATGCCGCATGAGATGAGATTATTATAGTCAGGGCATAGCATCAGCCCCATTGCCGGAACATCAAGCTCATACGCAAACTCCCTGACAGATCTCTCGGCTTCTTCATCAGTGAAATCATGTGAAGGCACGATAAGGTGCGAGATACCGTCGAACTGCACCAGCGGATATCCCCGGTGAGAAGAAACAGATGGCATAGGCATCCGCACTGTTCCTTCGTATTCAGATTCCTGAAGACGGTGAACATGAACCCTGAGAGGGAGGTCTGCACCTGATGAGTATACGGTTACGTCTGATGATTGTCCCGGTTCAAGACCATGCATACCTGCGTGCCACGCTGCCGCTGACAGTGTGGCATTGCCGCAGAATTCATATCCCATCATCTCAAGCCTGACAGATTCTTCATCAACAGGCATCAGAAAACCCACCTGCTCGCAGGAAGGTTCTTTGCTGAATGATTCTCTGATCATTGCCTGTCTGCTGTCCTCTGAATATGGCGACAGAATCAGAACAGTAATATTACCGGTCGGGTCTGCAACTATATAATCAAAATCCATGCACCTATAATAACATAACTGCCGAACATTTTGTGAGATTATTAAAGGAACACAATCCGCAGGGTAACGGCGGCATAATGTGCCTGCATGTCAGATATAGTGTGAAAAATGAGCAAAATTGTATATTGTTATGCTCCCGAAATAATATTATTATTGGGACTGTACAATGATATCAGAGCAAATCTGTATACTTCAGACCGTTTTCAATAACAGTTTTTCACATGTACAGATTTGCCGCAAACTAATAATTCTGTCAGGAGATGATTAAATGAAAAGGGTTTTGACTATACAGGATATATCATGTCTCGGAAAGTGCTCACTGACTATCGCTCTTCCGGTAATCTCGGCACTCGGTTCAGAAACCGTAATTCTGCCTACAGCAGTTCTTTCGACACATACAATGTTCAAGAACTTCACAGTCAAGGATCTTTCCGATCAGATCGGGCCGATCACTGACCACTGGAAAAGTGAGAACGTAAAATTCGATGCTATCTACACCGGATACCTCGGAACCGCAGAGCAGATTGATCAGATGAAAGATCTTTTCAGCCAGTTCAGAAGTGAGAACACACTCGTGTTCGTTGACCCGGTTATGGCAGACAACGGCAAGCTGTATCCGGCATTTGATATGGCATACGCCAAGAAGAACGCAGAACTTTGCGGCGCTGCAGACATCATCGTTCCTAACATTACTGAGGCTGCTTTCATGACTGACATGGAGTACAGAGAAGAGAAGGATCATGATGAGGAATACATCAAGAAAATGCTCGGAAGACTTGCTGAACTCGGAGCACGCATCAATGTTCTGACAGGTGTTGCCCTTGAACCCGGCAAAACAGGTGTCATGGGACTCGACACAGAGACAGGAGAGTACTATCTGTATCAGAATGATAAGATCAACGCTTCATTCCACGGTACAGGAGATCTCTTCTCAAGTACATGCGTAGGCGAGATGATGCGCGGCAAGAGCTGGCAGGATGCAATGAGAATCGCAGCAGAATATACTGCACACACAATCAGTGTTACAATGCAGAATCCGGATAAGCCATGGTACGGAGTGGACTTCGAGGCAACACTGCCTGACCTGATCCGTGCTGAATAATAAGGGGATCATGCTCAGGATCTGACAAGCGTCACACTGATGAATATGACCGGAGCGTCATCAGGCAAAGCAAAAATGGGCTTATAGGACAAAACGTGTTGGTAAAAACCGCTACAACAGTTGAAATTTCAACCGTTGTAGCGGTTATATCTTTTTTGAAAGAAG
>JBGUIG010000140.1:0-3043 GCA_045112795.1 Anaerovoracaceae bacterium | reverse complement strand
TGATGGGAGGGATCCGGATTAGTTGGAAGGACCATGTGTCGGGGATTTCATTTTAGGCATATTATTAATAAATCCTCATTTCTTAATGTTTTTTAACTATAGTCTTGATGCCAAGAATTGCAACAATGATTGTTGCAATTCTAATATTTATGTAAATATGTTAGAGTCCGATTAAAATAACCACTCTGAGTCAGGCGATTTTAGCCAATCAGAGTCAAATAATAAAAGCCATTACCTTTGTTCACATAATCCTTTAGACTAGGATGAGACCAATCACCTGGCAAAGGAGGTATATGAACAATCAATCAGGTAATGACTTGCGTATAGAAATAATAACACAAGCCATTGACGCTATGAAAGACGCGCAAGGAGATTCGTTCTCTCTTGAGAACATCAATCTTGCAGAGCTCGAGCGCAGGACCGGCATCACAAGAGCCAGACTGCGCAAGCTGAAAAAAGATAATTTTCAGCTCAAGCCTCATGGCAACAAAGGCCGTAAGGCTGAGAATACTGTCCTGAGCGGATTCACTTCTGTCATAGACAATATGCTCATGGCAGGAGTTGAAAACTCAGTGGTGATCCTTGAGCAGCTTGAGGATGTCGGTTATACAGGCAGCCTCACAACGGTCAAGAATTACATCAATGACCACAAGGATCTTGTTCCGGCTAAACGTCAGCAGGTAGCACCTCAAGGAAACCGCGGCCGTCGCTACAAGACCGATCCCGGAGAAGCCTTCCAGATGGACTGGGGCTTCACATGGATCGTTGATCCTAATGGCAATGAGTCCAAAGTAGCATGCTTTGCAATGATCTGTCATCATTGCGGGAAGATGTACATTGAATTCTTCCCCAATGCCAAGCAGGAGAACCTGTTCATAGGCATGATCCATGCATTCTACATGATGGGCATCCCGAAGTATATCCTTACCGACAACATGAAGAGTGTCGTCGACAGAAGAGATCTCGATGGCCATCCTGTATGGAACAAGGACTATGAGTCTTTCATGAATACTGTCGGCTTCAGAACCAAGCTGTGCAAGCCAAGACATCCGTTTACCAAGGGTAAGGTCGAGAGACTCATCCGCTTCGTGAAGGATAATTTCCTCGCAGGCAGACTATTCTGGAACATCACCGACCTGAATGATCAGGCGCTCAGATGGTGCGACAAGCATAATGCCAAGTACCATAAAGTGATCGACGACATCCCGGATTATCTACATTCATCAAAGTGCTCAGAGGTCGCATTTCCGCTGAAAGAGGAACCGGAGATACTGATGTATCTGTTCCCTCTCAGGAAGATATCCTTTGATGGCTTCATCAGTTATGAGAGCCGCAGGTTTGGCGTTCCATACAGATATATCGGACAAGCAGCCCGTGTCTGCAGGAAAAAGGATACTCTGTATATCTATTCGGCAGATCTCAAGGAACTGCTCGTTACACACGATGTAACCTGGAGCAAGCTCGACAGCTACTGCAGAGATCAGTTCCCTGAAGCTAATATGCCTGAGGAGCTTCCATCGGCGCCGGTAATGACACGCATACAGATGATCGCTGCACCTGTTGAGGAGTCCGCTTTTGACAAATTCAGATTCGATGAGGAGGTGATCCTATGAATGACCTCCCATTCGATTCGTTTGAATCGACAGCCAAGATCCTCAAGCTGGATTATGATGCTGTTGAACTCTCAAGATTCTTTGAAGAGCACTGTTTCAGTCAGGACCAGATGTCTGCAGTCGACCAGTTTCTCGAATACCTTCGGGACAAGAAAATCCGCAACACGATAGATATGTATCTTCGTACCAGCAGACTTCCTCAGAAGGTTCCGAAAACATTCGACAATTTCGACTTCAGCGTCATCAAGGGCAAGCATGCAGACAGGCTTATGTCTCTACCTACTCTCAATGCAATTCGCGCTCATAAGAATCTGGCCTTTATTGGTCCACCGGGAACCGGCAAGACTCATCTTGCTCAAGCTTACGGCTATGAATGCTGCCAGAACGGGCTCAAGACATATTTCATAAAAATGTCCGAGCTCCGCGACAAGTTCACCAGTGCCAGAAGAAGCGGCAAAGAGGCATCCTGCCTTAACGGCCTTGTCAGGCCAGCGTGCCTGATCATAGATGAGGTTGGACGCTGTGAATTCGACAAGGAGAACACCAGGCTCTTCTTCGACATGATTGACAGGCGCTACAACCGCGACGGGACGAACAACATCATATTCACAAGCAACAAGGCTCCTGCCTTATGGAAGAACGACTTCAATGAAGATGACGATCTTCTCTGTGCGCTTGATCGGATATTTGATGACGCGACCGTATTCAATATTCGCGGCGACAGTTTCAGAGGGAAGCACCTTGAGAACATCGCTCTTAAAACCACAAGAGTGAGTGCTGCAAGCTCCTCTGAACAAACTGAATAGTTAATTCAATAAGTAAAGTCCGGGTGATTGGTCTTTATTGTTTGACTCCGATTGGCGATTTTCGCCTGACTCTGAGTGGCTAAAATCTCCCGACTCTAACACTGCTCACCAAGGGTCATTTATCGGGTCAATTGGTAGCTTTCCAGGTTATCTATTCTCTCGATGTCATCGTACAGGAGTCTCACTTTGCCGTACTGAGTATCGATGTGATGATGACCGCAGTACCACATGCCAAATGCTGTATGGTCGTATAGTTCCCACAGCTTGCTGGACACTTCGTTCTGCGGCAGTCCGAGTCTGTGTAGGGCTACTCCCGGTGCTTCATGCGTGATGATGAAGTCTACTGTATTATTATGACGTTTCAGATTCCTGTGTGCCTGGTCGTATTCACTTCTCGTCGGAAGCTCCTGTTTCCACCACCATTTGTGAGCATCTATTTTTTCAGTCCCGGTCGCTGGTCCGCGGTCATTACTCGGAGCACCTCCGAGTGTGAGTATGCTGTACCCCTGGATGTCATAGATCTGTCCGCGCATCAGATGGATTATGGAGTCAGATATCATCTGCACTTTACCGCCATGCCATTTGCAGGTCTTATATTTCTTCAGTCTGTCAAAGTTCTCATGA
>JBGUIG010000139.1:0-2706 GCA_045112795.1 Anaerovoracaceae bacterium | reverse complement strand
TAGCGGTTTTTACCAACACGTTTTGTCCTATAAGCCCATTATTGCTGCGGAGCTGTTATAACTGCAGAGCAGTCTTTTTACACGCGTATCTCATCTAGTCCATTTGTCTTCAGCGTATCTCATCTATTCCATTTTCCTTCAGCGCGTCTATTCTGAAAAACAGTTCCGGAAGCACCATCGCCTGAACTGCCGTCAGACTGTGCTCTGCTCCTTTCAATATGTGCATCTCCAGTGACGTAGCTACCGAGCGAAGACTGTCCTCAGACGCTTTGTACGACTCATCTTCTTCTCCGAACACAAGAATCAGCATATGCTTTCTGCCGATTTCCGTAAGCTTCTCAATCATTTCCTCAGTTTCTTCCGCCCCGACCGGAAGATTGTACATCAAATACGATGTAAATATGTCGTGTTTTAGTCCATAATCGGCGGCCAGCCTGGCCCCATCGCTGTATCCGAAATAGAATACTTCCTCTTCCTGTTCTTCCTGAATACCGGTTTCTGCAAAATAACGCCTGATGACTTCTTCAGCATCAGCAAGCACATCGCTGCCGTCATAAGGATTCGATGAAACGACCACTGTTATATCCTGCTGCTCCCTGATAAATGAGGCTGCTTTCAGATACTTATTGTCAGCACCATATATGTCTCCGCCTCCGCCGGTCTTGATAAACAGCACCCGGCTTTTGTCATTCCCGTATGCAAAGCCATACTGTATGTCCTTTCCGCCCACATTCCGTTCGATAATGCGTTCATAGTCCGGTAAAGTCGGATCTACGCCATGTTTTCTGTAATATCTGTATGCTTCAGGAGACCTGAACTGAGTCGCCTTTAGCTTATCAACAGCAGGTATGAAAGGCATATAGTATTCAAGAACCGTCTTATATACGAGCACATTCGGCCTGTATTCTGCGCTTTTCCAGATCCAGTCATCATCACATCCACATAGGCTGAGAATAGCAGCTGCCGTCGCACTGCTCCTCGAAACACCTTCGTCACAGGCAACAACCATTTCATTGCTTTTACTTTTTTCGAGAAAAGCAGCTATGTCGCGAACATGACTGGTTTTGACTGCATCAGGATGATTTTTGATTTCAGTGTCTGCAAATTTGACCAGGCAGGCATTGCTGTATTCATTCATCCAGTCATATTTACTGTAAGAAGTAATAACTATGCAGGGGAATCCGGCACGGACCAGCTCTGCAGCCTTATAAGCCGCAACAATTGTAACAATCATGTCCATAGTCAAACAGGCTCAGCTGCACATTCGCATGTGCTTTGCCTGCCGCAGGAATGTTCGCCGACCTGTAGTCTTCCTTCTTCTTGAGTCTGTACTCCCTGACTCTGCCGAAGCTTACTGCTGTTTCATCCTTCTTGAGTCTGATGACCTGAACCCCCTGTGTAGACTTGGTAGTCTTGAGCGGAATCTTCTCACTGTTGAATACAAGCAGCTTGCCGGATGAGCTCTGCATTGCAAAGTCTTCGTCTTCCTTAATAATACAGATTCTGAGCGCATTAGCAGCGCTGCCGATCGCATTTACCAGCTTCTTTCTGTTCTGCTTCGTCTCATATACGTTAAGCGGGAACTTGGCGACTTTGCCGTTTTCGAATCCGATCAGCACATTTTCGCCTGCATCCGAAGTGCACATCTTGATGATGTTTTCTCCCGGCTCGATCTCGCAGATGTTGTTGGCATAATCCGCAATATCCGAAGGCTTGGAATCCTTGAGATCAGACAGCTGCACCTTGTAAACCGCCTGCTTGTCTGTGAACACCAGGAGCTCCTTCGAGTTGAAGCTGTCGTATATTGCAACAACCTCATCGCCTTCCTTGAACTTGATCTCCGGATCATTCTTGATAGAAGTCAGCGCCACCTTCTTAACATAGCATTCCTTAGTCACATAAACCTTGACCGGATAGTCAGCCTTAGGCTCTTCCTTGATCTCGACCGTCTCGTACTCAGTTACGACCTCCGTTTTGCGCGGAATTCCGTATTTTTTCTGGATTTCCTTCAGAGTATGAACGATTATCTTGTCGATTTCCTTCTCCGACCTGAGCTGCTTGTCGATCTGAGCCAGGTCAGCTTTGAGCAGGTCTATGTTCTGTGTCTTATTTAAAATGTAATCCTTGTTCAGATTACGCAGCTTGATTTCGGCAACAAACTCAGCCTGCTCCTGAGTGATTCCAAATCCTTTCATCAGGTTAGGAACTACGTCCTCATCCTTCTCTGTCCTGCGGATGATGCGGATCGCTTTATCGATATCCAGCAGCACCTTAGCCAGACCTTCCAGCAGATGCAGTTCTTTCGCTTTTCTCTTGTAATCGAAATACAGTTCCCGGACCACACAAGTCCTGCGCCATTTGATCCAGTAATCAAGTATCTCGTTGACACCGAGCAGCTTCGGGTGCCCGTCTATCAGGACCGTCATGTTGCAGGAATATGTATCCTGCAGTTTGCTCAGTCTGTAAAGCTTCTTCATCAATGCGTCAGGATCGACGCCGCGCTTGTAATCTATCGCAAGCCTGAAGCCGTGCAGACCTATTTCATTACGCACGTCAGAAATTTCTGTTACTTTGCCCGCCTTAATCAGCGTGATTATTCCGTCAATAATAGCCTCTGCGGTAGTCGAGTACGGTATTTCGTTGACCTCGATAATTCTGGCTTTGGTATCTACTGTGTATTTCGCACGCAAACTGACAGATCCTTTG
>JBGUIG010000138.1:0-10842 GCA_045112795.1 Anaerovoracaceae bacterium | reverse complement strand
ATTCTTACCAAAGAAGGCACGGATCTTCATGATACTGACGCAAAAATAAGCAGAAAACCTGATTGTGATGTGAAAAGGAAGTTGCTTTTGCCAGATAAGTCTGAGACTAACTTTGAAGTTATCAGATATCTTACAAGTCGCGGAATAGATAGTGACGTCATCAAGGCTTGCATTGATGAAGGACTACTGTACGAATCGCTGCCATATCACAACTGCATATTTGTAGGATTTGATGAGACGGGTAATGCAGCATATGCATTCTATCGAGCAACAACAGGAGAACGATTGATGGGCGAAGCTGCAGGATCTGATAAGAGATATTCATTCAGAATCGATCGTGCCGGCAGCACACTTCATGTATTCGAGAGTGCCATAGATCTGCTCTCATACGCGACAATAATGAAGATGAGAACAGGCGAATGGAGAGCAGAACCTATGCTGTCGCTAGGAGGCGTCTATGCACCTAGTTTAAATAAAAAGCAATTGAAACTGCCAATTGCGCTTCAAAATATGACGCAAAATCAAACGCAAATAAATACGATTGCTCTTCATTTGGACAATGACTTTGCCGGCAGGAGTGCAACAAGATCCATATCGGAGCAACTTGGAAACAAGTATATAGTACGGGATGAACCTCCAGCATATGGCAAAGATTGTAATGATTATCTTCAGCAGTTACAAAGACAGAAACGCAAAAGACAAATGGAACGATAACAACCTCAGAGAACGACTGCTTGTGTTAATATAAAAGCAGTCGAGATACATTAAGAAGATATGCTAAAAGTTCTGCTTTGTGAGGGAAATCGTTATGGAAATAGAATGGATAGATGGATTTGAAATCAAGGCGGTTGCCAAAAGCGGTGAGATCGTAATATCTGCAAACAGAGAAGGTTTACTCTCGCTGGCAAAGCATCTGACGGCGCTTGCAGATGGAGCTTCGGGGGATCATATTCATTATGATGAGCATAATTCTCTCGAAGAAGGCTCGGCAGAATTGATTATTGAAAAAGGTCTTCCGGAAGATGATGATCCTGATGAGGATATTCATGATCCGTGTCTGCGCTTTCAGAGGTGACAAAGTTTAATGAGTTTCAGAGATTTCAATGACGAAGGACCGGGAACATTCGAGTGAAGAAAATAGTTAAGATACGTACAGGTGGGCAAACAGGCGTTGACCGGGCGGCGATGGATTTTGCCAGGGAACATGAGATTCCTCTATGCGGATGGTGCCCCAAGAATGGATGGGCAGAGGACTATACAGTTGCTCCCGGACTCCTTAAGGACTATCCTGAGCTAACGGAGACACCTTCAGAAGGAACAGAACAACGGACAAAATGGAATATGCGTGACTGTGATGCAATCCTCACTATCCTGCCTGAAGGCGCATATGTGTCTCCCGGGACTGACATAGGATTGCAGGAAGGCGAAGTACTAGGCAAGCCAATGTGTACTGTTATAGGTATGAATGATGTACCAGCTGCCATCAGTTGGATACGAACTCTGCCTGAAGAAACAGAATTGTGCATCGGAGGTCCCCGTGCCAGCGAGTGGCCGGAGGCATATGAAGTTGCAAGATGTGTGCTTGAATCATTAAGCAAGGAACTCTGCTAAATGGAAAGGAAGAACAGTACAAAACTATATAACATACTGCTGCCACTATGGTTTATCATATTCATCCCGTCATGGCTGTGGCTGCTGCTGATCCCTGCTAACTATCTGATCGACAGGATCGTTCTGAAGTGGAGCCTGGGAGATTTGGAGGACAAGGGGCTTGCAATCACCGAAGACATCGGAAAAGCGCTGGCGGATGTAAGAGCGCTGATAGAAAAACAGACTGTTGTTGCATGATTGTGGCAAATCTGTGACAGGATCACGCAGGAAGAAGCCTTTTGCTTTCTGTTTAATGGGACTATAAAGAAACCAGTTAACAGAAAGGCGGTAAATACAATGAAGAAATTAAGAATCGCTGCGATCCTGATGATCGCTGTCATGGCGATGTTCGCGTTTGCAGGATGCGGCACGGGCGAGGCGGAGCCGGATGAGGACGAATCCGCAGCCAGGACGGACTTCAGTGCTCTCGCAAATTTCACAGCCAGTACACTTGATGGGAAAAAGTTCACACAGGATGATCTGGCGAAAGCGGATCTGACGATCATTAACGTGTGGTCGACAACATGTGAGCCGTGTACAGAGGAACTGCCGCAGCTGGCGGCATTCGGGAAATCGCTTCCGGATAATGTAAAACTGATCACCTACTGTTTGGATGGGCATGAGGACTTGAGTGAAGATGATATGAAATTTGTCAGCAGTTTTCTGGAAACGGCAGACTTCGATGGCGTTACACTGATGCGCGGAGACGGAGATCTGGAGACTTTCACCAAGGAGATCCAGTATACCCCGACTACGATCTTTGTAGACAGCAGCGGCAATCAGGCCTGCGAGGCCATCATCGGGGCGGAAGATGATATCAAGACGGTTTATACGGAGCATATCAACAAGGCTCTGGAAGCGATGGGAAAGGAGCCGATCTCATGACCGGACGAGACAGAAAACTGACCCGGCTTTTGAGAATTGCGGCATTCAGCATCGGTATGATATTTGTTCTTCTCGGGGTGCTCCGGGGAGAACATCTTGAGGTATTTGCAAAGGCGGTGAGAATATGTCTGGAATGCATCGGGATAGGGTAGAGACCAAAAGACCCGGGCTGCATGAAAGGTTCCGTCTGCTGATCCAGCTGGCATCTGCAGCACTTGTGAACGGCTATGCAGCGGGCTTTGCGGGATGTAAGATCTTCACGGGAACGAGCAAGATGGTCTGCCTTCCGGTGCTGAACTGTTACTCCTGCCCCGGAGCGCTTGGTGCCTGCCCGATCGGCTCCCTGCAGGCAGTCGAGGGCGGGGCAAAACATAATATATCCTTTTATGTCCTCGGCACTTTGATGCTGTTTGGTGTATTATTCGGAAGGCTCATCTGCGGATTTCTGTGCCCCTTCGGACTGGTGCAGGATCTGCTTGGCAGGATTCCGGCAAGAAAGCTGCATGTGCCCGAAAAGATCGATAAGCCTCTCAGATACCTGAAATATGTGATCCTTGCAGTATTGGTGATCCTGCTCCCGATGCTTGCAGTAAACCAGTTCGGCATAGCGCCTCCCTATTTCTGCAAGTACATCTGCCCGGCAGGAACGCTGGAGGGAGGAATTCCGCACCTTCTGATGAACGAAAGTCTGCGCAAAACGGCCGGAGCTTTGTGGAACTGGAAGCTGGGTATCCTGATTCTGGTGATCCTTGGATCTGTGTTTGTCCCAAGGTTCTTCTGCAGATACCTGTGCCCGCTCGGTTCCTTCTATTCGTTGTTCAACCGGTTCAGTCTGTTTCGGATGGATCTGGACAAATCAAAATGTGTAGACTGCAAAAGTTGTGAGAATGTATGTCCGATGGCGGTGAAGGTAACGGAGCATATCAACAGCCCGGAATGCATCCGCTGCGGGAAATGCAAAGCGGTCTGCCCTGTGGATGCGATCAGCAGCAGATTTGAAACGGATATGCTCACAAGAAATGTGGCAGTAAAGAAGGTGGATTGATGGCTTTCATATATTATGCAGATGACGAACAGGAAATAAGGGATGTAGTTTCATCTTTTCTTATAAGTGAGGGGCATGAGGTCACGACCTTTGAAAACGGCGACCTTCTCTTTAAGGCGTTTCAGGAAAAAGAATGCGATCTTGTTATCCTTGATATTATGATGCCGGGAACGGACGGAATCGGGATTCTGCAAAAGATCAGAGGTATTTCAAAGGTGCCTGTGATCCTGCTTACAGCGAAGGACACAGATGCCGACTACTACAACGGCCTGGCTCTGGGTAGTGATGATTACCTGACAAAGCCATTCAAGCCGATCATGCTGTCCGCTAAAATTAACGCTCTTATGCGCCGCATACGCTTTGAAAATGAGGACAGATCCACAGATAAGAAAACAGATCTCATTTGCGGCAATGTACGCTATTCCTATGTGAAACATGAACTGGCGGTAAATGACAGGCCGCTTTCCCTCACACCAACAGAACTGAAATTCCTCATCTATATGATGGAACACTTTGAAGAAGCGGTCAGCAAGGAGGTCGTGCTTGAGACGATCTGGGATATCAATCATGATATCGAGTCGCGTGTTGCGGATGAAACGAATCGCAGGCTGCGGCGGAAAATGACCGCAGCAGGAGCGGATATTTATGTGCAGACAGTATGGGGATATGGCTTTAAGCTGACAAAACGTGGTGAACGTTGATGAAAAGTGCCGGAAAAAACGAAACTCTTACTAACAGAAAAGCAGTCATGCTCATGATGACAGCACTGGTTGCTGTCATCATGATCCTTCTGGCTGTTTTCTGGCTGTCCGAAAGTCAGGAGATCAGGATCCGCGCCGAAAAATCTATCCGTCAGACAATGGTGAATGTAGCATATGAGGATCGTACGCTTCCCCCGGCATATGAATTTTATACAGAAGAGCTGGCAGAGGGGATCCTGAACGAAGCCGAAACAGATCTGCTGAATCACTACAATGAGAACCGCAGTCAGTATATGTCCGGAAACATTTATAGCTTTACCGGAAACGGACATTATATGTACTTCACGCCGATCAATGCTGCCAGAAGGGGTGATGAATTTATTTCAGAAGATGAAAGACTCATTCTGTATACGGATGTCAGCTATTCTGTACATGCGCTGCATTCGTCGCTGGTCATCATGGCTCTCGGGGCGGCATTGTCGGTACTGTTACTCTTCTTTATCAGCAGGAGGCTGCTGATACTTCTGGAGAAGAAGGATAACGGCATGCGGAACTTCTTTGCCAATGCGTCTCATGAACTTAAAACGCCGCTCATGGCGATCCGCGGTAATGTAGACGGGATACGTTCCGGCTATGTGGAACCGGAAAAGGCCTATGATGTGATAGAAAAAGAAACAGAACGCATGTCGGCTCTGATCGGAAGTATTCTCGATCTGTCAAAACTGGACAGCGGGGCTGTTCACATGGAAGTGACAATGAATGACGTACGCGAGATATTATATGATGCTGCGGGAATTATTCTCCCGGAGGCAGATAAAAGGGGCATTCAGGTAAATATAGAGGCAGCGGAACCGTTGTTTATGGAGTGCGATGAGAGGATGATATTCTCTACGTTTTCCAATATCCTGACGAACGCCCTGCGCTATGCAGAGCGGGAAATCTCTGTCCGGATCGAAAAGCAGGATAAGACCATTATCCGGTTTATCAATGACGGCGTGCCGATATCTGATGAAGAGATTGCGCACATCTTTGATCGTTTTTATAAAGGTGACAAGGGGCAGACGGGACTCGGCATGGCACTGGCGCAGGAATATGTCAATCTGCATGGCGGTGAGATAAGTGCAGCCGCCCGGGATAACAGGACTGAGTTTGTTATTATCATATGAAGATGGGAAAATCTGTGGCAGGATTGTTGCAACTTCGTGGCTTGTTCATGTAAGAAGGCAACGTGAGAAAACAGTATCCTTACTTTATCAGGCATCACTGAAATATATTGAAAGTGAGGATCGGAGATATTATCGGGCATGACATCACGCACGCCTTTGATGATCTTGGAAGTAAATATAATGAGAACGGCGACCTTGAGGACTGGTGGACAGTGGCTGACAAAAAGACATTTGAGGAACGAGCCGCCAAAATCATAAATTATTACAGCAACTACAAGACTTCCGGGAAAATGCAGACAGATATGAGGTGATCCGAAAGGATCTCGATTTGTTCACGACGCTGTTCGGCGACAGGACGCCCGGCGAAAAAGAAGATCCTTCTGAAGTATTCGGCAACATGTGGAGCGATTACGGCTTCAGGATCAGCAATGAGAATACCTCACTTGTCAGTATTGTTATATATGATCCCGATTTCAATCAAACATTTACAGGTCACACGGGAGTACTCATAAAGCAAGCTGAGGATATTTATCTTTACGTAGAGAAGCTGGCGTTCGAGCAGCCGTATCAGGCAATACTTGTAAGCGATACAGATCAGCTCTTCAAGTTACTGGCAGGCAGGGAAGAATACTATGGCAGCGAAGGAGAAGCCAGCCCATATATATACGTGAATGGCGATTACATAGGTGAACTCAAAACATGGAAATAAGTTTCTCTAGTATCAAAGTTTATTACTGACAATGACAGCAGCTCTGTAGAGAATATTTCTCTTGCCGATAAATAAGCACGGATAAAAAAGATACAGGACAAAAACAATATGGATATATTGAGAAAGATTGAAGAATATGCAACCGCCCAAAGCGAAAGAACGGCTTTCAGGTCAAGGAATGGTGAGATATCATATGGAGAACTGTGGGAGAGATCCGGCAGGCTTGCTTCAGAGATAGAAAACCTTATGTGTGACAGCAGAGATCCTGTCATAGTTTACGGTCACAAGGACCCTATGATGATAGTCTGTTTCATTGCATGTGTCAGGAGCGGCAGAGCATACTGTCCGATCGATATTAACACACCTGCGCAAAGGATCGCTCAGATTTCCGAGAAGATAGGGAAGCCGCTGGTGATCATGGCGGAAAAGACATCTGCAGCATCTGAAATAGAAAAACGCGAAATGTTTACAGGCAGCAGATGGCTCATAGGGTATGAAACTATCAGGGAACTGACACAAAGCAGAAATATAACTGCTGCGCTGAATCCGTGCTCAGGAGAAGATGATTTCTATATCATCTTCACATCCGGAACTACAGGTAAGCCGAAAGGAGTCAGGATAACAGCTAACGATCTTAATAACTATCTGGATTGGGCGATGTCTCTTGCAGGCGGCATTGAAGAGCGAGCCGTCTTCATGAATCAGGCCCCATATTCATTTGATCTTTCAGTGATGGATCTGTATCTGAGTCTTGCGACAGGAGGTACAGTCGTGTCTGTAGACAGGCTGTTGCAGAAAGACAGTTACAGACTTATGGATTATCTGTCAGGACAGGGAATAAACTACTGGGTCTCGACTCCGTCGTTTGCAGACATCTGTCTCGCAGAGGAACGCTTTGATGCGGCTTTTCTGCCGGAAGTAAAAGCATTTCTATTTTGCGGAGAAGTTCTTCCGTGTGAGACCGCTCACAGTCTCATAAAACGCTTCCCGGAATCAAAGGTGGTAAACACATACGGACCGACTGAATCGACAGTGTGCGTTACGCAGATCCGGATAACGGAAGAAATGGCGTCGGGGACTGCTCCGCTGCCTGTTGGCAAGGCAAAGCCCGGCACATCAATAGAACTGGATCCTGAGACTTCAGAAATCATTATTATTGGTAATACTGTAAGTCCCGGGTATTACAAAGAACCAATACTTACTTCAAAAGCCTTTTTCTTCATTTACCCTCTCAGCGCCTGTGAGAGTGCGGGAGGCCGTCATATAGTAGGTTCAGACGGCTCCCGCGCTTACAGGACAGGTGATAAGGGGCATTTTGATGAAGATGGTAATCTGTACTGCGACGGCAGAATAGACAACCAGATAAAACTCCACGGGTACAGGATAGAAATAGAAGATATTGAATCCAATCTGGCCTCGGTATACGGCGTCAAACGAGGTGCTGTAGCGCAAAGGATCCGTGATGGGAGGGTGGAGAGCCTTACGGCATTTGTTATCCGGGACGGAGATCTGATCACGGATGACTATTTCGGACGCAAAGTCATCCGTACTGCATTGAGAGAAAAAATGCCATCATATATGGTTCCTAAAAGGGTCATATTCCTTGATGAACTGCCTGTCACGAACAACGGAAAACTTGACAGGAAAAGACTAAGGGAGATGGCATAGATGCAGCTGTACGGAGAGAACATATTCTTCATCAGCCTCGCTGTCATCCTGGTTCCGGCTTTCATATTGGGTTACTGTGAGAAACCACTGAAGCATTACGGCATGGCTGCCACAGTATTCTTCGTTGTCATGACAATGAAAGATAAACCACAGGCTTTGCTGTACATGCTTTGCTTTGTATGGTATGAGTATATCCTTGCGCAGATCTTTCTCAGGATCACGACGGGAGAGCACGGGTCACGGGTTGCTTATCCTGCGTTTCTCATATTGAGCATACTGCCGCTGACCTTGCACAAGATCCTTATTGCAATGAATGGAAATGCGGGGATACTGGCGATTATCGGCATCTCATATATGACATTCAAGGCGGCTCAGATAATCATTGAGATAAGCGACGGAATAATCAAAGAGCTGAAACCTGATGAATACATATATCTGATGATTTTCTTTCCGACGCTGCTGTCAGGACCTATAGACAGAAGCCGCCGGTTTGAGGAGGATATCAGGCGGACGATCCCAAGGGAAGAATACCTTGAGATGGCAGGAAATGGATTGCTCAAGATCCTTCTCGGCATGGTGTATAAACTGGCGATAGCTTCAGTCTTCTACCTGCTCATGAAGAAATTCGGGATGGATCGCACGCTGATCTCAGCAGCCATATATATGTACACATATGGCTTTTATCTGTTCTTTGACTTTGCAGGTTACAGTCTGATGGCGGTGGGAACGGGCTATCTGCTTGGCGTAAAGGTTCCTGACAACTTCAACAAGCCTTTTCTCAGTAAAGATATCCAGGAATTCTGGAACAGATGGCATATAACTCTTTCACACTGGTTGAGAGACTATGTTTTCTCAAGGATAACGATGGATCTTATACGGAGCGGTAAGGTCAAAGATAAGCTGACGATAGCTTCCATAGCGCTCATGATAAACATGCTCATCATGGGCTGCTGGCACGGACTTACAGGATATTACATTCTCTATGGCCTGTATCACGGAGTGCTGCTTGTGCTGTTTGAGATCATACGCAAGAAGTCGGCTTTCTATAAAAAGCACAAAAAGGACAAATGGTTCATGGTTGTTTCGTGGTTTGTGACACTGCATCTGGTGCTTGTCGGATTCTTTATCTTTTCGGGAAGATTCACCAGAGGTGTAGCCTTCCTGCTGCGCAGCCATGGTCTGATATAAAGGAGAACACAAAATGAGAGAAAAATTACTGGTAATGATAGAAGAATTATGTGGAGATGAGATCGTCAGGGAAGACCCTGATATCGACCTGCTTGAAGAAGGACTGATTGATTCTCTTGACTATATAGAACTGCTTTTGAAGATCGAGGATGAATTTGGCCTCAAAATGTCACCTTCAGAACTGACACGGGAAGAAATGGCGACTCCTAACAGGATCATCGCTGTAGTCGAAAAGCGGCTGGCATAAGCCTGATCCGGCAGGAAATATGAGGAAGATAAGAGCATTCATCGCTGCTGCAGCACTTATGGTCGTATTTGTGTTATCAGCTCATATGGTCACAAGCGGGCTGTCACTGAGAGTAGATAATGGCAGGTTCGGGTTCTGGTTCAACCCATACAAGGATCTGTCTTATTCTGCATTGTCAGAAAACATCGATTCAGATACGGTGCTGGTCATGGGGTCTTCCGAATTCAGACATGGCAGGGGATCTAAGTATCATCCGAGAAATGCGCTCAGAACTGAAGATGCCGATCTGATGCTCATAGGAGGACCGTGCAATCAGATCCTTTTTCACAGTATTGCAGCGGGCTCTCTGGAAAAAAAGCTCGAAAGCAGAAAAGTGATACTGCTGGTATCGCCTACATGGTTCAAGAAGGATGGTGTGAACCCTGTCAACTACGGACTCCGGTTTTCAGAGTCTGAATATATTCAGTTCATGCAGAATCCGGATATTGAAAGCGAAACGAAAAAATATGTTGCGGAGAGAAGTGAAAAACTCCTGGCAGATAACAACAAATTCAAAACGAAGGTAAGGATCATAAACAGATATCTGGTTGATGGCAGAAAAAGTATTATCAGTAGCGTGCTGTTCAAAGCCGAGAGGCTGTTCGCTTTTGACAGAGACCGTGTCTCAGTTGCCATGGCAGTCAAGAGGATCAGCAAGAAGAACGATCTTAAGATTTCACTGGATACGATCAGTAACGAAGCATTCGACCTGATGGTCAGCCAGGCGGAAGAGGAAAGCCTGAAGGCATCGGATAACCCTTTTGACATCTCAGACAAATCCTGGAACCGCAAGTTCAGCAAGACATATGAAGCTGATAAAAACGCGCATCCGGACAGGATATGTGTTGACTCACCTGAGTTTGATGACTTAAAGGCTTTTCTTGAAGTGTGCAGCCAGACAGGCCTGCAGGCGAAGCTCATAATCATGCCGGTAAACGGGAAATGGTTTGACTACATAGGAACAGGAAAGCAGCAGCGCAGAGATACGACAGACAGGATACTGAAGCTTGCTGAGGAATATGGCGCAGAAGCAGCGGACCTGACAGTATATGAATATGAACCGTTTATAACGAAAGACGTGACACACCCGTGGAACAAAGGATGGGCTCTTATAGACAGAGAAATATACAACTTCTGCACTGATAATCAGAAAGGGTCAAAATGATGATCAAACGAGTCAAACTACTGCTTAGCAGGATCAACAGCTATATATCGGTAAAATACACCTTGATTTACTTCAGCCTTATGGCTGTTCTGTATTTATTCTCTCTTTTCGGCAGCATGTTCGGAAGCACCGATTTCACATACGCAGATTTCTGAGTAGACACTGGCAGGTATAACGGCAATTATACAAATACAAAAAACTGCAACCTTGCCGTTTTTTATATTCCATATTCATCTTTACTCTCACAGCGAATCTTTGTAAGGTATCCACCGCAAGTGGTACCCATTACAAGTAGTCCTCCGCGATAGAAGTAAAAGTTATTGTATCCTGACATGAAAGACAATGCTTTTCGAGGTGCGGGAATGACAGTCTACATACA
>JBGUIG010000137.1:0-2110 GCA_045112795.1 Anaerovoracaceae bacterium | reverse complement strand
CGGTTTCCTTAAAAACGGATTCACGGTTTCCTCATGTCCGGAACGGCGGTTTCCTTATGCCCGGACTGACGGGACATTAAACGCCGGAATACTCAGTCTATGCCGACCTGTTCCCATGTCACGCCATATGGTGCTCCACCAGATGTATATCCTGCTATGAAAGCAAATGTCCCATTCATATCTGAATATAACTTTTCATATGGATCTAGTGTAACGTAGCATTCATAATTTAAACTAAAATAAACCAAATTATCCTTGAACTAATAGGTATTATATGTTATTATATTAGTATATATTAGTTTAAAGGAGATGCAGTATGTCAATAACAAAATCCTATAACAAACAGAATGATACTTACTATGCCTACGAAACCGAGTATGTATATGATGAAGCTAAACAGCGCAAAGTACAAAAGCGGCGCTGTATAGGTAAATATGACCCGGTGACAAAAGAAATCATCCCTACAGCCAAAAGAGGAAGACCAGTAAAAAAATGGCCTGACAGTTCCAGACAAGGCAAAACGCCGGAACATGTTACTGACAATGAAATTATTCAGGGAATGTCTAAACTTTCCTTGCGGCTGGAAGCTATGGAATCCATGATTTCAAGTTTAACTTCCGAGTTAAAATCAGTAAGATCCGAATACGATGAAGTGATGAAGCGTTTATCAAAATAACGGTAATTGCAAGATTTCTGTTCATCAATTTCGCATCCCTGAATTTGTCGGAGGTTTTCATGGCAAGGTCTCGCAGTTACAGAGTATCTCTTTCCCCTGTGGAGAGAAAAAAGATCCAGCATGCAAAACGGAAAGCCAACTCGGACAACAGAAGAGTCCGATATGCGATCATCCTTGCGGCTGATGAAAAGCGGTATGGTCATGCGCTCACCTACAAGAAGATCGCTGCCAAAGCAGGTGCCTCCATTCCTACTGTTGTAGACACATTAAAAAAATTCTGCACGGGTGGAATTACGAAAGCTGTAACTCCTTTGCGCAACCCTAACTCCGACACCTCGAGGCTTAAGGTCACGGGTGCGGATGAAGCCAGGATCATAGCAAAAGCATGCTCTGCTCCTCCGGAAGGGTATTGCCGGTGGACTCTGAAACTCCTGGATCAGGAAGTCATCCTTGAAGAACCGATCAGCATATCGACCATTGGACGAGTGCTGAGGAACAACGCTCTGCATCCTCATCTTGATGAATACTGGTGCATCCCTCCTGAAGAGGATCCCGAGTTCGTTGCCAGGATGGAAGACATCCTGGATATCTACGAACAGCCTTATGACCCCAAATACCCGCTGTGGTGTATTGACGAGAAGCCATATCAGATCCTTGGCGAAACAAGGGAGCCCCTGCCGATGCGCCCTGGCGACATCAAAAAGATAGATTCCGAATATAAACGCAACGGGACTGTCAGCATCTTCTGTTTTATCAAGCCTCATACCGGGGAGATCCGTCACAGCGTTGAAGAGACCCGGACAGCAGTAGATTTTGCAGAAAAACTCAGATTCCTGGTCGACGTTATTGAGCCGGAAGCTGAGAAGATCACTCTGGTGATGGATAACCTTAACACGCACAGCATTGCATCTTTGTATAAGGCATTTCCTCCTGAAGAGGCTGCCAGAATCCGCCGTAAACTCGATATCCATTACACACCGGTGCATGGAAGCTGGCTGGATATCGCTGAAATCGGAATAAATATCATGACTCGTGAATGTCTGGATCGAAGGATTCCGAGTATCGAGAGTCTCCGGTCAGAGATGGAATGCTGGAATACCCGCTACAATGAAAATCCCTCGCCGGTCAACTGGCAGTTCACAACAAAAGATGCAAGGCTGAAACTCAGGCATCTGTATCCGGACATTGATAAGTACCGTAACGAGCGTAATGAACGCCGCTTGAAAAAGATCCAGAAGCTGGAAGAACTACAGGAGTGAATAGTAATATCCGCTCGTTCTGAAGCTACTAAGGTACTTGTGCCCGTTTTTAAGGACAGTCATTGACATAGTCCCTGAAGGATTTGCCTGCACTTGTAAGAGATTATGCAATCTCGTCACAAGTGCAAAAATTAGTGTTCGTTACGTTAAAAAATGAATGATATATTACACTAGC
>JBGUIG010000136.1:0-29336 GCA_045112795.1 Anaerovoracaceae bacterium | reverse complement strand
TATGGATGGGGGACATCAGGCAATACAGTTTGATCTGTCTGACAGAAGACCTATACTTTTAGGCACCAAATGCGTCGGATGTCACCTTTGCCGTCTTGTCTGTTCAGAAAAAGCGATCAGTACTGCGAAAAAAAGCATAAAACGCAATCCCAATACTGAGTGTACAAATTAATATTTGCCGATGACAAAGTATAAAGGGTGACGGATATGAAAGAACAAATACTGCGTTCGCATAAAGGAAATGTCTTCTATTGGCGGTCGGAGACATGGGATGCCGGGAAGGATACGCTTTTCTTCCTCCACGGGCTTACTGCTGATCACAGTATGTTTGATGGACAGATCCCGGCATTTGAGCAAGAGTACAATCTCCTGACCTGGGATGCTCCTGCACATGGGAAATCCAGACCTTTCGCGGCTTTTGATTTTGGGGATACTTCTGACTACATAAAAAGTATTCTCGACAAGAACTCTGTGGATCAGGTCATTCTTGTCGGACAGTCATTGGGCGGATTTCTGTCTCAGTCCTTTATAAAACGATATCCGTCACGCGTAAAATGTTTTGTTTCAATAGACAGTACGCCATATGGATTTGGTTATTATTCAGGATTCGATGTCTGGATACTGAAACAGGTCGAGTGGATGGCGCATATGTATCCATTCAGGTGGATGAAAAAAGCGATGGCAAAGCAGGTATCAACGACCCGGAGGGCATATGAAAACATGATGCAGATGCTTTTTCCGTATAACAAAAGAGAACTATGTCATTTGATGGGATTGGGTTACGCAGGTTTCCTGGATGATAATTGTGAGTTAAAGATTCAATGTCCTGTTCTGTTGATCCTGGGAGAGAAAGATCGTACCGGTAAAGTTGTACAATACAATAAAGCGTGGGCGCAGCAAACCGGATATCCTTTGAAGATTATCAAAGGCGCTGCACATAATGCGAATGTCGATAGGCCGGATGAAGTAAATGCCTGCATCAGCAGGTTTCTGTCAGAGTCGACCAAGCCGGGATCTGTATTCTGCAGTTGTGATGAAGACGATGACATCTATGAAGACATTCATGATCCGTGTTTGCGCTTCCAGCGGTGACAATTTAAAAGATAGAAGATATCGCTGATTCCGATGGCGACGGCAAAATGCTGAACTCTTCTGCAACAGTCGAAGACATTTATGGCGCAGGAATCGACATTACCGAGGCGTTTGACAAACCTGAAGGAGAGCTTGTCAGTATCGAACTCGCGAGAGTTACACCGATGAGATATACCGGAGAAGAGATCAGGCCTGTGGTCACATACAGAGGCAAAGTCCTTGAGGAAGGGAAAGACTACACATTGTTGAAATTGTATAATGAAGAACAGGATCCTGAGCCGGTGTTCAGGGAACCGGGAAAGTATACGGTTATGCTTTTTGGCGAGGGTGATTACAGAGGATACGAAGAAAAGAACTTCTATATCATACCGCCTGAAGAAAAGCTGAATCGCATGCTGAAAAACGCAGAAGAAGATGTAGAGGAGGCCCGGATGAGGGTGGAACTTATGTCTGACGATGAAAGCCCTGAAGCAGTCAAGTCAGCATACCGTCAGCTCGTCAAAGCTCAGCAGAAACTGATTGAAGCGGAAGAAATGCTGATCCTGTCAAACGAGCTCCTGTAAAAGTTAAACAAATTCATTCTTGCGTCTTAAACAGATTGTTATCTGCATGATGAGCTAATTACCGGAGAAAAGGACAAACAAAAGGAGAAACATGGCTATTACATTTTTCAACAGGGCACTCCTATACAGTGATACAAGTGCCGAAGAGACTGCAAAAGTATGGGTAGCATTGCGGAAAGCTGGTATCCAGTATGAAGTAAGCACAAAACATAATTCGGGTGCTACGAGTATAAATAGTGGCCGGCTTGGACACAGTAAGGATCTCATAAATTCTATGTGGGGCGGCAGATATTATGGAGATACATACAGCTATGAGGTATGGGTCAAAAGAAAAGACCTTGCTAAAGCAAAAGAGGTGATAAAAGAGAAATAGCTGATCCTGTGTTATTCTTTGCCGAGTTCCTCAAGAGTTTCTCCGAACAGCCGGTAGAATATCCAGTCGTTCTTCTGGGTGGCATTCAGCTTGAGATACAATTGGTTTGCCGGCTCATTCCATTCAAGACAGTGCCACTCAACCTTCTTGTATCCGCGGCTTACAGCTATGCGGCAGAGCTCACGCATAATGGCCTCGCCTATACCGTTGCCCCGGTATTCGGGTTTGACGTAAAGGTTTTCGATGAACATGCCTTTGGCGCCGAATATGGACGCGTAGTTATCGAGGAACATAGCGAATCCTACTTCTTTTCCGCCCGAGCTCGCGAACAGCGTCTCTATGTCCCTGCTTGCTATTGCTGTGCGGATGTCTTCTTCAGTCGTTGTGATCTTATCCGGCAGCTTCTCATATTCCGCAAGCTCATTGATGAGCCCGACTATCATGGCGGCGTCATCGACCGTTCCGAGTCTGAATTGAATATCCATTTTTCCCCCTTTTGCATTTCTATCTCTAATTTCTTCGATTATAACACACCGGCTGCACTGATACGCCTGGTTCTGAGAAAATCGTCTCGGTCAGGAAATACTCCGAGACCTGTAAATACACCGGGAACTGTAAATACTCCGCAGCATTATTACTGCGCCTGATATGGTATGATTAATCTTAACTAAACTGGATAGAAAAGACTGCTTTTACATTAATAATCGGAACTGGCCGGAGGTGTAAAAATGTGGAAATGTCCGAAATGCGGCAGAGAGTTCAGCAGGCAAAATCAAGATCATTATTGCGTCAAACCGCAGAACATAGATGAATATATTGCCGCCCAGGATGAAAAGGTGCAGCCTGTGCTCAAAGAGATACGTGCCATTCTCCGGGCGACGCTGCCAGAGGCGGAAGAGCGGATATCCTGGTCGATGCCAACATACTGGAAGGGCAGGAACATCATACACTTTGCCGCATCGAAAAAACATCTGGGTGTATATCCGGGTGACGAAGCAACGGCAGAATTTGCAGATGACCTTGCTGATTACAGTGTGTCCAAAGGAACAATCAGGCTGCCGTATGACCAGCCTTTGCCTGAAGAACTAATCGCGAAAATCGCGAAATGGTGCTATGAAAAGCATTCAAAATAGAACCTAGAAAAATAGATTCAGAAATGAAATATTAAGAAAAAGGAACTTAGATAGAAAAGAAAAAATGCTACCCATAATACAATGGAAATAAAAAAGAAGGGTTACCCGGGTAACCCTTCTAAGTTCTGCCATACTATTTCTACACTTCCGTCATTCTTGCTTTTCAAATACTAAATCAGCGCCGAGTATTGTGGACTTGATGTTATCACCGTCATCCGTAAATGTCATTTTCATATCACCATCTGTCTTGAAACCGTCGCTTGTCAGCTTCCATGTGAAGTCCCAGGTCTCATCACCCGAGACAATCTTTCCTGTCCCGTCATCATTAAGAACAATAGTAAATTCGTCATCGAGCTCTCCGCTGGCTTCACCAAAGGAGATGCTGGTATTCGTCCATGTACCAACATACTTGCTGTTGGCAAGATCTTCATCGCTGCTTCCTCCGCCTCCGCATGCTGTGAAGGCAAGTGCAGACAGAACTATAATTGTAATAACCAAAATTGATATAAACTTCTTCATTACTATAGTCCTCCTATAATCGTATAGAACAAACTGAACTGAGTAAAGAATAGCACACATCTCAAACAAATAACAATAAACCCATGTTAACTTGTAGTCAGCATCAACAAAAAGAATTACAATGATACCAAGACGAATAATCAGAGTATCTGGATGGCTGCAGACAGAGAAAAAAGAGTATCCGGTTGGCTGCAAACAAAGAAATGAAAAAAGAGAACCGTATCAGAGATCAATTAAAACCATTTACTCAGGCAATGCCTGATATATTGAACTATCAGATCTTCACGAAGGTGCTTATCTGTATCTGGATGTTTCTTCTTGGCAGGATTTTTCAGGTATTGCTCAAAAGCAGCGGCAGAGTTGCCGTGACTTCAGGTGACTGGCAGTTCCTGTTTACGACCTGGCAGGGGATACTCATTCTTATGCTCGGTATTGTGTCGCTTTTCGGTTATGTGGCTTTTGATATAAATTCCAAAATAGTTCTGAGCAGGAATCTTCTGACGGGACGGAATGAATCTCTCGAAAGCAGTGTAAAGGAAGGGTTCTTTTCGATCGGAAAGCTGATCAATGTGCGAGGGCTTCTGATAGTGCTGTATATCGCACTGATTGCGCCTATAGTAGGCATTGGCATATCGATATCTGCGACAGAAAAGCTGTATATTCCGACATTCATTTCTTCAGTCATCGAGAGTTCGGTGCTGTATTCGGCTCTCTCTGGCATAGCTGTATTCATTTTCCTGTCCGTAGGCATTGCTAACCTGTTCATACTTCACGGCGTGATCATAGACAAGATGTCTGTCAGAGAGGCGGGCAGACAGTCGAGGAAGCTTATCAGAGCAAACTGGAAAGATTACCTCAAACAGAATGTAATCTTCGTATTTTTAATACTCGCTTCACTGGCGGGAATCGCCATTATCTGTCTTTTCATACCGCTTAAACTGATAAGCCTGCTTCCTGCCGGATCAGTGAGCCGCATCCTGACTATCATCTTCGTATCAGTGGGAACGATTGTGTCCGTCCTTGCCGATATGTTCGGGGTACCGCTTTACATCATGAAGATGACACAGCTGTTTTATTCATATAAGCAAGGGTCGGAGCTTGAATATGTTGAGCTGAAAAGGGAAAAGCCAATCAGATACAAGAGCAAGATACTTCTTGTGGCAATCGTTGTCGTAGTAGGCATTGCAGTAATGTATGTCCGCTTTGATCAGCTGTTCCCGCTTGATACTGATGTCAGGATCATCGCCCACCGCGGCGGAGGCAATGAGGGCAGGGAGAATACTCTGTCCGGTCTGGAAGCGGCATGGACTGCAGGCGCATACGGAAGCGAAATAGATATCCAGAGGACGAAAGACGGGTTTTATATTATTAATCATGACGGTACATTCAAGAGGGTAGCCGGAGACAGCAGAAAACCTGAAGAGATGACTTTGAGGGAAGTCAAAAAGCTGAGGATAGACGGAGAACCGGTACCTACCTTCGAAGAAATGCTGATATCAAGCAAAGACAGAATAGTGCTTTTCACTGAACTCAAGGGAAACACAGCCGACAGGCAGATGGCTGATGACGCCGTAAAGCTGGTCGAACAGTATCAGATGGAGAATGAGTGCGTGCTCATATCACTTAATTATGATGTAATCAACTACATTGAAACCAACTATCCGGAGATAGAGACGGGCTTTCTGACATTTGCGTCTCTCGGTAAGACTGCCAAGCTCAACTGTGACTACATAGGGCTTGAAGAGGAATCGGCAACGAACGATGCAATAGACGCGATACATGATGAGGGGAAAAAGGCTCTGGTATGGACGGCTAACGAGAAGGGTTCCCAGAAGCACTTCCTCTGTACTAAGATCGACGGAATCATCACAGACAATGTGACCCAGGCTTTAAGCCTCGTCACAGAACTTGAGCAGAGATCAGATCTCGACAGAATGATAGACAAGATCAAAACGATATTCTGATGGTAACCGCATTCTTTATTATTGACAAAAGATAAAAACCAGCGGGATGAGCCGAAATGAATACGGATTTTACCGCACTGAGCACGCCAACAGAAGCATCAACGATCTGTACAGAAATATAAATGAAGACTAAGAATATTACAGACTTTACAAAAGGGAATGTTACCGGGCAGCTTGTGGCTTTCGCGACACCGCTGTTTTTTTCTAGTCTTCTGCAGATCGTGTACAACATGGTTGACATGATCATTGTCGGGCAGAAACTGGGTAAAGTAGGTCTTTCGGCGGTTTCTGTCGGCGGAGATGTTACGAACTTTCTCACGCTTGTCGCAATGGGCTTTTCCAACGCAGGTCAGATCATAATTTCCCAGTATCTGGGTTCCGGGCAAAAGGACAAAATAAGCAGGTTCATCGGTACGATGCTATGCTTCCTGATGGGATGCGGCATTGTGATAAGTATGATTTGCCTGTGTCTGAGGAAGCCGATTCTGTCACTCATGAACACCCCGCCTGAAGCTTTCAGTGAAGCGATGAATTACGCTACTGTCTGCATGATTGGTATGGTGTTCATATATGGTTATAACATCATGAGCGCGGTTCTCAGGGGAATGGGCGACTCGATCAGACCGTTCATATTTATCGGAATCGCGTCAGTAACTAACGTTGTTCTGGATGTTCTTTTAGTACTTTTCCTGGGACTTGGCAGTGGAGGAGCGGCTCTTGCTACAGTCATATCACAAGGCTTTTCTTTCATAAGCTGCAGCATTTACGTCTACAAAAACCGCCGGAAATACGATCTGACACTTACCGCCGGAGAACTGATCGGAATCGACAGGGACATGCTTTCCAATCTGATCAAGCTTGGCGTTCCGATGGCGATCAAGTTCGGAGCTGTCCATCTGTCCAAACTCTTCGTAAACGCTTACATTAATTCTTACGGTGTTGCGGTATCTGCGTTTGCAGGCATAGCCAACAAAATCAACAGCATTATCAATATGCTTTCAAACTCATTCAACACTGCAGGAGCTTCGATGGTTGGCCAGAATATCGGAGCTGAAAAATTCGAACGTGTAGGCATGGTCATGAGATCCGTTTTCACTATCACGACCTCGATTGCGGCAGTCTTTTCGGTCCTGATGGTTACTTTCCCGGAACAGATATATGGAATATTCACTGTAGATCCCGAGGTACTAAGTATAGGATATAAATATGTGCCGATTGCCGTTCTGGCGTTTTTCAGCAGTGCGGCAAGGTCCGGAATGAATGCCCTGATCAACGGAAGCGGCAATTATAAAGTCAATTTCGCCACAGCGATTCTTGACGGAATCATTCTGAGAATAGGCCTGGCGTTATTTTTCGGACTGGCTATTGGCATGAAACATTACGGCTTCTGGCTGGGTGATGTTCTTGCCGGATATACCCCACTGTGGATCGGCCTAGTTTTCTACTATTCAGGAAAGTGGAAAAAACGCAGTGTGTGAGAACCGCACAGCGAAAGAAAAAACACAGTGTGTGAGAACCGCACAGCGAAAGAAAAAACGCAGATTAATGAACGATTGAGGTAATAAATAAACATGGAAAAATGCAATAGACCTGTCTCGGGTCGTGAATGCTTTATATATGATTGCGGATCATCTGATGTGCTGCTGATCCAGCCTGTGGACGATCACGATATTGAGGTGCTGGACAGCGAGGTATCTGAAATTGTCCGACTTGCTGATGGCATCGGCTTTACATTGGCTGCCTTCAAGGTAAATGACTGGAATGATGATTTGTCACCGTGGGAAGCTCCGGCTGTATTCGGTGATCATGGCTTTGCCGGCCAAGCGGAATCAACTCTGGGATATGTCACAGATGATCTTATACCGGAACTCACAGGCGGCAGAGATGTGAAAATATATATTGGAGGCTATTCGCTGGCAGCATTCTTTGCGCTTTGGGCGGCTTATCAGACGGATATATTCAGTGGAGTGGCAGCAGCGTCGCCATCCGTGTGGTTCCCGGGATGGATCGAATTTGCTGAAGAGAATGCAGTCATGACTGACAAGGTATATCTGAGCCTTGGCGATAAGGAAGAGAGAACACGGAATCCTGTAATGAGGACCGTCGGAGATAATATACGAAGGCAGAACGAACTTCTTCAGGCAGACCCGGTATGCACCGAATGCATACTTGAGATGAATCAGGGCAATCATTTCAGAGAGCCTGACATCAGGACGGCAAAAGGTTTTGCCTGGCTGCTGAATCGATAGGGACAGTATTACTGGATAGTTAATGGAGGGTAGGGATTATGAAACAGGTAAGACTTGCAGGACTTGAAGATATGGAGGATGTCAAAGCCCTTCTCAGAAAATACCATCGCGATACTATCACAGACGAGGATCGCCCTGACGGATTCGTGACGACCGCCATAACAGATGAGCAACTTGCTGAGCTGATTACTAAGGAGAATGGAGTGACTATCATCGCTGAGCCTTCAGAAGAAGGACCTGACCGAGTCCTTGGATTCTGCTTCGCTGCACCTTGGGAATTCTGGTCAGCGTGGCCACTGTTCAGGCACATGATCGATATAATCCCTGACTACGAGTTCGAGGGAAAGAAAATCACATTAAGCGATACCTATCAGTACGGTCCGATGTGTGTAGACAGGTCGATTCGAGGCACCGGAGCTTTTGAAGATCTGTTCTTCGCAAGCCTAAGACAGTTCAAGGACAGGTTTCCGATCATGCTGACTTTCGTCAATCAGATCAACAAGAGATCCGAGAATGCTCATAACAATAAGGCACATATGCAGACCATCGGAACTTTTGACTTCGGTGATAATCACTATTTCCTGATGGGCATCCGGACAGATGCAGCAGACTGATCGAATGTATTTGGATTTACTGATTTACCGGACTCAAACAATGGTATAATACTGATGTAACGAAATTGGAGTTCCCCCGCTTTCAGGCAAAACGGAAGTGGCGGAATGATGTCACATGATGGGAGAATCGAAATGATGAAAAAACTATTTTGCTTTGTACTGACTGCTTGCCTGATATTCACAATGACAGCCTGCGGCGGATCTGCTCAGGAAGAGGAAGCTGCAGAAACTGACGTACCTAAGAGTGAACAGGCCGGAACTGCCGGAAGCAACATTCCGTTAAAGGACAATCAGGAAGAGGCTAAATATCAGATCGAAGTTGCCATGCAGAGTCTGCTGGAAGAGGCATACGGTGACAAAGTCAATGATGCCAGAATCTATGTTGAGAAGATTTACACTGCAGAGGACGAGCAGGCCGATGAGGCTCTGAAAGAATACAATCTCGGCCCTGATGAAGTCGCTTTCGAGGTTCGCTATGAGCTTCATCCTGCAGAGGGAGTAGATGTGAATGAGCTGATGGCTGCAACCGGCGAATATGATGAAGAAAGCGGCTGGGTCACAGACAAATTCAATCTTGGCATACTCAGACCAACCGAAGATGGCTCATACACCATTACCGATTTCGGAACCGGCTGGTAGAGATCCATTCACTGACACCCCTGCATCCATTCTGTAATCATAGCCAGTATGGATTGATTGCTTAATTAGGGGTAAAGCAAAAGTACCTGCATGAAAAAGTACCTGCATGATATGAACTCTTGCGTTCATGCTTGCAGGTGCTTTTTGTTGTGGCTTCAATTTGAGCATAACAAGCATGCTTACTCCACTACTCGAAAAAGTTCATTCACCCTTGCAAGCATATTTAGACCACCAAGGGATGAATGTTTTCATCAATGTATTTCAATAATAAGCATCGAAGGGTGAATTTCTTTCAGGTTTACTCTGTTCTGCTTTTATTATCTCGACGCTCAGACTTCAAGAAGCAGAATAATCAACTTCAAAATTGACAAAGCGTCCAGAAATCTGCCCGTTGTCCACAGTTTTCAGCTCATTTGCTATGTTTGACTCCCAATTGCATGTGTGGATTTACAAATGGATCAGACAAGATCGAAGTTGTTTCACCCTTGATTTGTTTATTATCAAAATGAGGGTTGAATGTTTTCACCCCTCAAGCCGCCCTATTAGATGTTAAGGGTGAAGCCAGTTTTTATATAAAATGCATCTCAGCTATCTTTCTCGGAATGAGGCAATGGATCGCGGGCTCTCAGTTTCAATCTAGGCGCTTGTTCCTGTATTTCAATTTTGCACCTTTTTTCTAGGTTCTTTTTCTTGATGATTCAATTTTGCACCTATTTTTCTAGGTGCATTTTTCCAGAATCGAACTTTTGCCACTATTTGTATCGATGGAGCAGGCCTTGCCAAGTTATGTTTCAACGATTTGCCATTGACACCTATATGCGTCTGAATCTATTAGCAAGCTAATGTCGCGAAGAACTTTTGTTATGGGGATTTTTTAGATATAATTAATTAATTATAAATAAAATGCGGAGATAAGGGTGTGTTTCTCTGATGTTATGGCAAGATCCTCAAGAAGCATGTCTTTAATTACCTTGAGCGAGAAGCCCCTGCTTCTATAAGTGGTGGGAGTATGTCAATGGCGTCTGTAAACAGAATATAGTAATAGGGCTGCAGCGGGTTTGTATTCAGGTGCAGTGAATGCGTTCCGGTATACCCTGTATTGCCGAAAAGAAGAAAGGGGGACTATTGATGCAGGAACTAAACAAACATGTCAAAGAAATCAATCATCTGCTCGAACGTTATGGGGTCCGGTTCGGTATTTATAAGAACGGAACGTTCAAAGAGCAGCTTTTTCCGTTTGACCCGATTCCGAGGGTGATCAGCAAGCAGGAATGGGCAGAAATAGAGGCCGGACTGATTCAGAGAGTTACTGCGCTTAACCTCTTTCTCAAGGACATATACGGCGATAAGAAAATCGTTAAGGATGGCGTGATCCCTCCTGAATTTATCTTCTCGTCTTCCGGCTATCTGGCAGCGTGTGAAGGGCTGAAAACACCTAAGGACATCGCTTCTCACATTTCCGGAATCGATCTGGTTCAGGGTAAGGACGGCAAGTGGTATATCCTTGAGGACAATCTGAGAATCCCTTCCGGCGCATCCTATCCTCTGATCGCACGCGACCTGTGCAGACAGGCCAGCCCAAGTACTTTTGCCAACACACCAATCGAAGATAACCGCAACTATGCGAAGCTTCTCAGGGACACGATGGACTATGTCAGCACTGGCGGTCTCAACGTAATCCTTACTCCGGGCAGATACAATGCTGCTTTCTTCGAGCACTCCTACCTGGCGGAGAAGACGGGTTCGGTTCTGGTATACAACACAGATCTTGTGGTTGAGGATGACAAAGTGTATCTGAAATCCGCGGCGGGCAGACAGCGTGTAGGCGCGATTTACCGCAGGACATCGGACGAGTATCTGGATCCGCTCGCTTTCAATCCGGATTCGCTTATCGGCGTACCGGGTCTGTTCCAGGCGATGCGCAAAGGCAATGTCGCTCTTCTGAACGCGCCGGGCAACGGCGTCGCAGACGACAAGGGCATCTATTACTTTGTACCTAAGATGGTTGAATACTATCTCGGCGAGGAGTGCAAAACCAATAACGCCCCTACTTATCTTCCGTACTACGAAGAGGACAAGAAGTACGTTCTCGAGCATTTTGATGATTTGGTCATCAAGGATGTGGCCGAGGCTGGCGGATACGGTGTAGTATTCGGCAATACATTGACCAAAGAAAAGAAAGCAGAATTTATTGAGACTATCAAGAACGAGCCGAGAAGGTTCATTGCTCAGGAAGTCATTGATTTCATCGATCTGGATATCCTTGATGAGGACGGAGTTACACCTGTTGCGCGCAAAGCGGACCTCAGAGCCTATGTTCTGAGCGGGGAGTCTGTCAAAGTGTGGAAAAGCGGTCTGACCCGTTTCTCACGTAATCCGGATTCGTTCATTGTCAATTCATCGCAGGGAGGAGGTTTCAAAGACACATGGGTACTGTCACGCTAGGAAAACTGGACAGCCTGTACTGGATGGGCAGATATATTGAGAGAGTTTATCAGTCCATCAGCATGTACAAGGAAACATACGATAAACTTATCGATCAGGACGCGGAGTACTTCGTGCAGGAATGTGAGCGCATGGGCATACAGAACACCTTCGAATCGTCGATGGATTTTGCATGGAAAATTGCGTTTGATACTGCAAACCCGCTTTCCATAATCAGTAATCTCTACAGAATCTACGACAATGCCATGATCATGAGAGATGAAATTACATCTGAGTCTCTGGCATATGTTCACCTCGCTCTTGCTGAGATGAAGAGGGGCAAAACCAGCGAAGCGCCTCTCATGGAGCTCCAGAATGTCGAGGACCTTATTTTCGCTTTCTGGGGATGCATAGATGACAAGGTTGACGGTCAGGGCGTCCGCAACACGATCAAAATCGGAAAGCACATTGAGAGACTGGATATCCTTCTCCGCAGAGACGCTGACCGCAGCGACCTTGTCCGCGAGATCAACCGGCTTATGTCGAGAGTCGACACAACAGAGCTACCTTTCAACAGAAAAGCGCTTCTCTATACTAACGCCATGATCGAGGACGAAGACGCGGAGTATGAGGATATAAGAAAAATGGTCTGGGATATTATCCCGCAGTTTGTTTAGAGGATTTTCATGCTGCTGAATTATACGTACAAAATGAAACTGGAATTCTCTGGACCGGTCACGGACCAGTACTTTTCGCTGATGTGTGTTCCGAGGGACACGCAAAGGCAGAAGGCGTATGTGCCCGAGATTACGGTGAATCCGGAAGTGCGGATTCTGCAGGATACTGACGGACTCGGAAACATCATCATTTACGGAGCTGCTGCCGAACCCCACGAAGAATTCGGTATCACTGTAAAGGGACGGGTCGAGACATTCATGTCGCCTCACGAGGAGTATGAATCTCCGGACAGCCCGGAGCTCTGGCGCTACCGCGTCATGACACCGTTTACCGAGCCCGGCCCGGCGGTCACTTCGCTGTTTGAGCAGTGCAAAGCGGGCGCGCCTGATGACGATTACGGCAAAGTGCTGTATTATGCCGGAGTCGTGCGTGATGCTCTCGAGTATGAGTCAGGCTCCACCGATTCAGCGACTACAGCGAAGGAGCGCTTTGCCAGGGTAAAGGCGTCTGCCAGGACTATGCGCATCTGCTGATCTCTCTGCTGAGAATGAATGGAATACCGGCGAGGTATACCGTGGGTCTGATGCAGGGTGAAGGAGAAAGCCACGCATGGGCAGAGGCCAACTGCAACGGTTACTGGTATGGGATTGATCCGACTAATGGTCTTCTTGTCAATGAGAATTACATCAAGTTCTCTCATGGCAGGGATTACAGGGACTGCATGATATCAAGAGGAATATTCAGAAATCCGCTGGCCAGGCAGGCAATGAATGTGTCTGTATTGGTAAGATCGGCAGAACAATAATCAGTAAGTCACAGTAGCAGATAATAGCTACAAAGTCACAGCGGCAATTAACTAATAAAGTAACAGGTTTTACAGGTAATGATTAGTACAGTTGTATCTATGGACTTTCCTGTAGGGGAAAGATTCAGAATTAAAAAGCACCGGATTATCGCGGGAATCGATGGATCCGGAGGAATAGAAGCGAATAACGGCGAACCGGCTGCTCCTATGAAGAGGCTCAGCATTGTCACCGGAACTCACGGCGACGAGCTCGAAGGGCAGTATGTTTGCTATGAGCTTTCTCGCAGAATTATGGGGCACCCGGAACACCTTCACGGAATCGTGGACATATATCCTGCCCTCAATCCGCTCGGAATCGACTCCATTGAAAGGGGAATACCGGGCTTTGACCTCGATATGAACAGGATTTTCCCCGGCAGCAAGAACGGTTCGATGGCTGAACAGGCCGCTGCGGGAATAATAGAGGATCTGCAGGGTTCGGATATGGTAATAGACATCCATTCTTCGAATCTGTACCTTACAGAGATTCCGCAGGTAAGGATAAGCGAGGTGTTCGAGGACAGCCTCGTGCTTTATGCTGAGCATCTTAATACAGATCTTATATGGGTGCACAGCGCAGCTACTGTTCTCGAGGCCACGCTCGCACACTCACTGAATGTTACGGGGACGCCGACTCTGGTAGTGGAGATGGGCATCGGACTAAGGCTGACACAGGCATACGGGGAGCAGCTGGTTAGCGGAATACTGTCGCTTATGCACCATATGGGCATATGGGACGGCGATTATGAGATGCCGCGCAAGCCTCTGATTTCCAGAAATCCTGATGATGTTGAATATCTGAACGCGGCGGTATCGGGACTTTTTATTCAGCGCATGGAACATAATTCATACGCCAAGAAGGGCCAGGTTATTGGAATTATCGCAGATCCACTGCTCGGCGAGCCACTTTGCGAGGTAAAGGCTCCTTGTGACGGTCTGATATTCACCCTCAGAGATTTTCCGATGGTAGATGAAGGTTCACTGGTCGGAAGAATGATCCGCGCAGAAGCTATTGATTCTGAACTGAGATCTTACTATGAGGCCCGCGGAACACGTATGGTTTCCAGCCTTGATCTCGCGAGATACAGAGGAGGTGGGGAAGAGTGAAAAAGATTCTTCTTTTCGAAAAACATTCTCTGTACAGAGACAGCATGAAAGTATACGGATACTTGTTCGGCGCTGAGGATCTTGACAGCTGCGAGAAGACTCTGGCTATTATTGGCGGCATGAGAGGCAATGAGTTCACACAGATGTATGAAGCCTCTGAGATTGTCAGACGCCTCGGAATACTGGAGAATGCAGGCAAGGTCACTCAGGGCAAAGGCATACTGGTGATACCGGCGGCAAACCCGTACTCGATCAATTCAGAAAAGAGGTTCTGGCCGACAGATAACACGGACATCAACAGAATGTTCCCGGGATATGACAAAGGAGAGACTACACAGAGGGTTGCCGCAGCTTTATTTGAGATTCTGGACGATTTCGAATACGGAATACACCTCACAAGCCATTACATTTCCGGCAGTTTTATTCCGCACGTTTCGATACAGATCACGAATAATGAGTATTATGAAAGCGCTTCGGACTTTGGCCTCGCATACGTCAGACTGAGAAAGCCAAGCCATTACGATACGACAACGCTGAACTACAACTGGCAGATCTGGAACACCAAAGCATATTCAATATACGGCGGAACCGATAAGACTATTGACAGAGAGGCTTCAGAGCTTGTGGTCAACGCAGTTCTGAATTTCATGGACCACCGGGGTCTCGTTCAGTTCAACCACCACAGAGGATATATATCCAGACTGGTCACAGAAGAGGATCTCATCGTGGTCAAATCCGATGTTGCCGGATTCCTGGACTGCAAAGTGCGGACCGGAGAATTCGTCCGCAAAGGGCAGAATATCGCCAGAATCCTGGATGTCGGTGACGGACATGTCAAAACAGAAATAAAAGCCGAAGAAGACTCAACTGTTTTCTTCGTGCAGTCAAACCCACTGGCATTCGCCGGCGGACAGCTGATGATACTGCTGAAATAAGAGGAGACGAGGGGACAGTTCTCAGGAGACAGACGGTTCTCTGTCTCCTTTTCACTCATTGGGACTTGGGAAACAGATTCAATTCACGAATTACTGTAAATCAGACATAGGGGGGATTACTTGATTAAAATAACCAGATCAGCGGCGAGACACATCTTTTTCAGCATATCGATGATCGGACGTTACCGGACTGAAGGCAGAAGAAAGTGGTACCTTTTCTATGCGCTCTGTGATGAGAGCTACGCCATGCTGAGCAGGGATGTATCTGTTCTGGAAGAGAAATGCGATATTCAGCGTTGTGATCGGAACAGCCTTATATATGTTTTTGGTGCAAAGCGTATTTTGAAGATGATCGAATGTTAACAAGATGTGCGGACGGTTTTTTGTAGGCGGAGATTTCCGTGATAAACTGAATGAACTGCTTGAACTGGAAGGCATTGCTCCTGCGGGATCCCTGTATGAGGACGCGGGGCAGGATGTCTTTCCTTCGAATGCTTCGACCGTGATATGCAGTAATACAAATAAGCTTACTGCTGCAGATATGCAGTGGGGATTTTCGAACCCTTACCGCAAGGGCCTGATAATCAATGCCAGAGCCGAGACTGCCCGCGAGAAGAACCTGTTTGCGGACAGCATAGAAAAACGGCGCTGCGTTATACCTGCAAGCGGTTTTTATGAATGGGATCCTTACAAAGCCAGGTTCAGATTCATCAGACCTGACGAAGGACTGATTCTGCTTGCGGGATTCTATCATAACGAGCAGGGCCGGAACTGTTATACAATTCTTACAACAGAGGCGAACGGATCCATGATCAGGGTACATGACCGGATGCCGGTGATGATTGAAAGAAATGAAATAAGACCATGGATACAAGACAACGAGAGACTGCCTGAATTCCTCGGCAGACCGCAAGTACGGCTTACCTGTGAGCAGGACTCAGGACAGATACGAATGGATTTCGGAGTATAAAGCAAAGATAGAGAAGGGAGAGCGTTGGCATGTATAGAGAGAAGATCATCATCGGACAGGGAACTGAATACCCGCTGAACGGCCTGATTACTTTTCCTGATGGAGCAGACGGACCTGTACCTGCGGTTGTTATGGTACATGGTTCCGGGTCCAGCAACATGGACGAGAAAGTTATGAAGCTGACACCTTTCCGCGATCTTGCAGACGGATTGGCGATGCATGGCATAGCTTCAATTCGCTATGATAAGCGTTCATTTGTACATGCAAGGAAGATGCTCAAACAATGCATTACAGTTAAAGAAGAGACCATAGATGACGCGATACTTGCAGTCAATATGCTGAAATCCGATCCGCGTATAGATAAGGACCGGATCTATATTCTCGGGCACAGCATGGGTGCAATGCTTGCGCCGAGAATAGACAGTGAAGGCGGAGACGTGGCCGGCCTCATTATGATGGCGGGTACGCCATACCGCCTGGAGGATATTTTTGTAAGACAGCTCGGTCAGGCCAGGGAAAGCAATTCAGCCATGAAATGGATTGCAGTCATCGAAGACAAGCTGTTTACTAAGAAGTTCGACAACCTCTACTCCATGAGTGATGAAGAGGCAAAGCAACAGAAGTTTGCGGGAGGCACGACTCTCTACTACTTCAAGGAGATGGGAAAGAAGACAGCAGTTGACTATCTTATGGAAAATGAGAAGCCTGTACTTATAATGCAGGGCGGCAAAGATTTTCAGGTGCTTGCTGCTGATGATTATGTAAAGTTCCGGGAACTTCTTGCTGAACGCAGCAATACATTCTATAAACTGTACCCGGAGCTGAATCATGTGTTTGTCGATGCCATCTACGATGACATAAGCAAAGTATCAAAGGAGTACAACACAGAGCGGCATATCGGCGAAGAGGTCATAAGTGATATAGCTTCATTCATATTGAGCTGAAAAGCGACAGAGCGAAAATCAGATATGCAGACAGCAAGAAACAGAGCAAGAGACAGGGGATGATCCTCTGTCTTTTCTATTGCCATCGTGCATTTATAAAGGAGCACAAATATGGTTGAAAAGACTGCAAAACGGAGTATACTCTGCAATGAATTCTTAAAGGAACAGATGAGAACAGAAATGACTACTGAAGAAAAATATGAATTACTCAGATGCCTCCTGGATATGGGGGAAATGCTTCTTGAATCAGGAGCAGAAATCGACAGGATCGAGGACACGATAGTAAGAATGGGCGCTGCTTACGGCGCCGAGCGGACCGACGTGTTCGTTATAACATCAATAATAAGCATCACGCTTGTGTTCGGAGACGGATATACTGCTACGGAAACACGCAGGGTCGCCAATGAAGCAACAACAGATTTCCGGCGAATCGAAAGCGTGAACGCTCTGAGCAGGGCATGCTGCATGGATCCGCTGCCAGTTCATGCACTCAGAAAGAGGGTCCGCCAGGTTGGAGAGGGACACAAGTCATATGTTGCAACTCTGATCGGCAGCATTCTGGCAGCGGCTGGCTTTGCCGTATTTTTCGGCGGAAGCATCGCTGACGGAGCTGCGGCAGCTTTGTTTGCGTCGGTCATCGCGGCAGCGCAGAAGCAGCTCAGCACCACGAAGATCAAAACGATAGAAGGAAACCTGATAATATCGCTTTTCCTCGGACTTGCGGCAGGAATACTGACAATCATCATTCCATCGCTTCATATGGACAAGATTCTGATTGGCGACATTATGCTGCTCATTCCGGGAATCGCAATGACCAACTCAATACGCAACATGCTTGTCGGTGACACCATATCCGGAATAGTCAGGCTCGCAGAGAGTCTGATGTGGGCAGTAGCAATTGCCGGCGGTATTATGGTGGCACTTGCGATGATCAATTATGTACATTAAGGAAGGAGGCTCAGTATGAATGCAGTAGTTCAGCTTGTAACAGCATACATTGGATCTCTGGGCTTTGCCCTTTTGTTCGGCATGCAGAAACGCTACCTGGCAGCGTCTGCGCTTGGCGGAATGATCACATGGGGAATATATATGGCGATGAATGCCTGGCTCAGCATGACTTTTCTTGCCTGCCTTGCGGCTTCATCGTTCGCGATTGTCTATTCAGAAGTCCTTGCCAGGATTTACAAAACCCCTGCGACCATGTTCGTCGTACCTGCTGTTGTACCCCTCGTTCCGGGCGGTTCGCTCTATTATGCGATGAGTGAAGCAGTCAGGGGAAATATGCAGGAGGCAGGAAACTACGGACGCGAGACACTGCTGTTTGCGCTGGCCATCGCATCCGGAATATGCCTGGTAACCGCAGTCAGAGACTTGAAACACAGATAAACAGATATAGGCCGAGACAATCTGGCGAAAGATTCAGAGAGAGACTCAGGAAGAACAACACAGGAGACAGCTAGCTTATGAGACAGCAAACTGTCTCCTTTTTGATTTGTGTTCACTGTATGTCTTCTGCTCATATGAGAGGTAATGTATAATTAGAGCGTATGAAGTTCGATTTACATGAGATACAACAGAATATTCTCGAAAGATACCCTGAATGGAATGACCTTATAAATATTGTAGAATTCCGGAATGTTCCGGAAGCGAATCCTGTCGGATACAGGGGCAAAGCTGTTTACTACAACAGCCGCAAGATGAGGTTCTACACACTGGACAATCAGGCGTTTCTGATCGCCCAGCAGCTGATGCATATTCAGCTGAATCATCAGCTGCGCGGAACCGGCCTGGATCGCAGGATCTGGAATCTTGCATGCACGGCGGTGGTCAACGAACTGCTGATTTCCGATGGCTTTGAGCCGCCGATTACCGCATTGAGGATCAGAGTGGCAGGGGGCAAAAGCGCTGAGGAAATGTATGAGATTCTTCTGGAGCAGATTGAAGATGATGAGTCTGAACCTGATGAAGATCAGACAGAAGAACCGTCTGTTGAAGAGGACATCCGGATGCCGCATCTCGGCGATGATGCGGATAATCAGGCGGGTGGCTTCAGTGGCGCACAGGACAGGGACATCGAAGACCCGGGGCTTGCTCAGGCGGTAGCCGGGCTGGCCGATTTGCTGGAGCCGAGTCTGCAGCTGGACTATGACTGGTTCCCGGCAGACAGGATCAGGGACGGAATTCTCAAGGAGCAGTTCAAACCATACCCTGTGCCGCACGCCGAGATCCTTCTCGATACGAGCGCTTCGATCGACGAGGATCTGCTGAGGGCTTTTGTACGGGGAGTCAAAGAGCTTCTCAGAGAGGATGCTGTTGTCAAAGTCGGATGTTTTGATACAGAATTCTACGGATTCCAGGAAATCCATTCCGAAAAAGATATTTCCGCGCTGGAGATCAAGGGCGCCGGCGGTACGAATTTCGAGACTGCTGTGAGAGCCTTTACAGGTGATGCGGAAACCAAGATTATTTTTACAGACGGGTACGCAGACATGCCCGAAACCAGGTGCGATGCAATCTGGCTTGTGTACAGCGATACGCCGGTGAATCCACCGGGAGGCAGAGTGCTGTACGTTAAAAAACCTGAGGAGATCAAGGACTATGAAATCAATTTTCTTATCACATAAGCAGCTGTTCGAAAATCCGCTTCCGCTTTTCCGCACTGTCGGAACCTCCGCGCAGGCGAGCGATCTCGTTTTGTGCACTATTCCTGACGACGGATTCACTCTCAGCGAACGGAACGTCAACTACTTTCTGTCCGGAGAAGACGCAGCCGACAGATTCGGACGTGATCATGTAAACCGCATCTGCGCGGTGAGACCTGCAATTCTTCTTGAGCCCGGTGATGAGAAACTCCTGAGCCACCCGCGTGAAGTCAATGAACTTGTGACGGTGGAACTCGGATCATTCCCGTCGGTCATACTGGAAACTTCTATGCGCGAAATGGCGGAGAAGCAGTACCGGGAGGGAACTCTGAAAAAGACCGGAACCAGCTATACGATTGCGGGTGAACCGAGAGACGTTTACAGACTCGGGGCAAAGCAGATTGTCAGAATTTCCGCCACAGAGGAGATGATCAATGGTTATATCCAGCTCTCCGACGGCAGCGTAGTCAGTTCGGGCGAAGAGGTGTTTGTCGAGGTAAAGCCGGTCCGCTGGTACTATGATGAGATCAACAAACTGCTGATAAGTGGCAAAGCGCTTTTTGCAGGGCTCAGTCGTGCGGAGGCTAATGAATATCTCGGAGAGCGGTTTATTGAGGAGCTTCTGGCCGAAGATGACAGCGAAATAGCTTCCGGCAAATTCGGAACGACTTATCATATCGAAGAGCATGACGAACTCGATCTGATAAGGGCGTACATCAAGGCTGATATCCCTGTCTTTATTCACGGCCTGACCGGCGACGGCAAGAGTGACCGTGTCAAGGAGATCGATCCGCAGGTTCTCGACATTGAACTTGTAAATGAAACTCCGGAAACGATCAACGGCAGGGCGGTTTACAACGAGACGAATGATGAGATCATTGATATCAAACCGGTATGGCTTGTAAAGCTCGAGCGTCTGTGCGAGGACGGCGAGCTGCACATACTGTTCTTCGATGAGCTGACGAATGCAACCAAGCAGACTCAGGCGGTAATATTCAAGATCGTGCTCGAGCGCTTTGTAAATAACCGCTGGCCGCTTCCGCCGAACGCGCGCATCGTCGCAGCCGGCAACGACCGGGCGGAATCCAGCGTCGCACACGACCTGGCCGAGCCACTGTTCGGCCGCTTTGCACATATATATATCAGGACGACTGTCGAAAACTGGATGCCTTGGGCGGTCAGGAAGAGGATCAATCCGTATGTTATGGAATTCCTGGCTAACAATGACCTGTATCTCAGGACTACTTACACGGGCACTGAAGGGTACGCGGATCCGCGCCGCTGGGAGATGGTGTCGCGGATACTCGACAGTTCGGACAATGACTTTGCGCTGATCGAGCCGATAGTGGGGCGGGATACTGCAGAAGCTTTCATAAGGTTCTTCCGCGCGCAGGAGGAGATGGCTGACCTCGCGAAGTATACGGATGAAGAAATTGCTCATCTTACTGTCGCCAGAAAGTACCAGATTGCGCAGCAATGTCTGTACGCTGCAGCCGCAAAGCCGGAGGAAGCCGCAGCTCTGGTAGAGAGACTCGGCGCTGAATTCGCGGCATGGTTCAGATACGTGCTGAACAGGAAGAAGAGAAAATAGAAAATAGAAAAGCAGAGGCGGTTCTGAATAAAAAGCATGGATATTGCAGGATTGAGCAGAATAACAGACAGGTTTTGCATAGAAGGGAATGTGGCTGGTATTGCCGAAACAGGCAGCGGCCACATCAATGACACTTATCTTGTTTGCACTGACCGGAAGAAATACATTCTCCAGCGGATCAATACTGATGTGTTCCGCGATCCTGACGCGCTGATGAGTAATGTCGTTGCTGTTACGGAGCATATTGGCGGCAGGCTCAGGTATATTCCGGTTGCCGGCGAAGACTGGTATGTAACTGCGGAAAACGGCTGCTGGCGCATGATGACATATATTGAAAACTCATATTCATGCGAAGTGTCTGATGACCCGGAACTATTACATGAGATCGGCAGAGCTTACGGAAACTTTATTTCCGGACTTGCGGACTTCCCGGCTGAATCGCTGCATGAGACGATTCCCGGGTTCCATGACACAAGAAAGAGGTTCAATGATCTCCTGCGCGCGATTGAAAAAGATGCGGCGTGTCGGAAGCGTAACGCACAGGACGAAATCCGCTTTGCGCTGGACCGTGAGAAGGACATAGACATACTCGGTAATCTGGCGGAAAGCGGCGCTTTGCCTGTAAGAGTGACGCACAATGATACCAAAATCAACAATGTCATGCTTGACTCGGACACCGGAAGGGCGGTCTGCGTTATTGATCTGGACACTGTGATGCCCGGGCTTGCTGTCAACGATTTCGGAGATGCAGTCAGGTCGAGCGCTTTGACCGGGCGATTAACCAGGCACTTAAATGCGGGCGTATCCGGCAATCTGACCGGGCGTGAATATGAAGATGAATTTAGCAGGATTGGGCTGAATCCGGCGGTCTATCACAGTCTGGCTGACGGTTTCCTGCAGGGATTTCCTGATATGACACCTGCCGAGCGCCAGATGATGCCTGTTGGAGCCAAAATCATGACGCTCGAATGTGGTATCAGATTTCTGGAGGACTACCTTGAGGGTGACCGCTATTTCAAAACTGATTATCCTGAGCACAACCTGGCCAGGTGCAGAGCCCATTTCCGGCTGGTTCAGGATATGGAAGACAAGTGGGACGAGATGCAGATTGACCGGTAATATAGAAAGGAAAGTGAAATGGATCTGAATAATGCCAAAGTAGGTTATATTGGATTTGGTAATATGGCAAGTGCGATTTGTGACGGACTTCTGGCGAAAAATGCGGTCAGTCCTGCGAACCAGTTCGCGTGCGCCAGAGATATGGACAGGCTACGGGCGAGATGTGAGCTGCGAGGCATTAATGCTATGGAATCTGTCGGGGCTGTGTGCAAAGCGGCAGATATTATTGTCCTTGCGGTATTGCCTCAGCAGGTCGAGAAAGTCGTGAAGGATAATGCCGAAGCGCTGAGAGGGAAGCCGGTTTTCTCTGTAGCTGCCGGCATCGATTATGACAGACTTGTAAGCTATCTCGGCGAAGGATTCAATCATATCAGCACCATACCGAACACGCCTATTGCTGTCGGCGAGGGAATTATCACAGCAGAGAAGAAGCACTCACTGACGCCTGAACAGCTGGAACTGTTTGAGGGTATTTTCGGCAAAATCGCCAGAATCGAATACTTCAGCTCGGATTTACTGTCGCTTGGCGGAACCGGAGCGGGGTGCGCACCTGCTTTTGTTGATGTTTTCATCGAGGCTCTTGCAGATGGTCTTGTCAAACACGGTATGACAAGAGCGCAGGCATACAGTATAGTTCCGCAGATGCTGATCGGTACAGCGACATATATGATGAAAAGCGGAAAGCACCCGTGCGAACTGAAAGACGCAGTGTGTTCACCGGGAGGAACTACTATTGTCGGAATCAGTGCCCTGGAGGAAAAGGGCTTCCGCAGTGCGCTGATATACGCCATTGATAAAATCATGGAGAAGAAGCACTCAATGTGATGGTGTGCGCAGATTATTCTAATCAGGCGCATTTGCAGTGATGACATGCGGAGGACACTATGAAAGTTTTGCTCAAATATCTGAAAGTCGTCATTCTGTCTATCCTTACATTCGGAATATACGGGGCATATTGGATTTTCGTCAATATGATGAACGAGCCGAATGAGCCGGATGAGCCGGATTTGGGCGATTCTGAAAAAGCGGCCAGACATGCGCAGGACACAATTGCTTTGACATGGCTTAATTTCATTAACAGATGATGAATTGTACGAAAAATAGGTCTATAATAATATAAGATGAATTCATGTTTGGCGCAGAAAACCGCAGCACATATTTCCATGTGACAATCTTTCAATATTATTTTCACGTGAGGAGAAGGTACTATGGCAGACAATAATGACTTTATCAAGGCTGATATGATTGAAAAAATCAACAGCGGCGGTGCATGGTTCCGTACCAGAGAGAACAATTACCTGAAGATAGCACGCAGCGACACAGACGCCAGTATGTATGCTATGGCGTGTGCTGTAAAGCACGCCGGAGACGGCGGTGCTTCCGGAAGTGAAGGTGCTGTTAATTGCGATGCAGGCGCGTACTCCTTCGGAACAGACTGGTTCGACATCAGCTTTCACGGCAAACTGATTGACATTTATGTTGACCCGGATACACTGCAGCGCTGGGACATCGTATTCGGCGAAGAACTGCAGCTCAGATCAGAGGACGGGCGCCTTGAGAACGCCAGCAAGCTTGCTTTGTTCTGCAAGCAGGCTGACAGTGAAATCAGAGAGGCGATGGAGTCAGGTACAGCACTGAAGGCATTCCAGATAGACGGAGCAGGATTCGCACAGGAACTGGAGCCGTCCGAGCCTAAAATGGGACGAAGAAAAAGCATATTCTCACTGGTTGATATATCAGAACTTAAGAAGTGATAGCATAAGAAAGGGCGGCGACTGCCCTTTTTTTCGTACTTTAGTAAAGGAGGTGTGTTGATTGAAGAAACATTACGACATAGTTGTTGTCGGTGCCGGTAATGCGGGCCTGTCTGCAGCGCTGCAGTGCGCGGTGGCAGGCAAGAAGGTCCTGCTTATCGAGCAGCACAATCTGCCCGGCGGCTGTGCAACAAGTTTCAGAAGAGGAAGGTTCGAATTTGAGCCTTCACTGCACGAGCTCTGCGACATAGGCAGTGCAGATGACCCGGCAGAAATCCGTCAGATGATGATGGATTACGGTGTGAATGTAGAATGGAAAGAAGTTCCGGACTGCTTCCGCATCATCAGCAAGTACACAGACGGTACCCCGATGGATGTCAGCATGCCTTTTGGCTGCGAAAACTTCATCGACAAGATGGAATTTTACGTTCCGGGATCACGTCCTAAGATGGAAGAGTACTTTGAACTGCTCAACGAGACAATGGCAGGAACCGCCTACATCAGCAATTCCAACGGTCATGCGGATTCAAATGTACTCAAAGAGAAATATCCTAACCTGCTGAGGACCGGCGCTTACCCTGTCAGCAAGGTGTGGAAAGCGATGGGTTTGCCTCAGAAGTGCTGTGACATCATGTCGACATACTGGGGTTATCTCGGAGTGGATATGGACCGCATGGCATTTATCCACTACTGCAACATGTTCATGAAATACGTTTCCCGCGCCGCATACATTCCTGCTCACACATCGCACGAGATAAGCAACGCGATGGTCGAGAGACTCAGAGAACTCGGCGCGGATATATGGTTCAACTGCAGAGCAGAGGAGTTCCTCTTCGACGGCGACCAGCTGTGCGGAGTGAAGACCAGCCTTGGAGAGGTAACCTGCGATTATGCTCTTGCAAACATCAATCCGGATATTATCTACGCCAAAATGATGCCAAAAGAGCTTATTCCTGAACGCGAAAAGAAGCTGTCGGCTGCAAGAGGCAAGAACTACAGCGCAAGAATGTACACTGTATATGTAGGCCTCAACAAAACAGCAGAAGAGCTCGGTATCAAAGACTACTGCATTTTCTTCGCAGACACATCGGATTCTGTACAGGAATACAAGAATATCCTCGGCGGATACGATTCAAACAACTTCACGATTTTCCTGTGCAACAACATAGTAAATCCTGACGCTTCACCTGCAGGAACATCCATGGGATTCTTCACATCCATGGGCAACCGCGAGGAATGGAGCGACCTGTCACAGGAAGAATACGTTGCTTACAAGAACAAGTACGCTAAGAAGTTCATCAAAACTCTGAAAGACCGCGCCGGCATTGACATCGAGCCATATATCGAAGAAATCTGCGTTGCTTCACCATGGACTTTCGCAAGGTATCTCGGCACACCGGAAGGCTCAGTCTACGGATACGAGACAGCTGACTGGGATGCAATGATGGCCAGAATGATGATGCTTGATGCTGACTATCCGATCAAGGGCCTCAGACCTATCGGCGCTGCCGGCCCGAGAGGCGACGGTTACAGTTCGGCATATGTCTGCGGCAGACTGATGGCACGTCTTGCACTGCGGGATCTGAAGGAAGAAAGGAGGTAAAGTCATGGCAGTTAAGGTTAAAATCGGACTAATCGGCGCACTTGACATGCTCAAGTTCAAGAATATGGCAAAAGTCCGCGAGTCAGTCATTCAGGCAGCGCCGGCTAACGAAATCACCGCTGACTACGCGATCAACAGACATGCCAAGGCTTTGCACCCTGACTACCAGGAACTGGTAATTGATAAAGTAATCGATCACGAGGGCGCCGGCGCCAGGACTTTCCTGATGCGCTCTAAGGACGGCGGCCCGCTGGCTTACTTCCGCGCAGGGCAGTATCTGTCGCTGAAACTCGCGCTTGAGGACAGCAAAATCACCAGACCTTATTCGATCAGTTCGGCACCTGCTGATGCCCTCAAGGGTGTCGTATCGGTAACAGTCCGCAGCAATCCGGGCGGATTCGCGGCAGAGCACATGCTGGCTGAATTCAAGGAAGGCGATGAAGTTCTGTCATCAGGACCTCAGGGCAATTTCTACTATGAACCACTTCGCGACCCTGAGCACATAGTTGCTCTTGCCGGCGGTTCAGGCATCACGCCTTTCCTCTCGATGGCTCAGGCCATAGCGGATGGAACTGAGGACTTTGACCTGACAATTCTGTTCGGCAGCAGAACCAGAGAGCAGATCCTGTTCAGAGAAGAACTCGACGAACTGGCTGCAAAGTGCGGCAAGATCCATGTCGTTCATGTCCTTTCTGATGAAGAGGCCGAGGGCTTCGAGCACGGATTCATCACTGCAGATCTCATTAAGAAATATGCTAAGGAACCATACAGTGTATTCGTATGCGGACCGGAAGCTATGTACAAATTCCTGGTCGGCGAGCTCGACAAACTCGGCTTACCTAAGAAGAACATCCGCTGCGAGATGCTCGGTGTCACCAAGAAGATTGCAGATGCTGACGGCTTCCCGGCTGAAGCAGTTGGCAAGGAATTCAGCATCACTGTAAGGCAGGGCGCTGAGGAATACCAGATCAAGGCCAAAGCAGAAGAACCGATTCTTGTTGCCGTTGAGAGAGCCGGCATCACAGCTCCTTCGAGATGCAGAAGCGGCGAATGCGGATGGTGCCGTTCGAAAGTCATTTCCGGCACATACTTTGCACCTGCAGCAAACGAGAACCGCAGATGGGCTGACGTGAAATGGAACTACATTCATCCATGCGCAACCTTCCCGACCTCGGATATGGTCATCGAAGTACCGGGCGAATATACACCGAAATAGAGGTGGCCGCCTGATTATCGAAGCGACGGACGAGTAAGCCAAGGGATAGATGGCGGCACAATCTTTGAAGCCGGACACCACCACATTCAACGTTGGACAACAGCCTGTTGAATGGCGGCACATAATTATCGGGTGAATTTGCAATGAAATAGGGAAAGCGGGCTCCACTTGCACGAGGGCCCGCTTTTGTTTGTGCACTTTCGCTTGACGTTAACCACCGGCTATGCCGGTGAGGGTAAAGAGCTTTAGCTGTGATGGGTGAATGTTCACGGTTAGCATGCCTGAAGGGTGTATGTCCTTTAATTGGTTGACATGCAGGATGGACCTACTGCATTTTTCAGCATCCTATTTTGTAGGTCCTTCGCGTCTGGAGACCATGTTCCGGACATACACGATTCAATTCAATACTTCTATTTGTAGGTCCTTAGGCATTCAGATGGTTGAGATTATACATACATTTTGCTTTCCCAAAAGCTAACTTTTTTTTAAAAGTATGTTCTACCCAACGAGACATCAAGGTTTGCGATTTTGCTAAACCTACATTTTTCCAATCAGACTTAAACGGTGTATGTTCGGCTATGCCAGTTTTCAATGTTTCAGGTACTGCAGGACATACACCCGTTCATCCGTCCATCCATTTGCCCCTCCATCCATTCGTCCGTCTGCCCGTCCACCCGTCCACCCGTTCACGGACAGGAAGAACAAAAGAAATTGCAGGTGAATTTGTTTCGCCTGATGTGCTCAGCCACGCGGGTTTGTCTATGCTAGAAATCGCAGGTGTGATACAATAAAATGCAAAGTATGCAAAAAGGCGGGCGGGATCATTGTTCAGGCCTGCTCATCGGAAAATGCTCAGTAAGGAGACTCGAGATGAATATGAGTGCAAGCAGCAAAATCAAAGTCGGTATGCTCGGTATCGGTAATATCGGAAGGGGCACATATCAGGCTCTTGAGATGAACCACGACAAGATATTGGAAACTACCGGACTTGACATAGAAATCGTTAAGATTCTGAACCGTCATCCTGAAAAAGATCGCGGAATAGACATTCCGAAGGAAAAATACACGACTGATGTCAGGGAGATAATTGAGGATCCTGAGATCGGCATTGTTGCTGAGCTTATTGGCGGAATTGAACCTGCTACCGAGTACATGGCAGAAGCCCTGAAGCACGGCAAGAGTGTTGTCACTGCAAACAAAGCGGCTATCGCTGCTAACGGCAGATATCTTGCAGAACTCGCTCAGGAAAACCATGTTCTGCTGAGATTCGAAGCTGCCGTAGCAGGCGGAATCCCGATTCTTACTTCGCTTACAACTGCGCTGCTTTCCAACCGTTTCACTGAAGTTCACGGAATTCTGAACGGAACGACAAACTACATCCTCACGCAGATGAGTGAGTACGGCAAAAACTACGAAGAAGTTTTGCTCGACGCACAGGCCAAGGGCTTTGCTGAAGCAGACCCGACAGCCGATGTTGAGGGAATCGATGCAGCCAACAAGCTGTCCATCCTGATTTCGCTGATTTTCGGAATCAGCGTACCGCCGGAAAAGATCGACACACAGGGCATCACCCGGATAGCATCCGAGGATATCGCTTTTGCCAAAGAGTCTGACTACAGGATCAAGCTGCTGGCGACAGCGAAGGAAAGGAAGGGCAAAGTGACATGCAGTGTCGGCCCGGTCATGCTGCCGGTATCCCATCCGCTTGCATCGGTCAGTAATGAATTCAACGCGGTTTTCGTCAAAGGCAATGCTGTTGATAACCTGATGTTCTACGGCAGAGGCGCCGGCCCGCTCCCTACAGGAAGTGCGGTTCTTGGCGATGTGATCGGTGTTGCGAGAAAGCAGGATAAGGATTCGGCTTATGATATCGTTCCTCAGCTGAGATACGATGCAGATCTCGAGTACGCATGGGAAAGCCCGAGCAAGTTCTACGTTCGGATGACTGTTGCCGATAAGCCTGGCGTTCTCGGGCGCATAACAACACTTTTCGGCTATTATGATATCAGCGTCGAAGCTATCCAGCAGAAAACGCCGTATGAAGCTGACGGCGAGCGCGTTGCGACACTGATCTTCATCCTGTTTGAGGTGGAGAAGTCAAGACTGACATTCGCTCTGGATGAAGCGCTGAAAATGGAAGCAACCAAGTCGATAGACAATATCATCAGAGTTGAGTAAGACTTAAGCAGTAATATCAAGTCATAATCGCAAGTATTACCTGCAAACCGCATCTGAAAACATAATCGCAATTTTGAATTGCAAGCCATAACTGAAAAATGGAAGAAACTATAGAAATAGACAATCTGTTTGACCTCATGGAGGATCTGCTCGAAGGGCCGTACTGGATCGTGGACATCCTGCCT
>JBGUIG010000135.1:0-3034 GCA_045112795.1 Anaerovoracaceae bacterium | reverse complement strand
TTCGCCCTGTCCATACTGCATTGCAGATAATGATTCTTTAAGACTGATGCATCCGTATATTCCGTAAAACAGAATCATGCCGGAAATCGCAGGCGCCATACCGTCTCTTGCAAGCAAAGCCAGCGCAGCTGAAATATTAGCTCCTGAGCTGTCTCCGCCTGCATGAATTCTCTCAGGATCTCCGCCGAATTCCTCTGCATGACAGCGCGCCCATTCCGCAGTGAAAACAGCATCTTCTATGCAGGCCGGAAAAGGATGCTCAGGTGCAAGCCGGTATTCAGGGGCAATTACTATCGCTTTACACTCATCTGCGAGTTTACCGCAGAGCGTATCATGGTCTTCAATGCTGCCCATAATGAAACCGCCGCCATGGAAATACAGCAGAACAGGCAGCTTCTCTTCAGCGCTTACCGCTGCTTCCGGCACATATACTCTGATCCACAGCGAATCTGCCTCGCACCGTTCAGCCATAATATCGTGCCTGGCATATACATCATACGGATCAAAATGAGCTGTATGACCTTTTATCTCGTTTTCCCTGAGTAATTCTAAATCCAGGTTGTCTGGATCTGCCCGGAACCCCGGGCCTTCCAGCGCAGCCTTATAGAATTCATATACCTCAGGATCAAATTCTTCTCTTCTCATCTGATGACCGGCAAGAGCCCCAGCCTCTTCAAACCGGGGGAATTTTGCCTCTGCCTCCTTTCGTATGACTGTTAATTACCGACAGCTCATTATCTCAAATGCCGGCTTCCGGCAGCTTTGCACATACTTATGATTAACAACAGCGGCCCGTACCGTCTTAGTGAAACAGTACAGGCCGCTAAATATGTCTGATTATTGCTTAGAAGCACTTTTCAAGTACATCCTGATCAGGCTCCTGGTTTGCTATCTTGCCGGCAACGAAATATGCAATTCCGCCAGCCAGCAGACCGAGCACGATCTCATGGATACCGAATGGTGCGATCTTATTCAGGTTGAAGAATACGAATGTTCCGACGCCGCAGATAATGGATGCAATGCATGATGCGGAGCAGCCTTTCTTCCAGTATAGTCCGCCGATAAGCGGCCAGAAGAATGTTGCCTCAAGTCCGCCCATAGCGAACAGATTGATCCATACGAGGATTGATGGTGGATTCATAGCAAGAATAAATACTATGACGCCAAGCACAATAGTGAGTGCAAAGCTTCCGTATTTCATCTTCTTCTCTGTGTCAGCGCTGACCTCTGCATCAACATTCTGATCAGCTCTTACTGCGTCTTTGACATCCTTCTTGGCGATGTATGTAACATACAGGTTCTTGAGGATTGTAGCAGATGCAAGGATCAGAAGCGAGTCAACGGTTGACATTACAGCGGCCAGAGGTGCTGCGAGGAAGAGTCCCGCTGCCCATACAGGCATGTATTTATTGACTACGTAAGGGATCAGTGAGTCAGTATTGGCAATCTGCTCTTCGCCTGCCAGAGGGAATGCAAGTGTTCCTGCAAAGTGCATTCCGATCATCAGGATTCCGACTACGACTGTACCCCAGATCATTGCTTTGTGCAGGGATTCTGTGTCTTTGAAGCCCATGCTTCTGACAGCTGTCTGCGGAAGTCCGAGAACACCGACACCTACAAGTACCCAGAATGAGATCAGATATCCCGGTCTGAGTGCTGCAATATCTGCTCCGTACTGGCCTTTGCCGATCAGATCCCAGCCCGGATTATTTGCAGCGTTGAACTCGAGAATGCTGTCCATGCCGCCGCCTGCTCTGATAACAAAGAAGAGCAGCAGGAATGTTCCGCAAGCCATGATGAATCCCTGGATAGTATCTGTGATAACTACCGCTTTGAAACCGCCGAAGGCTGTGTAGATAATAACTATTGCAGCAAACAGCATTAGCGCGCTGATGTACGACAGGCCGGTTACGGTCTGAAGCAGAGTCGCGCCGCCTTTGAACTGTGCAATCATCTGTGTGATGAAGAATACGACAAGCATGATGCTGCAGATGATATCAACTGCCGGTGATTTGTATCTGACTCTCAGATAATCCGAGATAGTTACGGCCTTGATGCGGCGCGATATGATTCCGAGCTTTTTGCCCACAACACCGAGTGTCAGGAAAGCCGTTCCGATCTGGATAGCAGCTACCCATGACTGTGTGAGGCCCCAGGTTGCAGCAAGTCCCGGACCTCCGAGGAAAGAACTTGCGCTGGTGTAAGTCGCGATAAGTGTCATCGCAAGCACAACTCCGCCCATTGTGCGGCCGCCCACGAAGTAGTTCTGAATAAAACCGCTCTTCGCATTATTCTTTGCGGACTGATGGCTCATCCAGACGCCGATAACAGCGTTAATAGCCATATAAGCGAGGAGTATTCCAAGAATCGCTGTCTGTCTTCCTGTCATTTTATGCCTCCTCTCCTGCTTCATCCTCATCATCGAGGCTGAAGTTTATGAACACATTTTTGAGCAGGTATACAACACCGACTACAGCAACAACGAATACTCCCGGTGTACTGAGGATCCACCACAGAGGCAGTCCGCATACAGTTATTCCGGATCCTGACAGCAGGTAGCCGAAGCCGACATGCCACAGGAAGCAAATCAGAAACAGAATACCGGTTGCACGTGCTTCTTTTCTGATCTGAATGTCTTTCTCTTCTCTCGTCATCAATTTTCTCCTTTCAGATATTTGGAAGAAAAATACCGCCAGGCCGATGGTCCCGCGGTTAAAAAAAACCGCCCGGCCTCGAATGCCTGCGGATGGACGAATCAAATATAATACGGATGCATCAAAACAGTTCTTGTTTATGAGGTCACGTTCACCCTGATACGCGCCGTAAATCATCACCCTGTTTGTCTATATCCTTTTTATACATGGTATAGTTCCTTGCGGATACCGTCCATCAAGCGGAATATAGCATGTTTATGTCATTTTGTAAATATGATTTTTCAATTTGTGCGGCCTCTGAATCATTGAAAAACCAATGCTTATTTGTTTTTCCGTGACATTTGAATATTCAAAAGCCCGCCTTGTTCGGGCGGGCATGA
>JBGUIG010000134.1:0-2588 GCA_045112795.1 Anaerovoracaceae bacterium | reverse complement strand
GACGCTGTTATAAATGCTGCCCATTCCCTGGCCCGGGTACTTTTCATCGATTTGCTTGCCCACGTTTTTAGTCAGATCATAAAAGTCCCTGTGGACTTTGCCGTTCTGAAGAGTAACAAGCTCAACATCAGGCGGATACAGAGGGAATTTAGTCTCCAGTTTGAGATCGTTGTACGCCATATCCTGCATATTTGCCTCGATATGCCCATGCAGTGTTGCATCGAACTCGAATCTGCCTCTCACAAAGCTTGTCGCCATTCCTCCCGGCAGATTATGCGCCTCTATTACGAGTGGCTTAACGCCGGATACAGCCAGTGCTGCAGCAGTGAACATTCCGGTGTTGCCGGCTCCAATTACTACTACATCATATTTCTTCATACATTCCTCCCTGCGACCGGTGCTGATGCCGGTCACATCTTCACTTATCAGTGCTGCATCTATTTCTTTCTGCTTATATTTTACTTATCCGACTTGGATTAAAAAGGACAAAATGATACACTGTGTAGTAAATACTGCAATCTGTTTGATTTTTCCAAAAAAGGTGTATTTTCATGAAGAAAGCCGAGAAGACACGTAAAAAAATAGAGCAGACCTTCCTGAGTCTGACTCTTGAAAATGATCAGATCCCTAATGTATCCGAGATATGTGCTGCAATGGATATCTATCGCAGCACGTTCTATAACTACTATTCGAATGTGGAAGAGTTGATGGACTCTGTCGGGCAGGATTTCACTGATTTCATTGATGACATCTTCGTGAATATTGATAATTACCACAGACGTGTCAGGCGCAGCGGCGAACCTTTCAGCTTTGCAACAGTCCTGACCCCATGGGTGCCGATGCTGAGGAAAAACAACGATCTGATAGCCGTTTACTTCAACCCGGTGTGGAATTCCCGCTACAGAAATTACATGATGCAGAAGGTCTATAAGACCACCCTTGAAATACTCTCCATCACAACTGCCGAGAACAGATATATCGCTGAATTCATATCTGCAGGCACAGTTCAGTATATATATGCTCATGTTCTCAACAACGAAGTGTTTGATGCAAACGAATTTGAGAAAGTCTGGGAAAGAGTCACGCTGCTCGTAACTCCTCAAAAGAAATGATATGGTTATTATCCTGATTTGCTCCTTATCATTTCAGGAAAGCCGATGACTGCATGTTACAGTCACCGGCCGTTCTGTACATCTTTTTTCAAGCTGTATGCAGTATTTCTGCCGCCTGCGATCACATATCCTTTACCACCTCAGTCGCGACAATGAAGGATATCTGATCAAATGGTATCGTATATCCGTGAAGGAGATCCCCGTATTCAAGGAATCTCTTCTTCCCTCTTTTGAACTGCCCGATTAGCCCCTTCTCTGCAGGAATATCGTAATCCTCCGCGTAGTTTAAAACTTTTCCGTTTTTCATGTGCAGATCATAGCACTGATAATACTTAGGTTCTGTCATAATGGTTGTTCCTCCCTTCGCACTCTTAGCCTGTAATCATCGTCAGGATCTCTTTCGTAAATGTGATTATGATCCCTCCTGCGACGGTGAGGAACCCATTGGCGCGTTGTGACGGATCATGAGATTTGAGTGAAAGTCCTACCTGCATGATTCCGAGCCCGAGCAGTATGAGTCCTATTGCTCTGATCAGACTGAATATGAACTCAGATAGCTTGTTCACCGTGCTGATTGGGTCACCTGCCGCATATGCGACACATGCGCACAGTATGAATGCCACCACCATTGCCGAGTAGAGCACAAGGCCAAGCTTCATCGTGCTGTTCGCACCTTTGAGGTCGATAAGTTTGTTTTTCTTTTCTGTCATTGTGTTGCCTCCGTTTATTATTCCTGTTTATTATTCCTGATTTCCTTTTCAACATCCTCCTCCGACAGAAGCACGTAGTCACTGTCTCCCAGCTCAATTATGTCCGCAGTATTCTGCGTCGCCTGTAGTATCAGCTCAGGATCGTATACCAGCTCAATGGAGTATGATGATTCATCTTCCTCGCCGAATCTGTAAGGTCTGTACTTGCCGTCTGCCGAAGCCAGTCCTCCCGACGGATGCTTCGTGACATCGTACTTCAGATCCATAACAGGCCTCTCCCCGCGAATAAACAGCAGCGCATACCTGTTGTCCAGCATCCTTACCTCGTCAGCCGTCATCAGCTCGCGCCCAGCGTTATTGAAATTTGTCGTATAGTTGCCGTTTCTCCCGGTAGACCTGCCATACGTCGTAGTATCTATCGTCTCCTTACCAAGCAGCTCGCTAACATATTTGTGTGTCGATTGCTCGTTCCCTCCGAGATATACGAATTCGTCATGAGGTAAGCTTTAGCGAGTCCTCAGTGAGGTCTCGCATCCACTCCCTCCCGAACCGTACGTACCCCTCTCGAGGTATACGGCTCTCCACTTATCATGGTCGCGTTACAGCTATGAATCCTTTGATGGCATTCGGTACATACGATGAGTGTTTTTCTTCTCATCCTGCGCATGGTGAGCACCCAGTCATCTGTCCCTTTCAAGTCCTTGAGTTTCTTGACCTGATGAATCTCAAGCTCTTTCGTCCTCTTTCCGCACAGCTCGCAGCAGTT
>JBGUIG010000133.1:0-4011 GCA_045112795.1 Anaerovoracaceae bacterium | reverse complement strand
TCCAGCTGGTGGTAAGCTCCATGGCTGCCGGTGTGGGCAAGGGGTCGGCGAAATGCAGGTGCCTGCTTGCCGCCGGGCGTACCTGTTGGGTGCGGTAACTACTGCGCCTGTGGGCAACGTGTCAGAGCATTTCTCCTAATCAGTAATAAAGCCCCTTTCTTGATCACGTGAGCAAATCCTCTGACTTCTACTAATGAGCTTATCTGCTCTTTACTGAGTTATCGGAACTGCAATTGGAATAGCAGTACTAACTTTGGTAACTATGGGAGTATACAAATCAGCTTCAATACTTGGTGTTTCGAGTGAGACAATAAGAGAATACTTTACCTTATTATCTGTTTTCTTTAAATAAGGCCTTTCTTTCCACCATCCCCCAACCGGATATACGGCAACATAGTTCCTTTCGCATAGATCAACAGCATTACAGACAATGAAATCCGAATGAATTGACCCTACATTCCTATTGTTAGGTCCAAGGTACCAATTGTTAGCTGTATTTGACGCAGTGTCTTCCGATTTCTCCTCCTCAGCCGCCATTTTGTTTACTTGCTTTTTGAATTCCTCAAGAGACTGGTTAACTCTGTTGATTTCAAAACGCAGTCCACAGGATGGATATCTGTACCGGTCCTTCCAACCAATTTCGCCTGGAGAGGGTTCAATATAATACGACAAGGTAACTCTAAGTTTGACTTCAGTTTCACCCATTTCGCGAAGAACCTCATTTGGCCAGGGGAACGTATGAACATGCATTTCATGCATCTTAACAGATGACCCATCCTTACTGAACGGTTGAATTTCTCCTTGGACTATCATATTGACAGCATTGTTTGTGCACTGAATCGCCCTATTGATATCAGGGATTCCATAACCGCAGTGGCGAAGAAGAATACCCCGCTTCATTTTATTAGTGCCGTATCCTTTTTCGCAGAACTGCCTATGCATTTCATCTGTCCAAGAGGCAGAATGAATCACCAGAGCTCTCACTGTCTCTGGCCATGCTTCAGGATACTCAGCCATCAATTTTGCACAAAAGTTAGCTGCTTGTGCAGTCGCTGCACTTGTCGCATTAATTGTCGAATATTGGCCTGCGGCAAGTCTATGCCCCGTTGTAAGTAATGATAGATCGTCACAAGCCGTGTAGTCACTACCGTTTGTTGCGACATTGCCTGCATCAAATAGAACATCTGGCTTCACCGGCCAAATGCGACTCCACGTCAGAGATGTTGTGCTATATGGCGATAGTCCGTCTTTTGGAGCCAAAGCTTGAAAACCTCTGTACACCTCTTCGTCAATTTCTATTTTACCCGCATATCCACCAACGGTCACAGCATTCCAAGATTGTGCCGGATTCCGTACAACTTCAATGGAGTTAATATCAGGATACTCACCATGCTCGAATGCGCTGGGATCGACGTTTCCGCCGCTAACAACCATCAAACGATGAACCGGATCTTCATCCCCGGCTGCAGATGTTATTTCATCTAATGCTGCTGACCAAGATGATGGTCTGCCGTCATGATCTGGTTGATCACTTGAGGTCACGGCCATACAAAGAACTCGATTCTTATTAGGATTATCGATTTCAGCGATAGAAACCGCGTCCTGTGTGATAGCACCATAAAGATTTCTTCGATTGGCACCTATGTCAGGAAGAATTTTGACAGACTCCAATTTATGATTAACGACCACAGTGCCTCGGCTCTCTAATGCCTCTTGCAAATCGCCATAAACGGCCAAACCGGCCATCTCAGTTCCATGACCACGCCATAATGGACTGTCTTGTGTACTCCATGTGTCATCCACCGCATGTAATCCATTGTCAGCAAGTGCTGGCTTTAACAGCGGATGCTGATCATTTAATCCAGCATCTAAAACGCATACACTTGTGTTGGAATCATTGAATATGCACCGGGAAAGCAGATCTTCGCTCCATTGCCGTTGATCTTCTCGGTCTAGCCCAGTAAAGAAGGATGCTGGTTCTTCTGCCCTACGGATTTCTGTGATGTATTCACATGAAGTAATGAGCGCCTTTAAGCCCTCACGGTTTGCGGTGATTAGCTTGACAATACGTTCTGGGAAAAGGATTCTTTTGTTCTTGTCAACGACAACTCCAAGCTCATCGCATATGTTGTGAAACTCTTCTTCTACCGAGTTCCACGGCTCAGTGTCCGTCTTCTTAATTTCATATCGTAGCCATAATTCGCAGTTAATCGCTATATCTTCCGGAAGTGCATCCAGTTTATCTGTCCAAAAGGAGTCCACCAAAGCTAACTTTATATTCTCAATACTCCCAATTAGGTCTTGATTCTTCGGGTTTCCCTTTTTCGTAGTTTCAGATGCATAGGCATCCATTCTTTTAATAAAAAATTCTTCTTTACCTTCAGGAATATAGACGGTAGCCTTCATTACTCCGTTGACCGTCTGGACATTCAGCAATCGGATGCCTGATTGCCTGTTTTCCAAGCTTTTTGTAGCAAGTTCTAATCCGGGTACGCCTGAAAACTCAGCATATGTTCCCTTCATTTTAATCGCTGCAACCTGACGCTGATCCAGAGACTGCCTGATGACAGAGTTATATTGACGTTTTACATATCCGGCATGCGACATATAATCCTGACGAACAGGATACTTCTTTGATACAGGATGAGCAGATGACTTATAGGCCATCCGCTCAGTAATACCGCTAAGAAGAATATTTCTTTTTTCTACTGACATGAACGCTTATGCCTCCTTGCTAGAGTAATTCCGATGTCTTTCATTAAGCAAGGAAACCAACATCAAGCTGTTAATGTCGTTTCCATATAGAATAGATTCCTTAATGGCATCATCTGCCACTAAAGATAGTTCAGCATGACTAAGGCCTCTCGCCGCTTCAACGACCTCATGACTACACACGTTTCCTTGGACATAACCATCCAGCTTGTTTTTGAACAACCTACTGATCTGATCATCATCAGGAAGTTCATAATGAATTACATCATCAAACCGTCTAAATAATGCTTTGTCCAGCATTTTTTGATTATTCGTAGCGGCGATGATAATGCTATCAGATGTATCAACCTCAATGAATTGGAGGAAGGAGTTCAGAATTCTCCTCATCTCTCCTACTTCATTATCCATTGAACGATCAGCACCAATAGCATCAAATTCATCAAAAAGATAAACTCCAGCATCAGAAACCATGCTGTCGAATATCTGACGTAAACGAGCACTTGTCTCGCCCATGAACTTATTGACAAGCTTATCTACCTGAACCGTAAAGAGGGGTATACCAAGTTCGGACGCAATAACAGATGCTGTCATAGTTTTTCCTGTTCCTGGTGCGCCTTCTAAAAGTATTTTTCTTCGATTAGATAAGCCACTGCTATAGAGCTTGTTTTTGTTTCTGTATTCCACAAGAACGCGGTTGATTTTAGTAGTAATTGCATCACTCGCAATAAGCTCTGAAAGCTGAACTGAAGGCATAGAAATCTGAAGAATAGTGTTCTGATTGTTCATTCTCAGAACCGTAATGCTCCCATTTTTCCCGACTGCAGCAGCTTCCTTCTTTAATTCCTGGGCAAGACTGCTATGTCCTAGCTTGGCCTCGTGAGCTGCAATTTGCAACACAACAGTCTTGAACTTTTCATCGTCATGCGCATTATACGCTTTGACAAGGCTTCGAATCTGATCAGCTGTTGCCATGCCAATGCACCTCCTCCCGCCAATCATTCAGTTTATTATAGCACTTCGCTTTCAATCCGTCAATTTTTCCTCTTGACAAATCAACAAAAATATGCTATCGCAACCCATGTTAAAGAATAATTCAATTTCTATTTTAACTGAAATGCTTTCGGAGAGGAACTGTTCTGCCATCTCGACAAGTATAACTGATTTACCTTTAGCTCTGACACGTTGCCCACAGGCGCAGTAGTTACCGCACCTAACAGGTACGCCCGGCGGCAAGCAGGCACCTGCATTTCGCCGACCCCTTGCCCACACCGGCAGCCATGGAGCTTACCACCAGCTGGA
>JBGUIG010000132.1:0-22910 GCA_045112795.1 Anaerovoracaceae bacterium | reverse complement strand
CAGCAGTTCAGGTGCCGACTTTTCATAACTGAAAACTATGCATAAATCCACTTATGTGAAGCTTCACATAAGTGGATCGCTATGAATGATGCAGCATTACTGAGAATACTGGACTTAAAGACTTCTCTTGGGCTTACCATCGATGCATCCAGTGTTCCCATACTGCAGATATTCAGATTGATTATCTGGCCATTCGTCTTGAGATTCATCACAGCGAAAACTTCCCTGTCGTAAGTTGCCATGTCTTTCGCTATTGCTTTGACGGCATCTTCAGGGCAGGTGATCTTATCCTCACTATATATTGACGGCTCTCTTACCATGCGTATGTTGACCACCTGTACTTCATTCGGATTTCCCATTTTCCTGCCCATCAGACACCTCCCGCGGATCTACAGAAAGAATCACTCCCTCCGGCAGCTCATCAACAAGCTGCCGGAGTTCTTTCAAAGTAACTTCAATCGCTTTCGATCTCAGATGCTTCGGAGTATATTCTTCCTCCTGAGGATCTACCATCATCTGCATTGATCTGTTCCTCCTTCTTCTCAATCTTTGGATCAGAGCCATCAAGCAGCCATGCAAGTTCGCTATGATTAGCCTTGATCGCTTTCTTGAGCCCTATGATGTTCCCGAGTTCATTCTCGAGACCATTCTCAAACACCTCTTCCATTTCAAGCGGCCTTATCTTGTTCGCTGTGTCGAAGCCCTTCTCCTTTAATTTTTCCAGTGTTTTGATCTTTGACTTGTCTATTGCCATGCATTTCCTCCTCTGTCTTTTTCTTGATCTCCATCATGCAGAAACCGCAAAATGAAGTCCTCTTATCTCTGTATCTGCAATTGTCCGGGCACATTCTTCTCCTGCCTGGTGTTACCGGTAACTCTTTCATGTTTATCTCCTTCATTATTCCCAGATATGTCTCTTTGCTATGGCCTCATCAGGTCTCTGCCATAGCCTGTAAAGGTATAGCTGTGTGTATGATCGAACTTGCTGTCGTTGTATACTCCGACCTTGATGACTCCTTCCCTCAGCAGCTTCTTTACTGCTGTCCTCACCATGTGCACCGACAGGAACGGTATCTTTACCGTGAGCCTTCTATACGAGGCTCTGATCCACGGATATCCGTCAATATATCTGACCGCCTCACTGTCAGCCTGTGATTCCCACAGCTTGGAAGCCACGACTGCTGCATTCGTTCCACACAGTCTCGCGACTTCAACATTCAAAGATGTTTCTTTATGATTCATTGGTCTTCCTCCATTATTCTTGCAAAACAATAGAGGCGGTTGCTGCTAAGCTTCCGCCTCTGCGCTACCGATGCTGCCCTTATCAGGCGAACATCTCCATATCCTCTCTGTGCTGTCTGCGTCTTTCGGCATACTCTCTGATCACGAAGAAAAGCATTCCTCCGAGCGCTGCTGTAAATATCCCGAGGTAAATCAAAAGAGGCGTGCTGTCACCTGTCTTCGGACCACCGAACGGGATCTTTACAGTCTGCTTTCCGTCCTTTATATCCTTATGCTCACCTACGAGCTTCTCTCCGGGTGTGCCGTCATCATTGGTCACGACATAATAGCATTCCTCAAAGGCCACGATCTTATGTCCTGAGAGCTTGTCGTAATTGTCGATACTGAGTTCAACAACAGCAGTACCGGACGTTGCACCTTCTGTAACATTGAGAAGAGTCTCCCCTTCGGAACCTTTGATCATTTCTCCGGTCTCTTTATCGACGAGCCATCCTCTCAGGAAGTACTGTCCCGGGATAAGATTCTCGTATGAAACAGTATCTTCGACAGCTTTGTCTACAAGAGCTGCCTTTGTCCCGATCTTAGGGATCTTCACAGACTGAGGAACATCATTGATGTCCATATGCACTGCGACAGGTATTCTGTCAACTGTGCATTCCTCAAATGCGACTACCGTATCTCCTCTGAGATCGATCCCGTTGAATACAAATTCGATCTCGACAGTTCCGTCTTTCTCGCTCGGTGTGAATGTTCTGGATGCAGTGACAGTTTTGCCGTTTACCTTCACAGGCTTTCCTGTTCTCTGATTCATAAGAGTACCGTTCATAGTATACTGCTTGCCCGGGATGAGGTTGTGGTATTCAACTACATCGTTGATCCTTACAGTCTCACCGCCATATGCGATATGATCACCGGTAGCTATATCAGCAGCAGTAGTTTTGATCTCAGGAACATACATCGTCTGATTTTCATCATCAGGATTCTCATGTCTGTTGATCTCTATCTTATTGATGAGAAGAGTCTCATATACAACAAGGTCATGGTTGGCAAACTCAGTAGCATTGAATATGAATTCGACATCTACAGTACCGTCAGCAGTCTTCGGAGTGAACTTCTTTGATGCTGAGATATCCGTAAGCTTGCCGGTGGTCTTATCGAAGATCGTTCCCGTGATCTCGTATTCGCTGTTTGGAGAGAGATTCTCAAACTTTACAGTGTCAACGATTGTAACGTTCTCAGCCGCAAGGATATTGTGGCTCTTCGAGGCCTTGTCGAGAGCTGTTGTAGATACGATACCGCCATAGTGGATCGACTGCTCCTCATCACCGATCTCCTCATGCTTCTGGAGCTCGACAGGCGTCTCTTCATCATGGACCTGACTTGTTCTATACAGATTCTCGAATACTACAGCTACAGTGTCAGTAGTGAACTTTGACGAATCAACCGTGAACTCAACTTCCACTTCCATCTCATCGCCTGTTGCGATGAAAGGCTTTGACTCGGCGGTCACAGGGTTTCCTTCAGCGTCTGTGATCGCTTCACCTGCCGCTTTGTCCATCATGACACCCTTGATAACGTACTCTCTGCCTTCGTAAAGGCCTGTCACTTTGACCTTATCCACGATAGTCGAGTATTCAGCAAACACGCCCTGGTGGGACTGTGTTGCATCATCAAGTGCAGTTGTGCCGACTGTAACAGGCTTGTTCTTCATCTCCACTGAGTTCTCTATGACGTTATCCCTGATCTCGAACGAGATATCCTCGGCTACATCATAGCCATATGGTGCTGCGATCTCACGAAGCGTGTATTTCCCATCTGGAAGCGCCCATACGATGTGTTCTTCATTTGTCGATGTCCACGCTTCAACGATCTGACCGGCTGCATCGATGATCTGAAGCTTCGCTCCCGGAAGATCTTTGCCTGTAGCCGCATCAGTCTTTCTTATGTGTGTCTTATGGGGCCAGTCCTTTGAAGTTACAGTGTAATTGAAGATCTCGGTGCTCTCATTCTCTGCTCTTGTTCTGAAAAGATGCATACCGTCGCCATATTCTCCTGTGATGGTCTTTGTTACGGCCTTGCCGTCTTCTCTGTAGCCGCAGATCACTTCGATTTTTCCGGATCTGATCTCTTCAGTCTTACCATCCTTGAGGATATACTTGTCTACTACATATCCAGGGGACGCCTTTACTTCCTTGACGTAATATGTTCCCGGCTCAAGATCATCTCCGATGGCTTCAGGTCTGCCTGCCATCCTCTTGGTGAGGTATCCTTCGCCCTTCTCATCTGTAGTGATAGTTCCGACGATCTCAGGTTTCTCTGTCTCGTCGTTATCGAAGTAGACTTCGTATTTAGCTCCTGCAAGTGATCCGAAAGCACTCTTTCTCTCAGAACTCGCCTGTCCCTTAGCTACAGTAGTCTCTGATTCCGCATCGAGCTTTCTGATGCCGACAGTCACATGCTGAGGTTTATTCGGAACATTGATCTTTGTGATGATCTGTCCGTCTGCGGTTGCTCCTTCTGTAAATACACTTGCAGCTGCACCGTTTGCAGGCTGGTATACTTTACCGTGATAGATCTTTTCGAAAAGAGAAAGACCTGTAGGTGACTTTGTCTCTTCTATCGTGTAAAAGCCGCATGGAAGTACACGGCTGCCGCCTTCAGTAAGGAAATCATCACCGCTGACCGTTTCATCACTGTTCCAGTCGAATCCCGCCATGATCACGGTAGGATCGTCTGTAGGCATCTTTCTCGTCTTGAACGTCCACTGACGTACAGGGGTCTTGCCTGAAAGATCGACTGAAGCAGGATCTATGTCGTTCTCATCGCCATATGGCACAGTTACATCGTAGTATTTGATCGTGAATTCAGCATTGACAAGTCTCTTCCACCCCTTGGCTCCGGTAGGATCGAATTTGAACACCTTGAGTCCCGGATTCTTATATGTTGGCTCCTCAGTGGAATCGACTGTGTAAGGCTCGTCCTCATGAGCCTCTGTGAGAGTGAAGCTGTATGTCTTACTATCCTTCCTGAATCCCTTGGATGCCTTGGTTTCCCTGACCCAGTAGTTTCCGATATCCACTCTTACAGGTGAAGTCTGCCCCATAATATCTGTCTTGAACACAACAGCTTTGCCTGTGATATCTTTTGCGACCTTGGTGCATGCAGCGTCACAGTACATGGTGTACTCAGCACCTTTTAGAGTGTAGTTGTTGGAAAACTGCAGATAGTCGACATCTGTCTGAGCTGCCTTTTTGACTACCTTTACCTGAGGAATCACGACTGCTTCTTCTACTGTCATGTCTTCCTGGATCGTACCGATACCTGCAAGCTTGTATCCCTTAGGGCAACTGACTTCCTTGACGTAATACTCTGTGCCGTCGAGCTTCTTAAGAGTAATAGTCTGGCTCTCTCCACTGTGACCTGTTGAGTCAGCTTTGATGGTGAGAAGAGCGTTGTTTCCCTTGATGTCCGTTGCCTTCTTGGTACATGCTTCATCCGTATAGATCTGGAATGTCGCGCCGCCGACGTTGTAGTTCTCAGGGTGATTGTAGTGAGTCTGCGGATCCACTTTCTTGACCTTGACATCTATCTGCGGAGTATATGACAGAGTTGTTGTTCCTGCCATCGTCTGGGTGGCTACATGGAAATTACTCAGTTCTCCGTAAGATACGTTATGACGGTCTCTCGGATAGAAGGTGACATCATACTTGACTTTGCCCTTCTTGCTGTCAACGCTTACGACTTTGGCAACATAAGAGAACTTGGCTCCCTTGAGTGCGAGAGCCTTGGACTTTCCTGAGATACATGCTGTACCGATCACCTTGCCCTTGAGCTTTCCTGTTGTGCACTTGATGTCTGCGTGTGAAGGACCTGAACCCCAGTTGTATGTCCAGGATACACAGACAGCAGATCCTGTGAACTTGTCACCCTTCTTGATAGATGAGTGGACTTCAGGATCTCCGTCACCGTAGTATTTGCCCTCATCGTCTTCTGAAGTGATGAAGCTGTAGGATACTGTCGAATCCGGATCGTCAGGGTCTCCGTCGATCGTTTCTCCGATATCTTCCGGAGTATCTGTCACTTTGACATATACAGTACACTCGCCTGTCGTACCGACTGTCGCAAGCTTACCAGGCTGACTGACTGTAACAATGGTCTTGGCATTATCCAGGTCATTTCCGACGCCGATATTAAGGCACTTACCGTCAATTTCTTTGAAGATGATATCTGAGTTTGCGTTCAGAGTCATGGTATCGTTGTTGTTGATGGTGATGTCGTAGTCGATGTTGATGTCTCCTGTTTCAGGATCCATACTGAAAGCTGATTCACTGACACCTTCGATCCATGCATCAAGCTTATCTGCTCCATCGAAAACGAACTTTACTTCCTGTCCGCCTTCCGGAAGATCAGTCTGTTCATCCGTTTCAATGCCGGTCCCGTCATCTTCTTCAGCAGCATCATTGGCCGCAGCCTTTAGCGCCTTTGGTACAGGCTTGTCATTGGATTCAGCTTTTTCTGGTTCCTGATTTGTTTTCGCCTCTCCGGCAGATTCAGATGCAGCCTTGTCACTGCCTGTTTCGGTCGTTTCCACTTTCTCGACCGTCTCCTGTGATGGCTGTGTCTCAGCTTCAGTTTGTTCTTCTTCTGTAATCTGCTGCGTCGGATCAGTTTCATTTCCTTCTGCCGCGTACGCAAGCATAGGCATAGATGCAGCCAGCATGCAGAACACAAGAAAGATGGCAAAAAGCCTTGTCTTCATTTGATCTTTACACATATCTGTTTTCTCCTTTCCGCTAAATGCACATGAATGCGAGGATGATCACCGGTAGGCTGAGCACGATGCAAACACCTGTGAGGATCCAGCTGAGCCTGTTGGCTGCCTTTTCACTGAGATAGAGCTGCATTCCTGCATCGTCAGTGCAGATGATCACTTCGTCATTAGCTTTGTCTTCTTTGGTTTTCGTCATATACCTTCCTTTCCCGCCAATTCAGACAAACAAAAAACGCCCAGATCGTTAAATCTGAGCGTTGCATGTTTGTCATGATATTGCGATTATTGTAATATTAATATTTTTCTTCTTCGGTTAGTAACTGGTAGTAATAGAGGTAGGGTTATAGGGAAGGAGATGGGAAAAGTTACTCCTCATGCAGTTGGGCAATACTCCTCCTATCTGGCATCATCCCGTTCCCGCTGCCTCTGCCGATGTCTGCCGTAGAATTCCATGGCGGCAGCGATATAGTCCTCTCGTTTGGATACCGGGAGATCCGGAGGAAACAGATTCCTGAATCGTTCCCCTCTCAGAATGATCCTCTCTTTCTGATTCGGCTTCTCCTCGGTAAGTATCGCTTCCATCGCTTCCGGTGTGAGCTTACCTTCCTCCGACATTCGCCTCATCCTGATTGCCTGTGCATGTGACGGTGTGCAGCTCTCCATTTCCATCGATTCCCACAGCAGCCCTTGTGACAGCTTTGGGATATATGAAAGCTCAACCGCAGGTCTCAGGGCTATCTGCCCCTCATCGACCATGTCTAAAATTTCAGGTAGTAGTTCTGTAAGACGAATATATCTATGAATCTGTCGTGCACTGTCTATGGATTCATCACTGACACGTTCCACACTTAACTTCTCGCCCACTGGGCGAGAAGTTAGATCTGTGCGTTGCCCCTGCCTCTTCATCGCCTCCAGCCGCATTTTGTAAGCAAATGCTTTCTCACTTGGGAGTATCTTACTCCTCTGAAAGTTGGACTCTACCATGAAAATCGTTCCTTCATCTCTTGTCATATCGACTACTTCGCATCTGAGGGTAGGTATTCCAGCGATCTTACATGCTCTGTGCCTTCTGTGTCCTGACAGCAGTTCATATCTGCCATCTTCTTTTTTCCGTACTGTAGCAGGAGTAAGTACTCCGTTAGCTTTCACTGATTCGACCAGATTCTGCATATCCTCATCATCCCGGACCTTGAATGGATGATCCGGAAATGGATCGATCTCATCGAGCGGTATCTCGTAGATCCTTTTTAGTTTTGCATCATCACGCTCTTCCTGTGAGGAGAACAGATCAGAGAGTGACGGCAATCTCATTTCTGTGCTTCTCTCGTTCGCCAAGCTTCATCACCTCCTTTGTCAGCATCTCATAAGCCTTCGCCGGTTTGGATGATCTGTCATAAGCGAAGATGCTCTGTCCTTCTCTTGTTGCCTCTGCTGCCTTGACTGCTACAGGGATCTGGGTGTCGAAAATTCTCAGGTGCATACCATAATTGGTTCTGATTGCGTTGATTACATCCTTGGCAAGATTGGTTCTGCCATCAACCAGAGTCATAACGATACCATCGATCTTCAGCTGATCATTGGTATGATTCCGGACCATGTCTATGCTCTTCATGAGCTGGGTCATTCCTTTGGCCGGCAGGTACTGAGCCTGCACGGGGATTATCACGCTGTCCGCTGCAGTGAGCGCATTGATCGTCAGCATACCAAGTGACGGGAGACAGTCGATGATTATATAGTCGTAGTCTTTTTTCACATCCTTCAGAAGATTGGTCAGCACTTTCTCTCTGCTCATCGCGTTTACAAGCTGAGTCTCCATGGAAGAAAGATCCAGATTGGATGGTATGATATCTACCCCTTCTGTGTGATGCAGAATAGTGTCCCCCACATCCGGTCTGGAGTCTTTGGTTGCAAGATACATCAGTCGGCCAAGGGACTTATCCAGATCATCAGGGTTGTATCCTAATGACGAGGTCAGGTCACTTTGCGGATCTCCATCGATCAAAAGTACGCGCTGGCCTTCTCTTGCAAGTCCGACTCCAAGATTCAGTGCAGTCGTTGTTTTTCCGACACCTCCCTTCTGATTACATATAGCTATTGTTTTCGCCATCCGACCACCCCCTTAACTGGCCATTTTCACGGGAACATCTCCGGGTGCTCTGTCCCAGAAGATTCCTGTGTATTCGAGTAAACCTTCAAGAAATACTCTTCCATTCGCTTCAGTTCTCTCGGCATTGAGTACGACCAGAAGATCCTGTGCTCCTTCATCTTCCAATTCCTTAAAAATCTCCATAAGGACTCCTACCGCCTCCCAGTACTTCCTTTCCCGGTAGAGATTCATCAATGTGCACCTGATCTGCTGCTCTGTTCGCTTTGACAGATCATATTCCACAGAACTAAGATAATGTGCGGCCGTGAGTTTCGCTATTCTGTCCACAAGCACATTTGCATCCTTTACTTTGCCTCCTGTGATAACGATCATCTTTCCTTCTCTTGGTTGTTCCATTAAGTATTACCTTCCTTTCATCTGGTTTTCGTGACAATATAACAGCCTGCCCTATTTAAGAGCAGGCATGTATAAACTGGCTGAATAATATTAATTTTTTGAACTAGTCGACCAGCCTGACAAGAAGGTCATCAACGCTGTCAGTGTATCTGCCTTCTTCGATCAGCTGATTCTTGAGTTCTATCAGCGCCAGAACTATGATTCTGACTTCTTCATAAGTGAATTTATATTTTGGTCCGAACATATCCATGACCTCCTTTCAGCTTGCCTTAACAAACAAATCTTCTCCCAACTATGTCATTGCTGCGAGCCAGATGGAACTGAAAACGTCCAAAATGCTGGAATCGCATATTTTACCTCTGATTTACAGTTTGATACTGTATTCATTTTTTTCTTATTCTCTTTATTGATCTACCCAATAGGCGAACCCTCCTTCCTTGCTGGTATTGATAACACCGGTGTTCACCTACATCTACTATAAGGGGTTTCCTGATCGCGGGCAATTATGCGAGTTTTCGAGGCCTTTGAGGCCCGAATGAATAAAAATGCATAAAATGAATAAAGAGTATACACAGTGGCGTGTATTTTTTCCATTGTATGAACTACCCCGCCTGAAAATACATGGATTTCGATGAATAATGGATGTATAACGCAGTAATTGCAAGGCTTTCAGAAAACAGCCATTTTTTCGGAACTACGCCTGTTGATGTATTTCCTTTGACCAGATGCCCTTTTTGATTTCGATCCGGACACTAAAAAATGGCGATTTTCGCTAAAATCTGCAAAAATCGCCAAATCGTGAAAGCCTTGAATTTCAAGGGTTTTGGGCATTATTGTCTTTGTATTTTCGCGACTACCTCGATGTGTGATGTCCACGGGAACTGATCTACCGGTGTCGCTTCGACAAACTCGTAGCCGTTCATGCACAGATACTTCACGTCTCTTGCGAGGGTTCCGGGATCGCAGGACACATAGACTATGCGGTCAGGCTCTGCTCTTACTACTGCTTCGAGCAAAGCTTCTTCGCAGCCAGCGCGCGGAGGGTCAAGAATCGCGACATCCGCATGCTCAATGCGTATCTCAGGTTCTCTTTCTACCCGTTCATTTACTTCATTCCACTTCCACAGCTTTGCCAGACCCATCATCCCCGGGAGTTCTTCTTCGGCTTTGCCGCATATGTACCTTGTGTTGATTATATTATTGATAACTGAGTTTCTGTTTGCATCAATTACGGCAGGTCTGACGGACTCGATTCCTATGACTTTCTCTGCCTTATCCGCCATCCAGATTCCTATGGTGCCGACACCGCAATACAGGTCGAGAACTGTCTCTGAACCGGTCAGAGCTGCATACTCCATCGCTTTATCATACAGCTTCGGCATCTGCTCGGGATTGACCTGATAGAATGACTGAGGACTGATTTCATAGCCTATAGCTTTGCCATCTCCGCGTACAGCAGTTTCTGTGATCGTAGGTTTTCCGGCGAGTATGTGACATTTTCCCTTATGTATTACAGCTATGGATTCGAGGCTGAAGTCAGTGCTGCCGGCATTTTCGCTCTCTTCATCTGCCTGACTCAGACTGTATACAGCATCATCCAGCATTTCCGCAAGCTTATCTATCTGCGGAATATCTTTTTTCTCACTTTCGAGAGCAACCATTACTTCGCCTGTTCCGAAAGCCGTCTTAACGGTCATCTGTGTTATGCACTTTACCCCCGACATGCGGAGAAATGCCCTCAGAGCATCTGCGCATACCATCGCCTCGTCTGTCTGAAGCATGCAGTCTTCTATATCAACGACATAATGACTTTTGCCCTTATTAAACCCGACCTCCCCGTGAGGTCCTACAGCGAATACAGCCTTGTTCCGGTAATACTTGAGTGTTTCTGCGCCGATTATGTTATTGACCTGAGGATTCTCCAGTCCGCCAAGCCTCATCAGTTTAGAGCGCACCTGCTCTGTCTTGAGTTTCTTCTGGGCATCATATGACAGTTCCTGAAGTGTGCATCCGCCGCATTTGGTAAAGTACGGGCACTGAGCTTCAATACGGTCTGGTGAAGGATACAGGATTTCTGTTACGGCTGCTTCTGCTGAAGACTTCTTCGCTTTGGTAATTTTCACGGAAACTGTGTCTCCGGGTACAGCACTTCCGCTGACAAAAACGGCACAGCCGTCGTATCTGCCGAAAGCTCTGCCGTCATCGAGCATATCTTCTATTGTGAGTTCAATTATCTGATTCTTTTCCATTTCACTCCGTTAATCCGGATTGCGCCACAGTAACAGGCATCCGGTCATATTTCTTCTGCCAAAGTTTTGATTTTTGAAAAGCGCTTGCTTACTGCAGGCTTGCCGATTGGCGGACTGATGGTCTCTCCGATCTCTCTCAGGTCTGCGTAAGGTTTGTATAATCTGATGTAAGCGACCTCTTTAAGCTGCGGCGGCAGATGTCTCAGTCCTTCTGTCCAGAATGTACTGCCCGGATCAGCCAGGTCTTCTTTGGTCGCTTTGCGTCCACACTCGGACTCTGCAATTTTCTGAAGCCAATGTTTCTGCTCTTCAGCTGCCATCAGAGATTTGTTGCCGTTGGCTTCCTCGAAGTTCATTGCCTTTCTCGTTCTGGCTGCAGAGCTTTTCAGGATCCGGATATTTTCAAACTCAAGAACCGCGTCGTCTGCACCCATCAGGCTGAGAATATCCCTGATGTATTCCTGTTTCTTGATATATACTATGTACTTGTCGCCTCTTTTGGTTATATTGGCCGACAGGTCTACAAATGAGCCGATCAGTTTTTTCAAGTCATTTGCAGTCTGCTCTTTGTCCAGAACAAACTCAAGATGATAGCTTTTGTTGGGATCCGACATTGTTCCGCAGCTGAGAAACATTCCTCTGAGGTATGATTTCTTGCAGCACTTTGATCTGACAACAGGCTGATAAATACCGTCACTGAAATAGTCGTCCCCTTCACGGATAAGCATCATGCCGGTCTCTCTCAGAATCTGCATCGACTTCTCTTCAGGACTGATGTTCAGATAATAGCGGTTACGGTACTTTCTGCTCCCGGGCATCTGGGAATCCCCGACGGCCAGCTCAGCGTTGCTCTTGAAATACTCCTTGAGAAGTTTCCAGTAATGACGTGCTGTCGCGTTCGTCTCTGTAGTCGCTACAATACCGAGCTTACCTCCTCCGACAAGCCTTATAGAACTGGATACTCTAAGAAAGCCGGCGATTTCCGCCAGCATACAGCATTTTTTGGAGTTTTCAATTCTGGCTAGTTCGCCTTTGACATCTGATGAGAAGCTCATCTATCTCCTTTTGTTCTGCAGGTCAAGATCTCTGTGATTGACCCTGACTCTCATTCCGTCCAGTCTGAATTTCTCCGCCACCGCATTAGCAATAGCTACCGATCTGTGATGTCCACCGGTACATCCGAATGCAATATTTAGATGATACTTTCCCTCATTTATGTATCCCGGAACCATTGCTTTCAGGAGCAGATGCACAGAGTCTACAAACTGTCCGGCCAGTTCGCTTTTGAATATGTAGTTTGCAACTCTTTTATTATTGCCTGTAAGTTTTTTCAGACTCGGCACCCAGTAAGGATTCGGAAGGAATCTGACATCAAACATGACATCTGACTCGCTCGGAATTCCATACTTAAAGCCGAAAGAACTGATGTTGATGGCAAAGTTCGAAGAGCCGCTGCCGCCGAAAATCAGATTGTCAAGTTCAGAGTTGAGTTCCGCAACCTTAAGATTAGTCGTATCAAGAATCAGGTCAGCTTTCTTTCTTATCTCTTCGAGTTTGAGCCTTTCCTCTTCAATTACATCTATGCTTGCAGCGGAACCGCTGAGCGGATGATTTCTTCTTACTTCATTATATCTTCTGACGATTTCTGTAGGAGCAGCCTCCATATAGAGAACAGTCAGCTCAATTCCCGGACGCTTTCGAAGGTCATCAATTGTCTTGGTCAGTTTTTCGAAGAAGCTGCCGCTTCTCAGGTCAGCTACAAAAACAACCTTGTCTATTCTGTTGGTATCGACAGATGCCATCTCCAGAAAACTGTCAATAAGCGCAGGCGGCATATTATCGACACAGTAATATCCCTGGTCTTCAAACCAGTTTGCTGCTCTGCTTCGTCCTGCACCCGACATTCCTGTAATAATTACAACTTTCATAATATTATTATAACCTTCTGTCCGCTTTTCTCCCTACAGCACTCATCTTATGTATATCATGAATGCCGTGGATTCATTCTGTAATATCTATATTAACTATTCTGTCTGCATTTATTCCCGCAGACAATGCCAGAGCCATGCTCTTAACGTATCTGCCGACCTTCTCCGGTCTGTGAGCATCACTGCTGATGACAAATTTCACATCATATTCAGCGAATATTTTCAGTTCGTCGCAGTTTGGATGTCTGTGTCTGGCATTGATTTCGACCAAAGTCCCGGTCTGCTCACATGCCCTTGCGACCGCATGCGTATCGATATATGCTTTGTCTCCCGGATGTGTAAGAATACATATATTATTACTGGTAAGTGCTCTGATGATCCTGTCTGTATTCTGTTTGCGGAGTTTATCTTTGATTCCCTGTGGGCATGGAAATCTGAATGCCAGCCAGTTCTGAATCATGTGACAGTTCGGTACATAATGGTAACCCGCATTTACGAAGTCAAACAGTGCAAAATCTTCTTTCGCAACATCGAGACCATTAGGCGAGTCGACAATATCCGCTTCTACGCCAAGTAATACTTTTACACGTGGAAAGCGCTTGACCGCCTGGGCTATATCATCTCTCATCTGCGGAATCTTCTTCAGGTCGAGACCATAAAAGTCCGACGGACCATGATCTGTGATAGCTACCTCGCGAAGGCCCTTGATTGATGCCGCAGCTACATTCCGGATAATCGTACCCTTTCCGTGAAAATACGGACCGACTCTCGAGTAGATGGTATGAGTATGATAATCGGCGGTTATTCTGAATTTGTTTTTGATTTCCTCTAAAGTCATATTATCTCCCCCGTATCACCTCTGTGTGATGGTTGATCATTACCCTTACGGTACTCTGTCAGAGGCTGCAGTTTATGAGTCTTACTTCAGGTTCAAGCATGATGCCGCTTTGTTCATAAACTGTTTTCCTTACATGCCTCATGACCGCAAGGACATCCTCTGCAGTAGCGCCGCCGTCATTAATTACAAACCCGGCGTGCTTTTCAGATACCACAGCGCCACCAACGCGGTATCCTTTAAGACCTGCCTGATCAATAAGCGCAGCGGCAAATCCGCCAACAGGTCTTTTGAAGGTACTGCCTGCGCTCGGATAATTAACCGGCTGTTTTGAATTTCTCTTATCCTGCAGTTCTCTGACTCTGGCTGCAATTTCATCCGGACCATCATGTCTCAGACACAGCAGCGCAGATAGAACAATAACGCCTGTTTCCTCAACCATGCTGTGCCTGTATCCGAACTCAAGCTCGTCTGCTGTGACCTCACAGATATCTGAGCCGTCAGGTTTCATAATTCTGGCGGATACGACCACATCTTTCATTTCGCCACCGTATGCGCCGGCATTCATGAAAACAGCTCCGCCAATGCTGCCCGGAATACCGCTTGCAAACTCAAATCCGGACAGGCCTTTATCTGTCAGATATGAACTTACGGAGGACAGAAGTCTCGCGGCTCCTGCTCTGACCAGGGCATATTCACCGTCCTCACCATAATGTTCCTGAACAGTTTCAATACCTCCGAATTCACCGCCGAGCTTAATAACTATTCCCGGATAACCTTCATCCGCAACAAGGAAGTTTGATCCGTTTCCGACCAGCATATACTCCAGATCTTGCTCTGCCGAGCATATTCCGAGCACATCAGCCAGCTGCTTCTCATTTTCAACTGTAACGAGAGCACCGGCAGGGCCACCGATTCTGAAAGATGTGTGTCTGGACATTAGTTCGCCGGCAGCTATGCAGTCTTCCGGAAGAACTGCTGCAATTTTATCAAGAGTTGTTAATACTGTATTCTTATTATCTGTCATTCTGTAATTTCATCCTCTCCCGGGTCATACTTCGAATTATCAATCCGGCTTCTGTCAGTATATTCACTTGGACGCTCATGCAGGAATTTGTTGTGAGCAGGGTCCTTAATGTTTTTCTTGAAGAGGTCAAAGACTGATTTCTGCTTTTTCTTGTTGTCAGGATCAATCTCTACCTCATCATCTTCGAGTCCGTATGGTTCAAGGCTGAAGTAATATGCGGTTGTTGTATCTTTCTGCTTGCGTTTGAGGCTCGACATAGTGAGTTTGTCAACATACCTGTAAATTACTGCGAAAACAGGTACTCCCAGTGCCATACCTCCGAACCCGAACAGGCCTCCGCCGACAAGGACGGATATCAGGACCCAGAAACTGCTGATTCCTATCGCATTGCCGACAATTCTCGGCCCGATAATATTGCCGTCTATCTGCTGTATCACGATTATGATAATAATGAAATACAGCGCATCGATCGGCCGCTCAAGCATAAGTATGAATACCGACGGAATCGCACCGATAAAAGGTCCGAAGAATGGAATAATATTCGTTATTCCGACTATTACACTGATCATCAGCGCGAACGGAATTGCAAATATCTTAAGAACAATGAACGTCAGCACACCTATTATGAATGAGTCAATGATACGTCCGACGATAAAACCGATGAAGGTCTCATTTACAATACTTGCGAATTCATAAACAGCCGCCTTTTTCTTCTGCCCGCATGTTGCGTTGACAAGTTTTCGCATAATTGCGAAAAGTCTCTCCTTGTAGTTGAGGAAATATACCATTATCAGAAGTCCGATAAAAGCATTTGCAACATACTTGACTGCAGTCATGACTCCATTTGAAACCATTGTGGCAATGCTGACAGCGTTTCCGGTGAGTATGTGTTTCTGTATCCAGGAAAGTATCTCACTGTTTCCTGCATTGGCAATATTGTCGACCCATGTAGCTATTATCGGAAAGTGTGAAAGATGCACACTGCACCACAATGACAATGCGTCGAGTCTCTGTGGCATAGTATTGATGAGGTTGATAGCACTCTCAACAACCTGAGGAACTACAAAATAAACGAACAATCCTACCAGTCCGGCAACGAGGATGACGCACACCAAAGACGCAAATGCCCTCGCCGCAGTCAGGATCCTGCGCTTCTCTTCCTTGTCAACTTCAAGAACTCCATCGTCATGGATTATCATCGCTCCGATTGAGAAGCCTTTTCTCGTGGCTCCTTTGAGCATTTTCTGATAGCTGTGCTTAACGCAGGTGTTATATACAGGGCAGAGGATGAACGCGAAAATACCTCCGATCAGCACCGGAGCCATAGTTTTGCTTAATGTCTCAAAGCCGACCGAGAAATGTGTATTACTTACCCAGTTGTGGAACATAATCAGAATGCCCCCGCTTATCAGCAGCGTAATACCTGCTTTGAAATAAGGGCTTTCTCTGAATTTTCTGAACATCTGAATCTCCTCTCTGTCCCTTCGTATAGTTATATAAATATTATCACACTATTATGGGTGTTTACCACATTCAGGCTTCGATTATCTTATTGTGAACTCGTTGAATTTTCAATAAAAAAGACAGCTTACCGGTTCACAGTAAGCCGCCCTGTTGTATTTACTGTCTATTTACTATCTATCAGCTATCTATTTCTTGTCCTTCTGCTGTGCCAGCAGGGCTGCGCCGTATGCGCCGGCATATCTTCCGAGAGGCATTGCCGTTACTGTCTTGCCGAGTTTCTTGCTCAGCAGGGACGCGAAGAATTCATTATTGCTGAATCCTCCTGTAATAATAACGGTATCCTGGATCTCTTTTCTCTGAACCAGTGTCGCAACCTTGAGCGCTACCGAATCAATAACTCCTGCAGCCAGGTCTTCACGGCTTCTGCCCTCTCCCATATAATTAATGACCTCTGATTCAGCGAATACTGTGCAAAGTGAGCTGATAGATATAGGATTGCCGATCTCAGCCAGCTCAAACAGTTCTTCGATGGTCAGTCCGAGTCTGTTTGCCATTACCTCGATGAATTTTCCTGTACCGGCAGCGCACTTGTCATTCATAAGGAAATCAACAGGTCTGCTTCCCACAACGTTGATGTACTTGGTGTCCTGCCCGCCTATATCTATGATAGTGCAGTCACGTCCGATCATCTCATATCCGCCTCTTCCGTGGCAGGTTATTTCAGTTATAACGTGATCTGCGTAATCAACACTGATTCTTCCATAGCCCGTTGCAACAACAGATGAATCATCGATTTCACCATATCTTTTGACCAGATCATCTTTGATGATTCCGGCTGTGATTTTACTGTTCCAGCCTGTAGGAAGTACTTCAAATACAGGCTCCTTGCCTTCTTCAAGCACGCAAACCTTAGAAGCTGTAGATCCAATGTCGATTCCTATGTATTTTTTAGCCATATTTGTGCCTCGTATTATCAAAAGTATTGTTCAGTCCATCGATTGACAGATAATTAAGATTGTCTGTCTCCGCTATTTCCTTGATTCTGTCTACGTCCTCGCCCCGGACCAGCAGAGAAACACCGCAGCATACGCTGAGTTCTCTCGGTGTCGGGCTGATCTGTGCATATACCGAGTTCTTCTTGAGGGTACGGTACATAGCAGTCGCATCCGTATGATTCTGGAAAAGAATGTAATAATGAATAAATTCTGACATCTGTAAACAGGTAAAGCCTTTCTGTCTGTAAGCGCACGATGGCCTTTCGCTCAGCTATTGTATCACATCAATGCCGCTTCGGAAAGAAAGGGCGGAAATGAATTCCGCCCTTTTCTGTTAAAGTGTTGTGTTCTGACACTACAAGTCTGATTTAACTTGTCAGGTGGTGCTTCAGATTAGCCGAGCATCTCGATGAATGCGCCGATTCTTGTCTTGAGCTGCTGAGCATCATTGTCAGTGTAATCTGTCTCGAGACCGAGGAATGGGATTCCCTCTGCCTTGAGTCTCTCTTCAAGGCTTCTTCCCTCGATGTCATAAGTCTGGCAGAACATAAGGTTAACATCGATAACTCCGTCAGCCTTGAATTCCTTAGCAAGTCTTACTACATCGTCTGCTCTTGCAGTATTCGGTGTGAAGCATGCGCAGTTGATTCCCATGTATCTGTCAGCGATGTTCTGAATCATCTCATCAACAGTCTTGCCGCTCTCATCTACCTGGTTCTCGAAGTATCTTGTGCCTGTGCATGTCTCTTCGCATACAACTACGCCGCCGCTTGTCTCAACGAGGTTGTGCATCTTCCAGTTAGGAATAGCCATTGGTGTTCCTGTGATGAGAATTCTCTTCTTGCCTTCTGCAACGTTTACGCCCTCAGCAACTCTCTTGTCGAGCTCGTCACACAGCTTGTTGACCATAGCAGCAAATCTCTTAGGATCGTCATAGTAAGCGATCTGGCTGATCAGCAGTGTATCTGTTCCGGAGATAGGTACGTTGAGGTTCTTTCTCTCATCATACAGTCTCTGAAGAGCTGCTCTCTTAGCGTTGATAGTCTTGATAGCCTCTGCAAGGTTCTCTTCGGTAACCTTGTTTCCTGTTTCTTTCTCAACGAGATCCTTGAGGTCCTTGATTTCATCTGCCCACTTGAGGTAATCCTTAGGTCTCTTCATCTGAGGAAGATCCATTACGTGAAGAGGAACATCAGTACCGAGGATTTCATAAGCCTTCTTCTTTCCGTCGCATGTATTCTCTCCGATATATACGTCTGCGAGTCTGTAGAACGGGCATGTTCTGTCAAATCTTGCGCCGAGCATAGCCTTGATCAGCGGACATGTGTTGGCAGGAAGATATCTCTCACCGCCAGGTACCCAGAACTGAGATCCTGCGCAAAGGCCTGTAGCAATAGCATCAGCAGCTACGATAACCTCATCCGGTACATACGCACAGAATGTTCCGAATACCTTGCCGCCATTCTTTCTGAACTCTACGAGCTCGGATGGTCTGAGGCCGTGAACATCAGCGAGTACCATATCAAAATAATCCATACATTCAGGTCTGTTCTCCTGTGACATGAATACATCGCCGATAGCACCAGGAAGTACTGCGCACAGCTGGTCATGCATTTCAAGGTTCATTCCAAGATCTGCCCACATTTTCTGATTGTCTGCCATATTATCTTTCTCCCTTTACATTAGATCAATAATAAACGCGCCGTAAAAAAGGCGCCCCTTACTTCTAAATTTTACTATCTGCCTCATAGCAGTCAAAATTGATATGTTCTATTGATTTTGAGAGGTATATAGAAAGTGTCAATAGCGCGCAGTATTCATATTAATCCTTCCAATATTTATGTCGTATCAGTGCAAAGCAAAAGAAGGCAAGTGACTCGTCACTTGCCTTCTTTGTCTGTTTTCTAAGCGGCTGTCTGAGACAGGAGCAGTGAATCGTGCTTCTGGTCTACTCTCCGGCTTTGACAGTTCTTCTCTTGATTTTCTGAGTGGTTGTCTTCTCGAATGGCTCTGTTCTCAGATATACCTGCTTGATTCTCTTGTAAGAAGGCATATCATTGCTGATTTTCTCGATATCCGCATCGGTAATTGCCTGAATCTCTTCGATGCTCTTATCCTTGAGTGCCTCAGCCTCAGGATCATAGACGACATGAGCAACAAGTCTGTAGTCATCACCTACAGCCTCGCCCATGACTACATTCTCAACTACGTACGGAATCTTATCTATCAGTGCTTCGATCTCTTCCGGATAGATATTCTTGCCATTCTTGAGAACTATGACGTTCTTCTTGCGACCGGTCAGGAAAATGTATCCTTCATCATCTATGCGGGCAAGATCTCCTGTGTTGAACCATCCGTCAACAAATACTTCTCTGTTTGCTTCTTCATCATCGAGATAGCCGGTCATGATATTCGGGCCTTTGGCGAAAAGCTCTCCGATTCCGTTCTCGTCAGGATCGTTGATTTTTACCTCTACACCAGGCATTGCATGGCCTACAGAGCCAGGTTTACGGTAGAAATAACTCTCGGATGCAATAGTCGGAGCAGTCTCAGTCAGGCCGTAGCCCTGAACTGTAAGAATACCAAAGTCGGTAGCGTACTCAAGGATCTTCGGATCAAGAGCTGCAGCTCCACTGATGAGGAATCTCAGTTTGCCGCCGAGACCATCGATTACGTCCTTAAACAGCTTGCGCCTTACATCGATACCCATTTTCATGAGCGTCTTGGAAATCTTGCGGCCGGTTTCTAGTTTGGCAAGCTTGCCTTCCTTCTCTGCTGTCTTGAGGACCTTGCCAATCATCGATTCAATGATCAGCGGAACGCAGAAGAATGCACTGACGCCGTATTCTTTGAGTTCCTTCTGGATGTATTTGAGTCCGCTGCAGAATACATTGGTGCAGCCATTGCTGATGAACATCAGGACTCCCTGGTTTCCGAACGCATGATGCAGCGGAAGCAGGATCATCTCTACATCATCCTCAAAGATAGGTTCGACTTTTCTCATTGCTGCTATCGTTGATGCGATATTGCGCTGAGTCAGCTGTGCAGCCTTGGCATCTGCTGATGTGCCGGAGGTAAACAGGATGATATCCGTTGCGTGCTTATCAATGACCTTGAATTCAGGCTTGTACTGCTTGATCAGGGCTGCCAGCTCAGGCATCTTCTCCTGTGTGAAATCGCTCATTGGTATCAGCGTCTCAGCGTTGATGTCGTCTCTGGCTATGATGCTTTCGAAGTCCATCTTGAGAGTGTCATCATAAATGATGGCATCCGCTTTGCACTTCTTCAGAGAATTAATGATCTCGTCTTCAGGCAGTCCCTTGTCAAGAGGAACAACTACTCCTACATTGATAACTACTGAATAATATGCTACCAGCCACTGATAGGAATTAGGTCCGATAACTACGATGCGCTTGCCTTTAAGGCCTTTGCTGATAAGATATGCTCCGACAGCGTCCAGATCCTCTCTGAACTTACGGTATGTAATCTCTGTTTTCGTCTTTCTGTCTGCGCTCTTGTAGATAAATCCTATGTTCTTCCCGTACTTATCTGCCACAAAGTCCATGATCTCCTTGAGATCCTGGAATTCTATGTCATACTTGCATTTATACTTTCTCATTAGCTTTTCCTTTTCCTCTCCAAAATATCCACTAATCGATGACCAATACATCACAAAAACAGCGGACAAGTCAGTGCCCTTTCGCCTGCAGCATTCGCTGCGGGCACTATTTTGCTGACGCCGATGTATTTGTATTCCCCTCTATGTAACAGTGTGCAGGCATTTTTGCAAAGCACACTGTCGTGAATATTGTTTATATTTTACCAAATAAGCAGATATATGACCACACCCTGCACTGAAATTACCAGTCGGAAAGTTTAACATAAACCAGCAAGAATTCCCCCATCCTCTATAGGTGGAGGGATGAATTGCATAAAACCTGAAAACATGGTGTGAGATATATAGCGCAATTCATGCGATACGACAAACATGTTTTCAGGCCGAAAAAGGAGCGAGATATATAAACATATCATAGAAGCAGAAATGGAAATCCATCGGGAAAAAGAAAAAAGGAAAAGAGGAAAAGAACAAAGGAATCCAACCCGAACAGTTGTTCTAAATGAACAAAAATGGTATAATCAGATCACGAAATATGACTCAGTCGAAGCGGACAGAGAGGTTGATCTGATGGACAAATATGATCATAATCAACATTCAGTATATCTACTATATTATCACCTGATCATGGTGGTGAAAAACAGGCGTAAAGTGATAGATGAAGAGATATCAGAATACGGCAGAGAGATATTCGAGTATATCGGGGAGCGCTACGGAATAACGCTTGAGGAGTGGAACCATGATGAGGATCATGTCCATGTGATGTTCAGAGCAAAGCCACAGACAGAGATCAGCAAGTTCATCAATGCATATAAGAGCGCAAGCAGCAGACTCATCAAGAAGGAACATCCGCAGATCAAAGAGAAACTGTGGAAGGAAGCGTTCTGGAGCCAGAGTTACTGTCTGCTTACAGCAGGAGGCGCGCCGATAGAGGTGATCCGGCAGTATATAGAGACTCAGGGAGAAAAACGATGAACAGAGCGATGCGGTTTCGGATCGAACCAAATAAAGAACAGAGAATACTCTTTGCGAAGACGTTCGGATGCTGCCGGTTCCTGTATAACCGTATGCTGACAGACAGGACACTCAGCGAGATGACAGGAGAGAGGATAAAGTCAACTCCGGCAGTCTACAAGAAGGAGTTCCCGTGGCTGCGTGAAGTCGACTCGATCGCGCTCTGCAATGTGCAGCTCGATCTTGAAAAAGCATTCCGTGATCACAGGAAGATGCCGGAAAGAGGCTATCCGAGATACAAGAGCAAACATCACAGCAAAAGAAGCTACAAGACAAATCTCGTGAACGACAATATCCGCATCGAGGGTAAGAAGATCCGGCTGCCAAAGGTCGGGGCGGTAAAGATAAGAGTCCACCGGGAGATCCCGGATGACTGGAAACTGAAGAATGTCACGATCGTCAAAGAACCAAGCGGCAAATACTATGCATCGATCCTGTTTGAAATGCCTGAAAGTGAAAACCAAGCAAACGGCACAGAGAAGAGATATCTTGGCATAGATTATGCGATGGATGGACTGGCGGTCATGTCAGACGGAACAAGAGCGGAATACCCGAAATACTACAGGAAGTCAGAGGAAAAACTTGCAAGAGAACAGAGAAAGCTGGCACGATGCGTGAAGGGCAGCCGCAACTATGCAAAACAGAAATGCAAAGTGGCGGCCGTCCATGAGAAGATCAGTAACCAGAGGAAGGACTTCCTGCATAAACTGAGCCGGAAACTCGCAAACGGATATGATGTTATCGGAGTCGAAGATATCGACATGAGAGCCATGAGTCAGAGCCTGCACTTTGGGAAGAGCGTATCAGACAATGGCTTTGGGATGTTCAGGACCATGCTCACATACAAGCTTGAGGAGCAGGGCGGGGAACTGGTGAAAGTGGACAGATTCTTCCCATCGAGCAAGAGATGCAGTAAGTGCGGTAAGATCAAAGAAGATCTGGCACTGAGTGACCGCATCTACAGATGCGAATGCGGATGCGAACTGGACAGGGACGTGAATGCCGCAATAAACATCAGAATGGAAGCAGCGAGGCTTAGAGCCTCATAGCAGAAATAAGTCAAAACAAAAGGACGGGCATAAGGACATCCTGCCGCAACGCGGTTCCTTCCTTATGCAAACCGTGGGGCACACGGGGATAGCTCGTGTTTGTTACAAGGGGACCACGAATTGAGGAGCCCTTATAACGACGATACTCAGTTCGTAAGGACTGTTGAGCGAGAAGCCCCCACTTCTTAGCAAAGCGAAAGTGGTGGGAGTATGTCAC
>JBGUIG010000131.1:0-64353 GCA_045112795.1 Anaerovoracaceae bacterium | reverse complement strand
GTGTGGATGTGGCGGAATAGGCAGACGCGCATGGTTGAGGGCCATGTGGGCAACCGTGCTGGTTCGAGTCCAGTCATCCACACCATTTTTTTATCTAAAAAATGGTGTAACGCAAGCAAGCCGGTGTGGCGGAATTGGCAGACGCGCCGGATTCAAAATCCGGTGATGGAGACATCGTGTGGGTTCGAGCCCCACCACCGGTACCAATACAGTTCATAAATAAGGGTTATATATAAGTCACGGGAGGAAATAGTAATGTCAACAGGTGCTGCTAATATTCTGTTACTGGTCGTATTCATCGTAATGATTTATTTTATGATGATCAGACCTCAGAGAAAGAAAGACAAAGAAGACAGAGAAATGAGAGCAAGCCTTGCTGTAGGTGATGAAGTTATCACAATCGGCGGAATTATCGGCAAGGTTACTAAGATTTCAGAGAAGAGCGTTGTTGTTGAGACAGGAGCTGCCAAGAACAAGATTGAGTTCCTCAAGACTGCTATTGCATCGGTAAGCAAGAGTGATAGTGCTAAGGCTGAGGCTAAGGCAGAAGCTGCCAAGGCAGAGCCTGAAGAAGAGAAGAGACCGGACAGAGACAAGAAGGTTACTCCTAAGAAACTCGGCAGAAAAACCGATGAGGAAGAGCAGATCGATAACTAATCACAGGTTCTTTCGCAGAATAATAATAGTATTGAAATTTGTACATCGAGCACCTCTCAAAAGGGGTGCTTTTGTGTTGAAAAATGAACGTTAATCGTATAAAATAGGTAAGATATTTTTTAATGACGAACTATGCTCTTTTCGTCATGACACAACAAATAAATTGAAAGGTTAATTCAGTAAAAATGAAAACAGGTAAGAAGAAGGTATTTGCGGTTCTGGTGGTCATTATACTGATCGCATCATGGTTCATTTCTTTCTTCGGAGTCGGCAGCAAGGTCGGCAATCTCGGAGAACAGCTCAAGTACGGACTTGACATCAATGGCGGTGTATACGTACTTCTCGAAGCAGACACTGATGAGACAGGTACAGATCTTACACAGATTATGAACCAGACCAAAAGCGTACTGGAGAACAGAGTAAACGCGATGGGTATCAGCGAAGCTCAGGTATCTATCGAAGGCAACAACAGAATCAGGGTTGAGATGCCGGGCGTTGAGAACGCTGAAGAAGCTATCGAGCAGATCGGAAGAACAGCTCAGCTGCAGTTCTTCCTTGCTGACGGAACCCTCGCTCTGACAGGTGAAGGAATCAGCGATTCCCAGATTGCTACCGATACAACCAACGGCGGCTACAAGATCACAATCGACTTCACTTCAGAAGGCTCAAATCTCTTCGCTGACGCAACTGAAAAAGCATACAGCGGTGAAGTTAAAGCAACAATGCAGGATGAGGACGGCAATCTGGTTCAGAATACTGCAATCGTAATCGCTCTCGATGATGAGGTCATTTCAGCACCTACTGTTCATGAGAAAATCAATTCCAGATCCTGTGAGATCACAAGACCGGGCGGATTCTCTGAAACAGAGGCTTCCGGACTCTCCGCTCTTATCAGAGGCGGTGCACTTCCGGCAAATCTGACTGAGATCAACTCTTCTGTACAGACTGCTACAATCGGTGCTAATGCACTTTCACTCAGCGTCAAAGCAGGTGCTATCGGTCTCGGACTCGTACTGATACTGATGGTTCTGTACTACGGAGTTCTCGGTGTTGTAGCTGACCTTGCACTTCTCCTCTATGTACAGCTTGTACTCTGGATCATGGCAGGCATGGGATCAGTTCTCACTCTGCCTGGTATCGCAGGTATCATCCTGTCAATAGGTATGGCGGTAGACTCCAACGTAATCATCTTCACACGTATCAGAGAAGAGATTTCCAAGGGTAAGTCTGTAAGAGTTGCTGTAGACATGGGTTACCGCGCAGCACTTTCAACAGTAGTAGACTCACAGACAACAACACTTGTTGCAGCATTCGTTCTGTACCTCTTCGGTACAACATCCGTTAAGGGCTTTGCTCTCACACTGATGATCGGTACTGTAATGAGCGTTATCACAGCTGTATTCATCACACAGCTGTTCGTAGGACTCCTTGCAGATAACAAGAAGTTCGGCACCAACAATATGTTCGGGCTTACAGAAGACGGTAAACCTAAGGGTTTAGCACTTCTTCTGTCAAACTTCCACTTCAAGTTTATTGAGAACAGAAAGAAATTTTACGCAATCAGTGCTTGCGTTATCATTATCGGCCTCGGATTTGCACTGTTCAGAGGATTCAACTATGGTATCGACTTCACCGGCGGTACTATGATGCAGATTGAGATGGGCCAGGAAGTTTCCATTGACGAAGTCAAAGAAACTATCGCAGATTACGATCTTAACCCGACAATCGTATACGCATCTGACAACCATTCACAGGTTATCATCAAAACAATCAAGGATCTGAAGTCAGCAGAGCGTACTGAAGTAGTTGATACCCTTCAGGAAAAATACGGATTTGAAGACAGCGATGTTCTCGCATCTGAAGAGTTCGGACCTACAGTAGGTAAGGACCTCAGACAGAACGCTATCAAGTCCATACTGATTGCAGCACTTGTAATGCTGGTTTACATCAGATTCAGATTCAAGACATGGAAATACGGACTTGCTGCTGTTGCAGGTCTTGCACACGACGTACTGGTTACACTTTCGATATATGCGATTTTCCGCATCACTATCAATAACCCGTTCATCGCAGGTATCCTGACAGTAGTAGGTTACTCGATCAACGACACAATCGTTGTATTCGACAGAATCAGAGAGAACACCAAGTTCTTCAAGAAAAAGCAGAATGCTGAACTTATCGATACCAGTGTAAATCAGACACTTTCAAGATCCATGATGACATCGCTCACAACACTCCTTGTTATGCTTCCGCTGTTCATTATGGCAAGTTCAGAACTCAGAGCGTTCCTCATCCCGCTGATGATCGGTGTATTCGTAGGAACATATTCATCTGTATTCCTCTGCAGTCCGCTGTTCTATGAGCTCACAAGAAAGGAAAACCTCTCCAAGTATGCTGAGCAGCAGGAAAAGGCAGCAAGAGACAGAAAGAAAAACGCCAAGAGAAGAGAAAACGACGGTATTGTTAAATAACACCTCGTATTATCATTATCATTTCAGCAATCAATTAATTCAGAAACCGATTCAGATTTATGGCAGTAAGGGAAGTTATCGATCTTTCAACTGAACAATTCATGCGTGAGATTAGTGCAATTAATCCCAAGTATGACGATTCGGCCATTATCAAGGCTTACGAAATTGCTCTTCGTCTTCACGAAGGGCAGTTTCGCAAGAGCGGTGAGCCATATATTATTCACCCCATCGCTGTAGCCAAGATCCTGGCCGGCTTTGGTATGGATAACGAAACTGTCATAGCCGGACTTCTGCACGATGTTGTAGAAGATACTGAATACACAAGAGAAGAACTTGTCCGTGATTTTGATGAGAAGATAGCACAGCTTGTAGACGGAGTTACCAAACTCGGTAACATCTCATACGACGCTTCATCTGAGAAAATCCAGGCAGAAAACTTCCGCAAGATGTTCCTGGCTATGTCCAAGGACATCAGAGTCCTCATTATCAAGCTTGCAGACAGGCTTCACAATATGAGGACTCTTGAATATATGCCGACAAACAAGAGATCCAGCAAGGCTATGGAGACGCTCGAGATATATGCTCCTCTTGCAGGCAGGCTCGGTATGTTCAGCATCAAATTCGAGCTTGAAGATCTCGCTCTTAAGTTCCTACATCCGATTGAATACAAGAAACTTTCAATGGCAGTTGCTGTTAAGAAAGCCAAGTATGAACAGGATGTCGAGGCTCTCATCAACGAAATCTCCGAAGAACTCAAGCAGGCGGGTATACAGGGTGAGGTAAAGGGCCGTAACAAACACCTTTACAGCATCTACAGAAAGATGGTCATCCAGAAGAAGGAACTCGACGAGATATTCGACCTTCTGGCTGTAAGAATTCTGGTTTCATCAGTCAAGGACTGTTATGCAGCACTTGGACTTGTTCATACAAGATGGACTCCTATTCCCGGTAGATTCAAGGATTACATCGCTATGCCTAAGCCGAATATGTACCAGTCACTTCATACAACGGTACTTGGTGATAATGGTGAGCCATTTGAAATTCAGATCCGGACTTATGAGATGCACCGCATAGCTGAATACGGTATCGCAGCTCACTGGAAATACAAAGAAGGCAAAGTATCCGGCAAGGAAGACGAGAGTGAACAAAAACTCGCATGGGTCAGGCAGGCCCTCGAGATGCAGAACGAAGCAGATGACTCTGTTGAGTTTCTTGAGAACCTCAAGATGGATCTCTTCGATAATCAGGTATTCGTTTTCACTCCGGGCGGAGACGTCATGGAGCTGCCTGCTGACAGTACACCGCTTGACTTCGCATTCAAGATACATACTGATGTCGGAGTCAGATGTGTCGGTGCCAAGGTCAACGGCAAGATGGTTACAATCGACCATCATCTGAACAACGGAGATATTGTTGAAATTGTTACATCAGCGAATTCATCCGGCCCGAGCATTGACTGGCTCAAACTCTGCAAAACATCGCAGGCGCGTGCCAAGATAAGAAACTGGCTCAGAAAATCCGACAAAGACAACGATGTCAGCAGCGGTAAGACCAATATAAGCAACTACATCAAGAAAAAAGGCTATGATCCGAGTCAGGTTGCCAAAAACGCATACATTCTGAAAGCCGTCAAGGATTTCAACTGTTCCAACGTTAATGAACTCTATCTTCAGATCTCCAGGGGCGGAAACTCTGTTTCCAAACTAGGTCAGAAGCTTATCGAATACTACGAGGCTGACAACAAGATCAAAGAAGAAGAAAAGGATCAGATCGAAGTCAAGAAGCATGCTCCTTCAAGAACTTCAGAGTCATCTGAATCCGGTATAGTAGTCAAAGGATCAGACAATCTTCTTATCAGGAGAGCCACATGCTGTAACCCTGTGCCGGGTGATCCTATTATCGGATACATATCCAAGGGAAAAGGCATTACAGTTCACCGCAGTGATTGTCCTAATATCAACAATCTCAGGGAAAGCGACAAGGCAAGACTTATTGCCGTTAACTGGGACACTCCTGACAGTAACCGCAAATATTACGTTGATATTCAGGTTGTATCAGAAGAGCGCAAAGGAATATTCAAAGATATTTCCAAAGTCTGCGATGATTATGATATTGAAGTAGTCGGACTCAATCTGACACCGGGTGAACCCGGAACCAGCAATACGCTTATTACTGTTGAAATCACGGATATGCACCAGATGCAGAGACTTCTTACTGCCTTAAGACAGGTACATGGCGTGATCAAAGTATTCAGACCGAGGTAGACCTATGAGCATTACAGTAAAAATCTTTCCTGCCGGACCGCTTCAGGAAAACACATATGTGATTACTGATGAGGCGACCGGATACAAAGCGGTTATCGATCCGGGATACTACGGAATGGATGTCAGAATGGAGATCATGAACAACGCATATCTCAAATACATCCTCCTGACTCATGGACATTACGATCACTTCGCAGCTGTTCAGGAATATCTTGATGAATACATCAGTGCCGTTTTCGCCGCACCGGCAGGAGAAAGCTATCTTCTCAGCGGCGGCAGAGACAACAAGTGGATGGCTTTAAACGAAGGCCGCAGCGGAGTTTGTCCTAAGCCTAAGCTTCTCCTCAAAGAAGGCGATATTATTACTCTCGGTGAAACTGAACTGAGAGTGATCGAAACACCGGGACATACGGAAGGCGGCATCTGCTTTGCCACAGATCATGAAGTTTTTTCAGGCGATACGCTTTTCAGACTTTCTGTCGGCAATACATCACTCGAAACCGGCGACTGGGAGACAATGGTCTACTCAATCAAAGGCAAGCTGTACACGCTTGATGATGACATGATTGTCTATCCGGGACACGGACCGGCAACAACAATAGGATACGAGAAGAGGTCCAATCCATTTGTATAGATTTTATATAAACCATGTAGAAAACGATTATCATTACGGCGAGCTCGCGAGGGTATTCCTCTCTGATGATGAATTTGAGACGATTCCGTTCACTGCTCCTCAGGGCAAATTATGTCTGAGACAGGGTAGTTATCTGATTAATGCTTCGGGTTCTGAGGACAGAGATGAAATCAAGCGCGAGATGTATAAGCTCCTTTCTGAACTCACAGGAAGGGAGAGCGGCTGGGGCACTCTTACCGGCGTCAGACCGCTCAAGCTCGCATATGAGATGCTCAGAGAATCCGGATCTGTTGAAGGCATGAAAGAACTTCTCTCGGGCAGATATCTCGTGTCAGATGATAAAATTAACCTTTTGACTGATATCGTAAACTACCAGCTTTCTCATCTTTCCGGCAATCCCTCATCAATGGCTGCAATATATATCGGCATACCATTCTGTCCGACCAGGTGCGAATACTGTGCCTTTGCATCAAATGTTGCTCCTGAATCTGACATCGCTGAGTATTTTGCCAATCTGCTCGAAGAGATTCGTTACACAGGTCATCTGATAAGAGAACACGGAACAGTTATTGAAAGCGTATACATCGGCGGTGGAACACCGACGACCCTGAATGCTGTTCAGCTCGGCAGGCTGATTGAGGCTGTCAGAGATGATATCGGAATAGATCCTGCTTCTATTGAATTCACAATAGAGGCCGGCAGACCGGATACAATAACAGCAGAAAAGCTCCGCATTATGAAAGAAATGGGTGTCAGCCGTATCAGTATTAATCCTCAGTCGATGAAAGATGAGACTCTTCGCAGAATCGGAAGAGATCATTCTGCTGTTGACATACGCAGCGGTTACAGGCTTGCATCTGAATACAGATTTGATGTTATCAACGCTGATCTCATCGCAGGACTCCCCGGAGAGGAGCCTGCAGACTTCAGGGCTTCACTTGAAGAGATCATTGGTCTCGGAGCCAACAACATTACAGTACACACACTCTCTGTCAAGAGAGGTTCAAGATTAAGAGAACACGACCCGGAATACTACAGGCGGGGAACAGACAAAGTCGCTGAAATGGTAGACTATGCGAGATCCCGTCTTGCACAGGAAGGGTTTTATCCATATTACATTTACAGACAGAAGCACCAGATGGGAGCACTCGAGAATGTCGGTTACTGCAAAGCTGACAGACATTCTGTATACAACATACGTATCATGGAAGAGAAGCAGACCATCATAGCTCTCGGAGCAGGCGGGATAGGCAAGATATACTATCCTGATGAAGACAGGCTCGAGAGAGTTGCCAATGTCAGCAATTACAGAGTATACAACGAGCGTTTTGATGAAATGCTCGAGAGAAAGAATAAATACTACGGAGGATAAGATGGCTATCAAAGCTCAGAAAGGCACCAAAGACGTACTTCCTTCAGAATCCTGGAAATGGCAGTACATTGAATCTGAATGGGCAAAGATCTGTTCTGAATATGGCTTCAGAGAGATCAGAACTCCTGTGTTTGAGGCGACAGAGCTGTTCAACAGAGGCATCGGAGATACTACAGATGTCGTACAGAAAGAAATGTACACATTCAACGATCTCGGCGGCCGCAGCATCACTCTCAAACCAGAAGGCACTTCACCTGCAGTCAGAGCTTTTATCGAAAGCAATCTGTACGCAGAGACACAGCCTACTAAGATTTACTACAATACACCGTGTTTCAGGTATGAAAAACCTCAGGCAGGCAGACTCAGAGAATTCCACCAGTTCGGTATTGAGAACTTCGGAACACACAGCATGCTTGCTGATGCTGAGATCATAGCGCTGGGACATGATTTCCTCAACAGAATGGGAATCACAGACATCGAGCTGCATATCTCCAGTGTCGGATGCAGAAACTGCAGACCGGTTCACAGAACTGCTCTCCAGGACTTCCTCAGGCCTAAGTTTGACTGTCTCTGTGAGACCTGCAAATCAAGATTCGACAAGAATCCTATGAGAATACTTGACTGCAAGTCACCTGAAGACAAGGAGCTGGTCAAAGGAGCTCCAATGATGCTTGACTATCTCTGTGACGACTGCCGCAAGGATTTTGAAGAACTCAAGAAACATCTTGATTCAATGGGGATTAAATACGTAGTCGATCCTACAATCGTAAGAGGTCTCGACTACTATACCAAGACCGCTTTTGAGTTCATCACAACCAAGATCGGAGCTCAGGGAACAGTCTGCGGAGGCGGCAGATACGACCATCTGATTGAGGAGGTCGGAGGACCTGATATGCCGGGCGTAGGATTCGGTCTGGGCAAAGAAAGACTTCTCATGCTGATGGATATCTGCGGACACGAGTTCGGCGGTGAGAGCGGACCTCAGATCTTCCTCGCGTGGATAGGTGACGAGGCCAGAGAATACGCAGTCAGACTTCTCCACGAACTGAGAAGCAAGGGTATAAGGGCAGAGATGGACACCAGAGAGCGCAATCTCAAGGGTCAGATGAAATATGCCAACAAACTCGGAGCTGCTTTTACAGCAGTTATCGGAGAGGACGAAGTTGCGAGCGGAGAACTTACGCTCAAGAACATGTCCAATTCAGAACAGACTAAAGTAAGAAGGGAAGAACTTGCAGATGTTATTTAAGAGAACTCACATGTGCGGCGAGCTGAGACTTGCCGATGAAGGTAAGAACGTTGTACTTAACGGATGGGTTGCCAAGGCAAGAAGTCTCGGCGGACTTGTTTTCGTTGATATCAGAGACAAAACCGGTATCACACAGGTTACATTCAACGAGGACGTTCCTGCTGAGATTATTGAGATGGCTAAATCCCTCAGAAGTGAATACTGCATCGGTGTTAAGGGAACAGTAAAGGAAAGATCCTCCAAAAACCCTAATCTTCCGACCGGAGATATCGAAGTTTTTGCTGATGATCTCGTTATTTACTCTAAGTCTGAAACTCCTCCGATTTATATTAAGGATGATGATAACGTCGATGATAATCTGAGGCTGAAATACAGATACCTCGATCTTCGTAAGCAGAAAATGCAGAGAAATCTGACATTCAGACACAAGATCACAAAGTGCTGCAGAGATTACTTTGATGAACAGGGCTTCACTGAAGTTGAGACTCCTATGCTCATCAAGCCTACACCTGAAGGCGCAAGAGACTATATCGTACCAAGCAGAGTCCACAATGGCAGCTTCTATGCTCTTCCGCAATCGCCTCAGATGTTCAAGCAGCTTCTGATGGTAGGCGGAACCGACAGATACATGCAGATTGTAAAATGCTTCAGAGATGAGGACCTCAGAGCAGACAGACAGCCTGAATTCACTCAGATTGACCTCGAAATGTCATTTGCGGGAGTTGATGATGTAATCGAGATGCAGGAAGGCTTCCTTAAGAGAGTCATGAAGGAAGTCAAGGGAATTGATGTTGAGACGCCTTTCCCTAGAATGACTTACGCTGAAGCTATGGAACGCTACGGTTCTGACAAGCCGGATACAAGATTTGATATCGAGCTCAACAAGCTCAATGACGTATTTGAAGGATGCGGCTTCGAAGTGTTCACCAGGACACTTGCCGAAGGCGGAGATATCAGAGGAATCTGTGTACCGGGTGCAGCCGCACAGTATTCAAGAAAGAAAATCGACAAACTCGTTGATGAAGTAAAGCACTACGGAGCAAAGGGCCTCGTCTGGATCAAGTACGAAGAATCCGGCATTTCATCATCAGTCAGTAAATTCTTCTCCGAGGATGAACTCCAGTCTGTTCTTGATAAAGTATCCGCTAAGCCGGGTGACATCGTATTCATCGTCAGCGGAACCGCTAAAGTTACTTATGATTCCCTCGGATTCCTCAGAAGAAGAATCGCAGGACAGCTCGGACTTCTCGACGACAATCAGTTCAACTTCCTCTGGGTCGTTGACTTCCCGATGTTTGAAGAAGACGAAGAGGGCAACCTCAAAGCAATGCATCATCCGTTCACACAGCCTAAGCTCGATGAACTCGACAAGCTTGATACAGACATCCTGTCACTTAACGCAAATGCGTATGATATCGTACTTAACGGTGTAGAGCTTGGCGGCGGAAGCGTAAGAATCCATGACAAAGAGCTTCAGGCGAGAATGTTCAAAGCTCTCGGTCTCACAGATGAAGAGTGCCAGGAGAAGTTCGGTTTCCTGATAGAAGCATTCAAATACGGAGCACCTCCTCATGCAGGTCTTGCATACGGTCTTGACAGACTGGTTATGCTTCTCCTCGGAGAGAAGAGCATCAGAGAGGTAATCGCATTCCCTAAGAATCAGAACGCTGAGTGTCCGGTATGTGAAGCACCTGCACCTGCAGGCGACGGACAGCTTGAAGAGCTCGGCATTGAGCTGATTACTGAGTAATACAATCATCTGGCAGAGTTAATCAGAGTATGAATCAAGCAGTAAACAACAGACATTATGCAATATACGGAGGGTCATTCGATCCGATACATGTAGGCCATATCGCGCTGGCCAGCCATGCAGCTGATCAGTGCGGTATTGACAGGCTTATATTCATGCCTGCACATGTATCGCCATTCAAGCAAAGCCGCAAAGTATCGCCGGGCAGCGACAGGGCGGCAATGATTGAATCGGTCCTTCACTATCACAAATCGTTCTGTCTGTCGAGATATGAGCTGAACCGTGAAGGTCCTTCATATACATACGATACAGTAATGCACTGGAAAAACCTTCTCGGCGGAGGCAAACTCAGCTTTATTCTCGGTTTTGATTCTGTAATTGAAATCGATACATGGTATCGCGGCGAAGAAATACTCAAAGAGATATCACTTATCACAGCCAGAAGACCATATGCCAATGACAGCGAAGGCTTTGACAAGATTGAATATTACAGACAGAAATTCGGAACTGAAACCACTCTGCTTGATATGAAGCCGGTTGATGCATCATCTACCGAAATAAGAATGAATATATCAGCCGGATTACCTATTACCGGCATCGTACCGCCGGAGGTTGAAAAATATATCATAGAACATGATCTGTACAAAGACTGAAGAACTCGAAAAATTCATGAAGGAAAATCTCAAACCTTCAAGATACACACACTCACTCGGAGTCGAAGCCATGGCATCACGACTTGCTGCTTTGCATGGAGCTGACACAGAAAAAGCAGCTTTTGCAGGAAGATACCATGATATAGCCAAATGCTTCACTCCGGAAGTGATGAACGAATACGTCAGAAAATTCGGGCTTGATGATATGTACATAGACAATAATCCTCTGGCGCATTCCAAAGTCGCAGCTGAGATTTTAAGAACCGAATTCGGTGTCGAAGACGAGGAAGTTCTGAATGCGGTCCGCAGTCATACAACCGGAAGAGACGGCATGTCTCTCCTTGAAGAGATTGTATACGTAGCCGATGCTATCGAAGATAACCGCAATTATGAAGGACTGAAAGAACTCCAGAAACAGGCAGAGACCGATCTTGACGGAGCATGTCTGTTCATAATGGACTGGACTCTTGAGTCGCTCGGGAAGAAGGGCAGAACACCTGACAAGGACACGATCGAAGCGCGAGAATATATTTTAAACAGAATAAACAGCCGGAATAATCTATAAGGTTTTAACATTAAGGAGAAAAGATGGAAAGCAAAGAAGTTGCACAGTTAATTGCCAACAATCTGAATGAGAAAAAAGCCAGAGATATCATAATGATAGATATCTCCGAAAAATCATCTTTCGCAGACTATTTCGTAATTGCAACAGGCGGATCTGAAAGACAGCTCGGAGCACTTGCAGACGAAGTAGAAGACAAGTTTGCTGAGTTCGGTATCACACCGAAGAGCAAAGACGGACGTCCTGACACAGGATGGATCCTTGTGGACGGAGGAGATGTTATTGTAAATCTCTTCACTGAAGCTACAAGGGACAAATATACACTCGAAAAAATCTGGAGTGACTGCGAATCAGTTCTCGTAGGCTAGTGTAAATAATTAAGGAGAATATCAAAATGCGTGACAAATACGACTTCACTGCCATCGAGAAAAAGTGGCAGAAAATCTGGGATGAAGAGAATGCTTTCAGCACATCCGAGGACTATGACAAGAAGAAATACTATGTTCTTGAAATGTTTCCGTATCCATCAGGCAAACTTCACATGGGACATGTAAGAAACTATTCTATCGGTGACGTCATTGCCAGATTCAAGAAAATGGACGGTTTCAATGTTCTTCATCCGATGGGCTGGGATTCTTTCGGACTTCCTGCAGAGAATGCTGCTATCAAAAACGGCATTCATCCTTTCACATGGACAAATGAGAATATGAACGACATGAGAGAACAGCTCAAGTCGCTTGGACTCAGCTATGACTGGAACAGAGAAGTTGCTACCTGCAAGCCTGACTACTACAGATGGATGCAGTGGATCTTCATTCAGTTCTACAAGAAAGGACTCGCATACAAGAAGGATAACCCGGTTAACTGGTGTCCGGACTGCCAGACAGTACTTGCCAACGAGCAGGTTGTAGACGGATGCTGTGAGCGCTGCCATACTCCTGTAACCAAAAAGCACCTCAGCCAGTGGTACCTCAAGATCACTGACTATGCTGACAGACTGCTCAGCGATCTTGATGAGCTTCCGGGATGGCCTGACAAGGTTAAGTCCATGCAGAAGAACTGGATCGGCAGATCTGAAGGTGCTGAAGTCACATTTGCCATCGACGGTTTTGACAAGGATCTCGTAGTTTATACTACTCGTCCTGATACACTTTTCGGTGTTACATACATGGTTATGTCACCTGAGCATCCATATGTTTCCGAGCTTACAGAGGGCACAGAATATGAAGCTGCTGTAAAAGCCTATGTAGAAGCAAGTGCTCACAAATCAGAGCTCGAGAGAACTTCTCTTACCAAGGAGAAAACCGGAGAGTTCATCGGCCGTTATGCTGTAAATCCTGTTAACGGCAAGAAGGTTCCGATTTACATCTCTGATTACGTACTCATGGATTACGGAACAGGTGCTATCATGGCTGTACCTGCTCATGACCAGAGAGACTTTGAATTCGCAAAAGCATTCGGACTGGATATCATTCCTGTAGTTGATGTTCCTGATGTTGACCTTGATAACCTCACAGAGGCTGCAGCAGCAGAGGGCACAATGATCAATTCCGGCGAATACAACGGAATGAACAACAAAGAAGCTATCAGGAAGATAACTGAGGATCTCGATGCCAAGGGTCTCGGTCACAAGACAGTAAATTACAAGCTCAGAGACTGGCTCATCAGCAGACAGAGATACTGGGGAACCCCAATCCCTATGATCTGGTGCGAGAAGTGCGGCTGGGTTCCTGAAGATGAAAAGAATCTCCCTGTACTTCTGCCAACAGACGTTGAATTTACAGGAAAAGGCGATTCACCTCTGACAACATCCAAGACCTTCAGAGCATGCAAGTGCCCGAAATGCGGCGGAGATGCAGAGCGCGAAATCGATACAATGGATACATTCCTCGATTCATCATGGTACTTCCTGAGATACTGTGATGCGCACAACGAGGAAATGCCTTTTGAAAAGAAGAAGGCAGACTACTGGATGAATGTTGACCAGTACATTGGCGGTGTAGAGCACGCAATTCTGCACCTGATGTATGCAAGATTCTTCCAGATGGTAATGCATGATCTCGGTCTCACCGACAGCGAGGAACCATTCAAGAACCTGCTTACACAGGGTATGGTAATCAAGGGATACACTGACAAAGAAGGAAACTACATCAAAGCTAAGATGAGCAAGTCCCTCGGTAATGTTGTCAGCCCGGCTGAGATTCAGGCAAAATACGGATCAGATACTGCAAGACTCTTCATTCTGTTCGCAGCACCTCCTGAAAAGGAACTCGACTGGTCAGATGAAGGAGTAGAGGGCAGCTACAGATTCCTCAACAGAGTATACAGACTTGTATGCGAGTACATTAACGACATCAGAGGAGATCAGAGAGAGTTCGCTGAGCCGGTCATTAATTCTGCAGCAGACAAGTCGCTGAACTACATGATCAACGCTACTATCAAGAAAGTAAGCGAAGATGCGGGCGGCAGATTCAACTTCAATACTGCAATCGCTTCCATCATGGAGTTCGTAAATGAAATGTACAAATACAAGCAGAGTGCTGAAATGAACCTGCCTCTGTTCAATAAGGCTATTGGGACACTTCTCATAGTCCTGAATCCATTCACACCTCATATCACTGAGGAAATGTGGAGCCAGCTCGGTCATGAAGACAGACTTTATAATGCTGAATGGCCGGCATACGATGAATCAGCTCTCGTCAAGGACGAGATCGAAGTCATCGTTCAGGTTAACGGCAAGCTCAAGGACAAGCTCCTGCTGCCGAATAACTCAAGCAAGGAGGTAACAGAAGAAGCCGCCAGAGGACTCGAAAAGGTTAAAGAGGCGACAGAAGGAAAGACCATAGTCAAAGTCATAGTCGTTCCTAACAAGATCATTAATTTCGTTGTCAAATAAGAGCGGCCTGAACAATATATGGCAAGACTTAAGAATAACTACAGAACAAAAAAGAATAAAACAGGCAGTGGGGCTGCTGTTAGGAAAAGCAGCAGTTCCGCTGTACGCGGTAAGAATAAGAGAAACGTCAAGACTAACAACACTGCGGCAAGGGTACGCGCTGCCGGAACCAGCCGTGTTAAAGAGAATATAGCAAAAACAGACAAACGCCGTAAGAAAACCTTAAAGGAGACAGTTCCTTACAAGGTAATCCCACTCGGCGGTATGAAGGAAATCGGCAAGAACTGCACACTTATTGAGTGCGGAAAAGACATTCTCATCGTAGACTGCGGATTCGCTTTCCCTGAATATGAGATGTTCGGAATAGACATCGTTATTCCGGATTTCACATACCTCAAGGAGAACAGCGGCAAAATCAAAGGACTGATCATCACTCACGGTCACGAGGACCATATCGGTGGTGTTCCGTATCTGCTCAAAGAGCTGAATGTACCGGTCTATGCGTCTCCGCTTGCAATGGGTCTTATCGATCATAAACTGGAAGAACACGGACTTACTGCAGAAAAGCACATAATCAGGGCCGGAGACATCTTCAATGTCGGATCATTCAAGGTTGAAGCAATCCAGACTAATCACAGCATTGCAGATTCCATGGCCTTCTCAGTAAGATTCCCTGGCGGTCATATTATCCACACCGGTGACTTCAAGATAGACTATTCACCACTCGACGGCAAAGTCATCGATCTCAGAAGACTCGCTCAGCTTGGTGATGAAGGTGTCGATCTTCTTCTCTGCGACAGTACAAATGTAATGAGAGAAGGGTATACTCCTTCTGAAGCTGTTGTAAGAAGTTCAATTGATGACATTTTCAACAACACCGAACGGCGGATAATCATTGCGACCTTCTCATCGAACGTTCACAGAATCAAGTATTTCATGGAAGCATCCATGAAGCACAACAGAAGGATAGCAGTATCCGGTAGATCCATGGAGAATGTTCTGAATCTGGCGCATGAACTCGGATATCTTGATGACATTCCTGAATCTATTTTTGTTAAAATATCAGATATCAAGAACATACCTGACAAGAACCTTACAATAATTACTACAGGAAGTCAGGGAGAACCTATGTCAGCTCTTACAAGAATGGCATACGACAATCATAAGTCGGTCAAGCTCAAGAAAAACGACGTAGTAGTATTCTCTTCATCGCCAATACCGGGTAACGAAAAGGTAATATCCCAGGTAGTAAACAAGCTGTATGAGAAGAATGTTAAAGTCGTTCTTGCATCAGCCATGGATGTGCATGTATCCGGACACGCTTCATCAGAGGAGCTAAAACTGATACACAGCATTATCAGACCGAAGTTTTTCCTGCCGGCTCACGGTGAATACAGGCATCTTGTAGAACACGCAAGACTCGCTCAGTCTCTCGGCCAGCAGTCTGATCACACATTCGTGCTTGCTAACGGCGACGCGCTGGAGATCAACGGAAACAAAGCTTCAGTTATCAGAGAATACACAGCGGGTGATGATATACTTGTTGACGGACTCGGTATCGGAGATGTCGGAAATTCTGTTCTGAGAGAACGTAAAAACCTGTCTCAGTCAGGACTTATAACTATTGCCGCTGCACTCGATAAAGACACAGGTTCGCTTATGGCTGTTCCTGAGATGAGAACAAGAGGCTTTGTATATGCACAGGAACATCAGGACCTGCTTGATGAAGCTCTCAGTATAGTCTACAATACTATTGGCAGATGCCAGACAAACGGCATTAAGGATGAAGCAGCAGTAAGCAGGGCAATCAAGTCTGACATGAAGGCTTATATTTATAAAACAACAGGAAGATATCCTGTGATAATACCGATAATACTTTATGTATAGGAGGAAATATGAACGTATATGATGAAGCTCACGGCCTGGCCAGAGCAATCAAAGAATCGAATGAATTTCTTGAATTCGACAGAATGCGCAAAGAAATAGAAAAGGATCCTGATGTATCCCAGATGATCGGCGAAATGCAGCAGCTTCAGGTCGCTTTGCAGACATCTCAGATGACCGGCCAGCAGCCTGATCCAGAGACTATGTCAAGACTCCAGACTCTGAGTACAATGATTGCAACAAAGCCGCTTGCAGCAAAATTCATGCAGACACAAGCAGCATTCTCTGTTATGATGAATGATGTATTCAGAATAATCGGTGAGGCAGTCGGCCTCCAGTAAAACGTTATCAATTAAAAACTCTAAGAGAGGAAAGGTAATTTATTATGATCTATGCTAGCGATTTCAGAAAAGGCATCACTTTCGAAATGAATGGAGAACCACATGTCGTTCTTGACTTTCAGCACGTTAAGCCAGGCAAGGGTGCTGCTTTCGTAAGAACCAAGTACAGAAACATTCTGACTGGTGCTACAAGAGAAGAAGCTTTCAACCCTAACGACAAGTTCCCTAAGGCTCATATCGAGACTAAGCAGATGCAGTATCTTTACAATGACGGCGAACTTTACTACTTCATGGATCAGGACACTTATGATCAGGTTCCGCTGACTGCTGAGCTCGTAGCAGAAGCTGTAAAGTATATCCGTGAGAATGACATCGCTACAGTAAAGTTCTACAAGGACAATGCTTTCGACGTTGAAGCTCCTAACTTCGTTGACCTCGAGGTTGTAGAGACTGAGCCTGGTGTCAAGGGCGACACAGCTACAAACGTTACAAAGGCTGCCACAGTAGAGACCGGTGCTGTTATCCAGGTTCCTATCTTCATCAATGAAGGAGAAAGGATCCAGATCGATACCAGAACAGGAGAATATCTTGGAAGATCCAAGTAATCAGGAAGACATTCTGAGCAAAACTACCGCTGCAGTTGATCCGGGCAAAACCCGTATCCACAAAAGATTTCACAAACCGCTGCGTATCATAATTGTGATCATAGCGGTGGTTTTTGCTGTTCAGATTATTATCGGCATGATGCAGAGTCCTTATGACAGAACCTTTAATAAGTACTCGACTGTGACAATAGAAGAGGGTGATGACCTGAGTGCAGCAGCAGACAGACTCGAAGAATCCGGAATTATCGGCAGTGCATCCAGATTCAGCCTGGTTGCCAGGATGATTTTCCAGACTGATGTCAAACCGGGAACTTACTATCTGTCACCATCTATGGACTTCGTTTCCATTGCCAAAGCGATATGCATGGGAAATGTCACACTGAACGGCTTTATCGTCCCTGACGGATTTACTCTTGATCAGATTTTCTCATCACTTGCCAGAGACGGATTCGGGGACAAGGACGCATTCATGAAAGCTGCTGCTGATCCGTTCTTGCAGGAAATTGAATTCATCGGCACTGACGTCAAAGGCGCCAGTCAGATCGAGGGATTTCTGCTTCCGGGTACATACAAGCTGGATGCTGAAGCAGATGAGACAATGATTATCATGACAATGCTTGACAGCTTCGCCAACTTCTTCGATGAAGATTGCATGGCAAGGGCAGACGAGCTCGGGCTCAGTGTCAGAGATGTTGTGGTAATAGCGTCAATGATTGAGCAGGAGACTTCATATGAAAATGAGAAGGCCCGGATTTCATCAGTAATTCATAATCAGCTCAATCTCGGAATCATCAAACCTGACGATTTCCCTGAAATTCCTCTGTGTTCACCGGGCGAATCTTCTATCAAAGCAGCTTTGTATCCTGAGGATAATGAAGATATATACTATGTCCTCAGCAGCAAGCTGGACGGAACGCACGTCTTCACTTCCGATGAAGCTGAGTACCAGACACTGCTTGAGGAATACAATCAGGCGGTTGAAGAGAAGAATGCGCGAAACACTGAAGAAGGCTCCGAGGAATCTGATGAAACCGGACAGTCAGCTGAAGAAGGAGACAACAACTGATGAGTTTTACCAACGACAAGGTAACTGAATACATCAGTTCTCATTACTGCCCGGTTGACGAGGATCTCGGCAGTTTCCGTGAATTCAACGAAGAAAACAATGTTCCTCTGATACTCAAAGAGACCGAATCATTTCTATCGCTTCTTCTCGAGCTAAAACAGCCGCAGCACATACTTGAAATCGGAACAGCATACGGTTATTCTGCGCTTTTTTTCGCTAAGAAGAGACCTGGTGCACGCATAACAACAATCGACAGAAATGAACATATGATTCCGGTTGCGTCGGAGAATTTTGCTTCAAGACCTGAAGGCTCCCGGATCGATTTCCGCGTCGGAGATGCCGACAAGGTTCTTGATGAAATGATTGAAGAGCTGAAATCCGGCGTCAGCCCGGACCTGTTTGATTTCATCTTCATCGATGCAGGCAAAAGCCATTACAGAGAGTTCTTCGACCGCGCCGAGCAGCTTGCTTCACCAGGTGCTCTGATCGTATGCGACAACATACTCATGCACGGCTGGACAGTTGACAGATCCTACCAGGGAGCAAAACGCCACCGCACTAATGTCAAATATATGCGTATGTTCATTGACTATATAAACGAAAGGGAAGACCTGACCGTTTCGCTTCTGTCAAGCGGAGACGGGCTGGCCGTAATCAGACTTAATGACTGAAAACAGATACAATCTCGAGCTCCTCGCACCTGCAGGAGATCTTGAAAAACTTAAAACAGCTATTATTTTCGGCGCTGATGCCGTCTATTTCGGCGGACAGATCGGCAGCCTCAGAGCCGGCGCAGGCAATCTCAGCGTACCTGAAATCAGAGAAGCCATGGACTTTATCCATGAACACGGCTGCAAAGGCTATATGACCATCAATATATATGCCCACAACGACGATATTCCCGTTCTGAGAGACTATATCAGACAGATCAAAGATATTCCGGTTGACGCTTTTCTGGTGTCTGATCCGGGTGTTATGGGGCTTATCAGGGAACAGATTCCTGATGCCGAGATTCATCTTTCAACACAGGCGAACACAACAAATTACCTGACAGCTGCTTTCTGGGTAAAGCAGGGGGTAAAACGTATTGTGGCGGCCAGAGAGATGAGTCTTGCTGAACTCGCAGAGATGAGAAAGCAGCTTCCTGACGATATCGAAATCGAAGCATTCATGCACGGAGCAATGTGCATTTCATACTCCGGCAGATGTCTTCTCAGCAACTTCATGGCCGGAAGAGATGCCAACAGAGGCGCCTGCACTCATCCTTGCAGATGGAAATACTCCCTTGTTGAAGAACAGAGACCGGGTGAGTACTATCCGATTGAAGAAGACGAACACGGCAGCTACATTATGAATTCCAGAGATCTGTGCATGATTGACTGCATTCCTGACCTTGTCAATGCCGGAGTCACATCCTTCAAGATCGAAGGCAGAATGAAATCCATGTACTATGTAGCTACTATCGTTTCCGCATACAGATCGGCAATCGACAAATTCCTTGCTGATCCTGATAATTATGTATATGATCCGTCGGATTTTGATGAGCTCTGCAAAGCAAGCCACCGCGAGTTTACTCACGGATTCTATTATCACAAGCCGACAGACAAGGATCAGAATTATCTGACAAGTGACTATACTAGAGACTATTCCTTCGTAGGACTCGTAAGAGAGACTGATAAATCAACCGGACTTACAACAGTTGAACAGAGAAACAAATTCTCGGTAGGAGATACCATTGAGATTTTCGGACCGAGGACACCTTACTACGAAGAGATCATAGAAGAAATGTACGATGAAGAAGGTGAACCGGTGCAAAGCGCTCCGCATCCTCAGCAGATACTGAAGATCAGATTCAGGCGCGTTCCGGGAGAAAACTTCATCATGCGCAAGAAGAAGATTCAGTAGTTTTCTCTATTACAGAAAGGCAGTAAACACTATGACCGATGACAGTTGGCCGTTATATCTACCTATAATCATAATTGTGCTGATAATGATCATTAATGCTCTAGTGGTAGCATCCAAAAGAGCTCTTGATTATATCGACCGCAACGTTATCAAGGAAATGCTCGAAGACGAGCCTGACAACAGGAAACTTAAAGCAGTCACAGCTTTTCTTTCCAAACCTTCGAAGTATCACTACGCTGACCACGCAGCAAGCTTTATAAGCATTATACTGTGCTTCATCATCTTTAATATCTTGCTGCTCTCAATGGATCTCTCCGGTAAGTTTCCGGAAGATTTCGGTTTATACAAGGATGGTTTCGGAATTCTGGTTCTTTTCCTGCTCAACCTTGGTTTTTACATAGTATACACAGCGCTCTCAGATATTCTTCCTAAGAAACTGGCTGCTCAGTCGAGTGAGACAACAGGTATCAGTCTGATAGGATTTCAGCAGGTTATTTATTATCTTACTCTTCCGCTTGTGTGGATCTGCAAAGGAATCGCCAATGTATTTCTCAAGATCATGGGCAAGAAGGCCGATGTCGATGACACATATTTCTCGGAAGACAAGGTAATGTCAATGCTTGACCGCGGTCAGGAATCAGGTGAGATCAAAGAAGAAGGTCGCAAGATGATCGACTCTATATTTGAGTTTGATGATCTGCTGGCATATGAAATCATGACGCCGCGTACAGATGTGTTCATGATCGATCTCGATGACGACAGAAGCGAGTACTTCGATGAGATGATGGAGCTGACCCATTCGAGAATTCCTGTATATCAGGGAGATCCTGACAACATTGTCGGTATCCTTCACATCAAAGACTATCTGTATAATGCTTCCAAGAAGGGCTTTGATAATATCAATCTCAAGAAGCTTCTGAGACCTGCATATTTCGTACCGGAAACCAAGAACATCGATTCACTTTTCCGTGAACTGCAGAAAAACAAGCAGCATCTTGCCATACTGATTGATGAATACGGCGGATTCAGCGGAATCGTGTCCGTGGAGGATATCATCGAACAGATTGTAGGCGATATTGATGATGAATTTGACGAGGAAGACAGAATCATCGAGAAGATTGATGACAATACCTTCATCGTTGACGGAAATGTATATCTTGACGACCTCGAAGAAGAAACCGACGTAGAACTCGAGTCTGAGACAAGTGAGACTATCGGAGGTTTCATCATCGATCTGATGGGTGAAATTCCTAAGGAAAGAGTGAAGTATGAGCCTGTCAGATATGAGGATTATGAATTCACCATACTCAAAGTCAAGGACAGAAGAATCGAGAAAATCCGTATAGTGAAGCTCGAAGAAAAGGACGAAGAAGATGAATGATGATGTAAAATTCATTGAACTGATTGAAAAGGAAGTCCTGGCATTTGAAGATGTCAGCCGTTTTGCTGATGCATCCCTGACTGAGAACATTCAGGCGGCTTTCGGGCGCGACCTGATAAATCCGGGAATCAGAGTAACATCAGACGATGATCTTATAACAATCGGTCTCGACATCATCGTGTATTTCGGAGTAAACATTCCTCAGCTTTGCTATGATATACAGACCAAAGTCAAAAACAATCTCGAAAAAGAAACGGGACTCGAGATCAAGGCTGTTAACATAACAGTTGAAGGCATAGACGAAAGAGAATAACCATCAGGAGAATTTGATGAACAGAGAAGAAATCAGAGAAAAAACAATGCAGCTCATCTATCAGATGGACATCACAGGTGATTTTGACTACACCAAAGCCAGTCCGGTTGATGAGAATACAAAAATAATGAACAAGAAACAGGCAGTGGATACGCTTGAGGCGGTCAGAGATCACATCGGTGAGATTGACGGCGTTATCAAAGCGTGCCTCGACAGATGGTCTTTCGACCGTGTAGCGCGCACTGACCTGGCTATTCTCAGGACTGCAGTTGCAGAGATGATGTTCGTTGATTCGGTTCCGAACAGTGTTTCCATAAATGAAGCAATCAAGATGGCTAAGAGATTCTGCGAAGAGAAGTCTTATGCTTTTGTCAATTCGGTTCTGAGCAAAGTTGACAAATATCTTAAGGCCGAAGAAAAATCCGGAGAAGATAAATAATGTCTTCTCTGTATCTCGGAATAGATACTTCGAATTATAAGACCTCAGTTGCTGTAGTTGACGGCAGCAGAACAGTATTTGAGAAATCCGAATACCTTGAGGTAGAACATGGCAGCAGGGGGTTAAGGCAGTCTGAAGCTTTTTTCAGGCATTCAAACCGCCTGCCTTCGTATATTGAAGAGATGTGCAGATCGGTTGATGTTTCTGAGATATGCGCTGCGGGCGTATCGACACGTCCGAGGAGAGTCGAAGGTTCATATATGCCTTGTTTTCTTGCGGGCATCAACGCCGCGCGTGAAATCTCGTCAGTACTCGGCATTCCTTTGTATGAATTCTCGCATCAGGAAGGTCATGCGGCTGCGATTCTCGACGATTCAGCTGAAAGCATATCCGGACAAACTGCGCTTTTCCACCTCAGCGGCGGAACAACTGAATATCTTATCTGCGAACCCGATGATGAAGGATACAGTCTGGAGATTGCAGGAGGCACCAGAGATATCAGCATCGGGCAGCTGATTGACCGCACAGGTGTTGCTATGGGATATCCTTTCCCGGCAGGAGCGTACCTTGACGACCTTGCGGAATCTTACTATTCAATGCACGGAAGGGTGAAACCCGGCTTTATCAGAATCAAATTTTCTGAAGGTACATTCAATCTGTCAGGGATAGAAACCAAAGTGCTCCGGAGCATTGAGGAGACACTTCCTGAGGACTATCCGTTCACAGCATACAGCATTTTTGAAAGAACTTCTGATCTTCTGGCTGCATCAGCACAATTCATTCACGATAAGTACGGAATTAATACTGTGTACATGGCAGGCGGAGTATCTGCAAGCTCGTATATCAGAAAATCAATATCCGAGAAATTAACGGGTACTGACGGCCTGTCAGTCATATTCGGAGATCCGGTATTATCCGGAGACAATGCAGTCGGTACTGCAAGGCTTGCAAGAAGAATACATAAATACAGATAATATGAAACCGGCAACTGTTACACAGGTAAATGAATACATCGCAAAGAAACTGAGAGATGATTTTCGCCTCAGAAATCTTCCTGTGGAAGGAGAAATTTCAGGTCTCAGCAGAAGCGGTCAGCATATTTATCTGACTCTCAAGGATGCAGGGAGCATGCTCAAATGCGCCATCTGGGCGTCAAATATCAGAAGAATAGACACTAAGCTGCTGGAAAACGGCAGAAAAGTAATAGTTGTCGGAGACATCAGTCCTTACCCGAAGGGAGGAAGCTACTCATTCAGCATCACTCATATCGAGGATGCAGGGCAGGGCGATCTTATGGCTGAATTCAACAGGATCAGAAAGATGCTTGAAGAAGAAGGCCTGTTTGACAGAAAATGGAAAAAACCAATACCTGAATTTCCGCTGAGAGTAGGTATTGTAACATCAGCGACCGGTGCCGCGATCGAAGATATCAAGAAGATCATAACATCCAAGAATGATCTAACCGATATTCTGATTTTCCCGACTCAGGTGCAGGGAGAAGGGGCGCCCGCCAGCATAATAAACAACATTAACCGTGCCAATGCTCTTGCAAAGTCAGGCATGAGAATAGATACTCTGATTGTAGGAAGGGGCGGCGGCTCACCTGAAGATCTTGCTGCTTTTAACGATGAAGGCGTAGCAAGAGCAATTTTCGCCTCTGAGATACCTGTAATCAGCGCTGTCGGACATGAATCCGATGTGTCAATCAGCGATTTTGTGGCAGACGCAAGAGCAGAGACACCGACAGCAGCTGCTGACATGGCAGTAATGAATACTTTTGAACTAAGAGATGAAATCAGCTACTGCAGAGATATGCTTCTGAGAGCGATGAGACAGAAGATCGAATCCGAGCGGATGCTTCTCTCATCAAGAACAGAACTGCTTTACTCTAATATGAAAGGCAAAGTCAGCGAGGCCCGCAGTGCTGTAGACAAGGCTCTTATAATGATCCGTGAAAACGATCCTCGCAATATTTTTTCCAAAGGATATGCTGCGGTAACAGACGATCAGGGTCACATAGTCCCCGGTGTCGAAGATATACAGGAAGGCAGCACTTACAGGATCAGGATGCGTGACGGAAGTTTTACCGCACTGGCATCAGATATCACAAAGGAAGGTCCTTACAATGGCAGATAAGACATTCACACAGGCATTAAATGATCTTCAGAATGCAGCTTCTGAAATCGGCAGACAGGCTACTACTCTCGAAGATTCTCTGAAGCTGTTCGAGCAGGGCATGAAAGAAGCCGAATTCTGCAAGGAAATTCTTGATAAAGCAGATCAGAAGATATCCATTTACGAACAGGAGGATACCCTCGATGCTTAAATTTGACGACTACAAGAAGATGATCAATGATCATCTCACTGACTACATACCCGCAACCGGTGAGTATGCTGCCATACTCAGGGAAAGCATGGAATACAGCCTGAAAGTCGGTGGAAAGCGCCTGCGTCCTGTGCTGCTTCTGGCATCCTGTGATCTGGCAGGCGGCGACATTGAGATGGCTCTTCCATACGCAGCTTCTCTGGAGTACATACATACTTATTCACTGATTCACGATGATCTTCCTGCAATGGACAACGATGATCTCCGACGCGGCAAGCCTACAAACCACAAGGTTTATGGCGATGATATAGCCATTCTGGCGGGTGACGGTCTTCTGAACACTGCCGCGCAGGTTATGACCGGTGAAGTGATAAGGTATGCAGGAGACGCTGATGTCATGCTGAGACATGCCAGAGCGGCTCATGAAATCATGTCGAGAGCAGGTATCTGCGGCATGATAGGCGGTCAGACAGCCGATGTCAAAGGCGAATACCAGCAGGCAACAGCTGAACTTGTTGCTTTTATCGAAGATCACAAGACTGCTGACCTGATAACTGCTCCGGTACGCGCAGGCCTCATGCTCGCAGGTGCAGATGAAGAAACGCTCACACTTATGACATCTTACGCACATGATATAGGTGTAGCATTTCAGATACTTGATGATATTCTTGACTTCGAAGGCGATGCCGAACTGATAGGCAAGAATGTCGGCAAAGATCAGGACCTCGGAAAGTGCAACTATGTATGTGTGCACGGCATGGATGCTGCCAGGGAAGAACTTCACAGACTGACATCTTCTGCTAAACAGGCAGCAGGCAAATGCGGTCCTGACGCGGAATTTTTCATTAAACTGGCTGATCAGCTCGAGGTCCGTCAGTCATAACAGAGCTGTACTGTACTGAACAGCAACATAACAACCAACATGAAATACGACTTATTACACGATGATCTGATTAATATCTGCAAGACAGCAACAGTGCCTGAACTTGAGGAACTCTGCGAAGAGATCCGCCGTTTTCTGGTGGAAAAAGTATCAAAAACAGGCGGTCATCTTGCTTCCAATCTCGGAATCGTCGAGCTCAGTGTTGCACTAATGAGAGTCTTCGACAGTCCCCGTGACCGTATCGTTTATGACGTCGGTCATCAGACGTATGTTCACAAGATTCTGACCGGCAGAGCTGCAGGCTTTGATACTTTAAGGCAGTTCAAAGGCATGTCAGGCTTCCCTAAAAGCAGGGAGAGTGAACATGATGCTTATGATACAGGGCACTCAAGCACGTCTGTAAGTGCTGCATACGGAATGGCGGTAGCAAGAGACATCCAGGGTGAAGACTACAATGTTATTGCAGTTATCGGCGACGGATCTTTTACAAACGGCATCGTATACGAAGCTTTAAACAATATAGGAGCTCACAAGACAAGAATGGTGACCATACTCAATGACAACGGTATGTCCATCTCACACAATGTCGGTGCTCTGTCCAGATACCTTACCAAAGTTAGATCTTCACAGAAGTATGATCAGGCCAAGGTATCTGTCAAATCCGCTCTCGAAACCGTTCCTCTGATCGGCAGCAGTCTTTCCAGAAGTATCAGGCATTCCAAGCAAAAACTGAAATATTCAGTTCTGGGCGAAGAAGGCCACCTTATCGAAGACCTTGGAATCAAGTATTTCGGTCCTGTCGACGGCTATGATATCAAGACGCTGTCAGACGTACTAAGTGCCGCTTCAGAGTTTAACGGCCCGACTCTTGTACATGTAATCACCAAGAAGGGCAAAGGCTATGAGTGGTCAGAGAAATATCCGAGAAAATTCCACGGAATCGGACCTTTTGACACTCAGACCGGTCAGACGGCATCCGGAGGCAGTCTGTCTTACTCGACAATATTCGGCGAAAAGCTGACAGAAATTGCTGACAAAGACGATAAAGTCGTAGCAATTGCGGCAGCAATGGGAACTGCAACAGGACTGATTCCTTTCTATGAAGCACACGAGGACAGATATTTTGATGTCGGAATAGCCGAAGAGCACGCTGTAGTATTTGCTGCCGGACTTGCCAAAGCCGGATTAAAACCGGTCGTAGCGATTTATTCGACATTCCTGCAGCGCTCATTTGACTATCTTCTTGAAGATATTGCGCTTCAGAATCTGCATGTTGTATTTGCGCTTGACAGGGCAGGTCTTGTCGGATCTGATGGCGAAACTCACCACGGTCAGTTCGACCTGTCATATCTGTCAATGATACCGGGTATGACGATTTTAGCGCCCGCAGATGGATATCAGCTCGCTGAAATGCTCGAATTCGCAATAGATATGGAGGGTCCTGTTGCTATCAGGTATCCAAGAGGTTCAGGTGAAGGAAAGCACTTAAGGCTCAGAAAGTTCCGCGGCAGCAACAGCGTTATAAGTGAAGGCAGAGACGTGACTATCATCGCTGCCGGCGCAATGCTTGACGAGTGTATCGAAGCAGCAGACAAGCTGAGAGGCGAAGGAATAGATGCCGGTGTCATCAATGCTGCTGTTATCAAACCTATAGATTCCACATGGGGTGATCTGAAATCCCGCCTTGTTGTAACGGTCGAAGACAACGTTAAGAGAGGCGGCTTCGGCGAGGGATTTACTGCTGAATTCAGAAACGCTCCGTTTGGAATACTTAACATAGCAATCCCTGATTCTTTTATTGAGCATGGAGATATCCCGTCTCTCAGAAAAGAGTGCAGGATCGATGCTGAATCCATTGCTGAGAGGATTACAGAGATACTCAGACCTGACAGCGTCTTTAAATAACCATAATTAATTATTGTTAAACAATTTTGACGGAGACCGCAAATTGAAAGAAAGACTGGATGTTTTACTTGTGAATAACGGACTTGCTGAGTCCCGTGAAAAAGCCAAGAGAACTATCATGGCGGGGCTTGTGACTGTAGACGGCAGACTCGAAGACAAGCCGGGTTCACGCTTTGACATTGATGCTGATGTACAGGTTGCAGGCAAGGAATGCCCTTATGTCAGCAGGGGCGGACTCAAGCTTCAGAAAGCGATTGAAGACTGGGGCGTTTCCTGTGAAAATGCTGTGTGCGTTGATATGGGAGCTTCTACCGGCGGCTTTACAGACTGCATGCTTCAGCACGGCGCAGTCAAAGTTTATGCGATAGATGTCGGATATGGACAGCTTGATTACAAGCTCCGTACTGACCCGAGAGTCGTCAATATGGAGAAGACCAACATAAGATATCTTGACACTGATCTGATTGAAGAGCCGGTCGATCTGATTTCAATCGATGTCAGCTTTATATCAGTAAGCCATATGTTCCCGGTTGCTTCGAAGATTCTCGCACCGGGAGGAAAAATACTTTGCCTTGTAAAACCACAGTTCGAAGCAGGCCGTGAACAGGTAGGAAAGGGCGGAATTGTCAGAGAACCGTCGGTTCACGAAGAGGTTATCCGAAAGGTTATCGGATATGCTGAGGAAAATGGTCTGTATCCAGTCGAACTTACTTTTTCACCAATCAAAGGAACTAAAGGAAATATTGAATATTTACTTTTACTTTCCAATAAAAAGTGCGATAATAAAATAGGTGTGCGGGAGGTCGTAGCAGCATCGCACGCTGACTTATAAAACAGTTTTTATTAAGTTAACCCAATACAAACTTTTAATGTAAGGAGATCAGAAAATGGAAGTATCAAAAAGATGTGCAGCAATGCAGTTCTCGCCGATCAGAAGATTCAATGTATTCGCTTTCGAAGCTGAAAGAGAACATGGTAAGACAGTATATCGTCTGAATATCGGACAGCCTGATATCGAAACTCCTCCATGCTTCATGGAAGCAATCAGGAACTTTGACAAGAAGGTTATCGCATACGCTGAGTCTCAGGGAATCGATGAACTGCGTGACGCAATGATCTACTACATGAAGAGAGACTTCGATATGGAGTATGAGAGAAAAGACATCCTCGTAACAAACGGCGGATCTGAAGCTCTTATCCTTGCTTTCACAGCTCTCCTCAATCCTGGAGACGAAGCTCTCATCGCTGAGCCTTTCTACACAAACTACAACACATTCTGCAACGAGGTATCCGGCGTACTCGTACCGCTGACAACTTCCGCAGAAGACGGATACAACTGGGCTAAGAGAGACCTCATCGAGGCTGCTATCACACCTAAGACCAAGGCTATCTGCTGCCTGTCCCCGGGCAACCCTACAGGAAGAGTTCTTACTCTTGAAGATATGAAGCTCATCGGCGACATCGCTAAGGAACATGATCTCTGGATCATCTCCGACGAAGTATACAGAGAATTCGTTTATGACGGAGCAGAAGCTCACTCATTCGGACAGCTCGAAGACATCGCTGACAGAGTAGTTATCATTGACTCTGTATCCAAGAGATGGTCAGCTTGCGGAGCCAGAATTGGTGCTGCAATCTCCAAGAACGAAGAGTTCATGAGCGCACTTCTCAAGCTCGCACAGGGCAGACTCTGCGTACCTACACTCGAGCAGGTTGGTGCTGCAGCTCTGTACAGAATGGACAAGAGCTACTATGACGAAGCTAAGGCTGAGTACGAATCAAGAAGAGACGCAGCTTATGAAGAAATCTCCAAGATTCCTGGCGTAGTTTGCCAGAAGCCTGCAGGCGCATTCTACATGACATGCAAGCTCCCTGTAGACAACATCGAGGACTTCCTGATGTTCATGCTTAAGGAATTCGATGACAACGGTGAAACAGCAATGTTCGCACCTGCTCCTGGATTCTATGCTACCAAGGGACTCGGCGGCAATGAGATGCGTATCGCTTACGTTCTGACACCTGATAAGATGAGAAGAGCTTGCGAACTCATCAAGATGGGTGTAGAGGCTTACAACAACAGATAATCTGAACATGTAGTAATCAATCCATTGAATTACACTTACACTAAGACGGTAGGGGGAGGCTTCTCCCCCTACAGTTTTTTAAAGTTTTTTCGTATTAGTAGTTAAAACAGTTAATGAATGCGGGGTATTGAAGTGGCACAGGAAAAACTGTCACCAATGATGCAGCAGTATCTTAAAATCAAAGAGGAATATAAGGACACAATTCTTATGTTCCGCCTGGGGGACTTCTATGAAATGTTCTTCGATGATGCCATTATGGTATCACGTGAACTTGAGCTGACGCTGACCGGCAGAAACTGCGGGCTTGAGGAGAGAGCTCCGATGTGCGGAGTGCCTCATCATTCAGTTGAGTCGTACATCGTAAGGCTCGTCAAAAACGGACACAAAGTAGCGATATGCGAACAGATGGAAGATCCTGCCGAGGCCAAAGGCATCGTCAGAAGAGAGATTACCAGAGTATACACTCCGGGAACTCTCGACCTCAGCGATGCATCAAGCAGGGAGGACAACATCTACATCGCATCCCTCTGCATCAGAGACGGACGTACCGCTATGGCTGTAGCAGATATCTCTACCGGAGAACTCATAGCTGACGAATTTGAAGATGACGACACTATGAGCATTCTCGCCAATGAGCTCTCTGTCAACGGAATCAGAGAAGCAGTTGTTTCAAGTGATATCTGTGATGACGTGTCTGCATGTCTTGAAGAACGCTTTATTACTCCATATATGAACGCAGTCGATCCTTCATATTACCGCTCAGAGCCTTGCAGAGAGATGGTACTGAGCCATTTTGGCATGACTTCACTTGTTCCTCTTGATCTTGAGGGCAGGGATGAAATGATATGTGCGATCGGTTCGCTTCTGATGTATCTCACGGATATGCAGAAAGGCGATCCGGCTCAGCTCGGCAGCCTGGTAATAAGAGAGCGTGGCAGTCATATGCAGCTTGACCGCTCAACAATGAGAAATCTCGAACTGCTCGAGACAATATATGACCACGATGTCAAAGGATCGCTTCTCGGCGTTCTCGGTAAGACCCGTACAGCAATGGGAGGAAGACTTCTCAAACAGTGGCTGAGAGAACCGCTCAAAGACCCTGAAATGATAAACAGGCGTCTTGAAGCCGTTCAGGCCCTGAAGGATTCTCCGATTACTGCCAACAACATCAGTTCTTCGCTCAAATCCGTATACGATTTTCAGCGTCTAACTGCGGCTATTGCAGCCGGCAGAGCAAATGCGCGAGACCTCATCGCACTGAAAACCACGCTCGGACAGCTTCCGGATATTACTGACCAGCTCGGCTATCTGGATGCACCTATGCTTACGGAAATAGCACAGGACATAGCGGACTTTGACAGCCTCTATGAGATGATCGATAAGGCTGTATGCGAAGATCCTCCTCATGTCATAACTGAGGGAGGACTTATCAGAAAAGGATATTCAGAGGAACTTGACGCACTGAAAGAATCCATCGCTGATGCCAAGGCCTGGATTGCAGGACTTGAGAACAGTGAGAAGGAGAGGACAGGCATCAGGACTCTTAAAGTCGGATACAACAAAGTCTTCGGCTACTACATAGATGTCAGCAAGAGTTTTACAAACCAGGTGCCTGAGGACTACATCAGAAAACAGACTCTTGTTAACAACGAAAGATACATCACACCTGAACTCAAAGAAAAAGAAAACCTGGTATTCAGTGCAGAAACCAAGATCAATAAACTCGAATACGAAGAGTTCAGAAAAATCAGATCTGCTATCGAGCCTTACATAGCTGATCTACAGAAAGCTTCAGCTGCAGTTGCCGCTCTTGATGTACTTATATCTTTTGCTAAAGTCGCATCAGATAACGGGTATGTAAGGCCGGTTGTCAATGACGGAGACATAATAGATATCAGAAAAGGCAGACATCCTGCCGTTGAGCAGCTTCTCGGTGCAGGAATGTTTGTCGCAAATGATGTCCTTATGGACCTTTCCGGCAGAAGCATGCTTATCATTACCGGCCCTAACATGTCAGGTAAGTCAACATATATGAGGCAGACAGCTGTCATCGTGCTGATGGCGCAGATCGGATGCTTTGTACCTGCAGAGTCTGCTGTTATTGGCGTAGTTGACAGGATATTTACCAGAATCGGCGCTTCAGACAACCTTTCATACGGTCAGTCGACTTTCTATATCGAAATGAGCGAACTTGCCGGAATTCTCCGTAATTCAACCAGCAGAAGTCTCATCATCCTCGATGAGATCGGCAGGGGAACCAGCACTTTTGACGGACTTTCCATCGCCTGGTCAACCGTTGAATATCTGTCGGAGCCTGAGCACAGAGTCAGAACAATGTTTGCAACTCACTATCACGAGCTTACTGAACTTGCTTATGAGCATGACAATATCCGCAATCTGTCTGTAGCTGTAAGTGAAGACGGATCAGATGTCATATTCCTTCACAACATCGTCGACGGACCGGCAAGCAAGAGCTATGGAATCCACGTTGCAAGAATCGCCGGAGTTCCGGAAGAAATAAGAAAAGCAGCCAGAATCAAACTCAGAGAGCTGGAATCGGGCAAAACACAAACAGGTTCTGCGGGATCTTCCGGCGGAGGCGTTCAGATGTCGTTTATTCCGGAGGGATTCAGCATGGCTGAACTCAGAGAAGAGCCTGACAGATACGGCAAGGTTATAGACAAAATCAAAGGACTTGACATAAATGTGATGACTCCGATAGCAGCTCTTAATATGCTTCAGGATCTCATTGATGAAGTCAAAGACGCAGGAGGAAATGACTGATGATCAGAGTACTCGATAAATTCATTGCAGATAAAATCGCAGCAGGTGAAGTCATCGAAAGACCTGTATCTGCAGTCAAGGAACTTGTTGAAAACTCAATAGATGCCGGTGCGCATTCTGTTATTGTTGAGATCAGAGGCGGAGGCAAGTCGTACATAAGAGTTACAGACGACGGATGCGGCATCGCTCCGGATGAAGCCGAAACTGCTTTTCTCAGACATGCTACAAGCAAGATCAGCACCATTACTGACCTTGATAATATCACGTCTCTCGGTTTCAGAGGTGAAGCTCTCGCCAGCATTGCCGCTGTATCACGTCTTACAATCGTAACGAGGACACAGGACAATAATGCAGGTATCCGTCTTGTTATGCACGGGGGCAAGGTAATTACCAAAGAGACAGCAGGTGCCAACACCGGCACCACAATAGTTGTCGAAGACCTCTTCTACAACACTCCAGCAAGACGCAAATTCATGGGTTCTGATGCAAGAGAAGGCAGCGCAATTATTGAGCTGATCCAGCAGTATGCAGTCTGCTATCCGTCTGTCAGATTCATGATGATCAGAAACGGTGAGACAGTATTCACGACAGCAGGGGACGGTGACGCACTTCACACTATTCAGACGCTTTACCCTGACACAGATCACGCAGGGCTGATTCCTGTTTCCGGCAAAAATGTCAGCGGATTTGTTTCAGATCCGGGGACAACAAAAAATAACCGCCGCGGACAGCTCTTTTTCGTTAACGGAAGACTTGTCGACAGCAAAGTAATCGAGAAAGGACTTGAGAACGGATACGGCGGACGTATATTCTCCGGATATCCTGTAGCCATACTGTTTGTCGAATCTGATCCGTCTGAGATAGATGTAAATATCCATCCGGGCAAGAGGACCATCAAGTTCCTTAAAGAATCTCAGATTGTCTCAGATATCTCAGCAGCTGTCAGTTTTGCCATGCTTTCAAGAGAATCGGTTCCCGCCGGCAAGCCGGTTAAGGAAATAAGCAGTTCCGCAGCACGCGAATCCTCTGCAGATATCAGGCAGACTTTAAAGCCTTATGATGAGGTCAGGCAGCAGCCGATGTACACCGGTGAACAGTCATCAATCAGGGAATATCTCAGCAATCTGAAGAGACCTGATAATCCTGAGCAATCTGAGAGACCTGAGAAACCATCTGCTGCGGTAAACACTGCAAGCAGTGATGCTGTAACAGAACATGTCACAGAGCCGGCAGCTCCGGCGATTTCTGATGCTGATTCTGAAAATATTACAGTACAGATTTCAGAACAGATTGCAGAAAAGCCGAACCTTCCTGTGTGGATGCCTCATATTGACGCGCCTCTGCATCAGCAGTTCAGCTTTGACGACCTCGAATACAAGGGGTATCTGTTTGATACATTCATAATTTTTCAGTCTGCTGATACCGCATATCTGTTTGATCAGCACGCCGCGCATGAGAGAATTTTCTATGAAAAGTTCGTTTCGGGATATCTCAGCGGCGACAAATTTACACAACCAATTCTTACACCTGTCACATTAAATGTCAGTGCTGATGTATACTATATGAGCAGGGAGTGGCTCGAGCCGCTGACCCTGAGCGGATTTGATATCGAAGATTTCGGGGCCAATACATTTGTTATCCGCGGAATCCCATCATACATGGAGATTTCCGAAGCAGTGTCATTTGCTCAGACGTATCTTGAGGGGCTTGATGATCATTCCGGACTAAACCAGACAGTTATAGACAAACTAATCATGAAGTCGTGCAAATCAGCAGTCAAAGCCAATGAGCATCTGTCGGGAATTGAAATCGAACAGCTCATCAGAGATCTGGCTGCGTGCAGCAATCCATACTGCTGTCCGCACGGCAGGCCTACTTTTATCAGGTACACCAGATACGAGATTGAAAAATCATTCCGAAGGAAATAGATTACGGGAAGGATTCTATGAAAAAGAACACTGTATATATAATCGCAGGTCCGACCGCAGTAGGCAAAAGCCTCATCGCATTCTATCTCGCCAAGCGTATCAGGGGAGAGATAGTTAACTGCGACTCGGTACAGCTTTACAAATACATGGACGTAGGCAGTGCAAAACCGCCTGCAGATGAGATGAAGAAGATTCACCACCATCTGTATTCAATTGTTGAGCCTGACTACAACATGACAGTAGCGACATATCAGAAACTGGCGCACACTGTCATTGACGATATTCTCTCACGCGGCAAAGTTCCTATCGTATGCGGAGGAACCGGGCTTTACCTGAACTCAATACTCTATGACATGAGTTTTGCCGGCAGCAGAGGCAACGTCAGAAGAAGACAGGAACTTGAAGAAATGGCAGAATCCCGCGGTTGTGACTACATGCATCAGTATCTGACCGCGCTCGATCCTGATTCAGCCTCAAGGATACATCCTAACAACACACGCAAGATCATAAGAGCAATCGAGGCTTATGAAGAAGGCCACGGAATCGGAGACCTCGCTGAACTCAGCCTTGATCAGAAGTATGACTTCAAGCTTTTCGCGCTTACTATGGAACGCGAGTGGCTCTATGACAGAATCAACAGACGAGTCCTTAAACTCTTCGATGACGGTCTTGTCGAAGAAGTTCTCGGTCTTCTTGGCCGTGGATACAATCTCAATACACCTTCCATGAAGGCAATCGGATACAAAGAGACTATCGGGTACATCAACGAGGAATATGACCTGGACACAGCGGTTGAAGAGATTCAGAAGAACACACGCCATTATGCAAAACGCCAGCTGACCTGGCTGAGACGTTATGATTTTGCGAAGTGGATCGAGATCAGAAAAGGTGATACTGTCGGTCAGATCGTAGACAGGATCCTCGAAGAAGCCGGGGCATAAAATGGTGCCGGATAATTCCGGCCGCACCAGATGAAGACAAAAAACGACAGCAAGACATTTAAATCACATAACAAGAGCGGCAAGCCTGACAATATCGTCGAAAAAGAGAATGATATATACATGGAGTGTGAGAAGATTCAGAAACAGATGCCTTCTTTCCTCCGTTCATACTTTTCATATCTGAAAGGTAATGTTCTCCCGATGACAAGGCTTGCTTATCTTCATGATGTCAGATTTTTCTTCAACTATCTGATAAGCGAAACCGATCTGACCAAGGCAGCCGATATGAAAGATATCACTTCTGAAGAGCTTAACGGCATTGAAGCTTCAGATATCAACTTATTCATCGATTACTGCCGCAGATACATGGTTGATGACGGCGATACTGTTACAGTTTACGAGAACAGCAACAAGACCCTTTCACGCAAGAAGTCATCTGTCTCAGTACTGTTCAAACAGCTTTACCGCGACGGACTTATCGAGAAGAACATCACCGACGGCTTTGATCCGATAAGAGTACCGAAGCCGGGTGAAAGGGAGATCAAAGCCCTTCAGGATGATGAAGTCATGATTATGCTGGATGCGGTCACCAACGGTACCGGTCTGACTGATCACGAGAGAAAATACTGGGAGAAGACCAAGCTTAGAGACAAAGCGATTCTCATGATGTTTGTCACTTACGGACTTCGTCTCAGCGAGCTGCAACAGCTCAATGTCTCATCTTTCAACTTCTCAAGAGGGGAGTTCAAGATTTACCGCAAGCGGGGCAAAGAGTCGATAATGCCTCTTAACCGCTCTGTTGTAATGGTTGTGACTGATTACCTCACAACAGAGAGAAATACTGTCATAGCCGAAAATACCGCCGCTGAGGACGCATTATTCCTGTCCCTTCAGGGCAAACGCATTACAGAGAGAGCAATCCGCGAACTGGTCAAGAAATACACATCAATTGCGATGGGTACTTCAAGAGATGAGGGTTACAGTCCTCACAAACTCAGAGCGACTGCAGCAACATCGCTTATCGGCCGCGGAAATTCAATATACGACGTGCAGGCTCTTCTGGATCACGAGCAGGTCACAACGACCCAGCTTTATGCTCAGCACAAGATGAACGTCAAGCGCGATCTTGTCAATGACATGGAGTGGGAGATTGAACGCACGGAAGAATAGTAAATATAATTAATTAATAGCAGGAATATAATGAGCAATACAAAATACAACGAATATCTGATCAACGAATTTCACATTTCCCCTGAGGCTCTCAAGGTGGTGGAAGATGCCGAGGTCAAACTTGCAGACAGATTTGCCGAGCTTGACGACATCTGCGCTATCTGCCAGATGAAAGTCCTGAGAGCTTTCCAGGAAAATCACATCAACGCGACTCATTTTGACTGGAGCACCGGCTACGGCTACGACGATCCGGGCAGGGCAGCAGTAGAGAAGGTTTACGCTTCCATTTTCAACACCGAAGCTGCTCTGGTAAGACCGAATATAGTCAACGGCACACATGCTATCGCTACGACACTCTTCGGTATTCTGAAGCCGGGAGATGAGCTTCTTGAGGTAACAGGAGCTCCTTATGACACACTTGAAACCGTAATCGGCAAGTACAGTGACGGGACATTCAACGGTACACTGCTTGACTACGGCATTTTATACAACGAAGTGCGCCTCGGAGATGATCTGGATGTCGATCTTGATGCAATCCGTGCAGCAATTACGGGCAAAACCAGAGTCGTTGCTATGCAGCGTTCGACAGGTTATGACTGGAGACCGGCTATCTCTCTTGAAAGCCTCAGAAAAGTCACTGAGATGGTGCACAGTATCGATCCTTCGATCATAGTCATGCTGGATAACTGCTACGGCGAATTCGTAGATACAATTGAACCTACTGACTTCGGTGTAGATGTTATGGCAGGCTCACTTATCAAGAACCCGGGAGGCGGAATTGCGCTTTCCGGCGGTTATATTGTCGGAAGAGAAGAGCTGATTGAGAAGATAGCCTACAGACTGACATGTCCGGGAATCGGCGCGGAATGCGGTCTTACTTACGGTCAGAACCGCCACGTCCTTCAGGGTATATTCATGGCTCCTAAGGTAGTAAATGCTGCTGTCAAAGGCGCCATGCTCGCAGGTGTTGTCTACGACAGTCTCGGATTTGAGGTAATGCCTCCTGCTATGGCTCCGCGGAGCGATATCATTCAGGCAATCAAGTTCCTCAATCCTGACAGAACTGTCGCTTTCTGCCAGGCAATTCAGTCCGCTTCACCTGTCGATGCCTACGTATCACCGGTTCCTTGGGATATGCCGGGATATCAGGATCAGGTCGTAATGGCAGCAGGCGCTTTCGTACAGGGTTCATCAATCGAACTCAGTGCTGATGCGCCTCTGAGAGAACCTTACATTGCATATTTCCAGGGCGGACTTACTTATGAGCATTCCAGATACGGAGTGATCAAGAGCCTTGATACTTTATACAAGAAGGGTATGTTAGCAATTAATCAGCAGTAAATAACCAATGGAAGACCGGAAAAAAGCCTCTGCAATATTCAAATTAATACTGCTTGTGTTGTTTCTGGTTGGCGTGCCTGCGGTTTTGTATATCAATTTCAGTGATACGCTGTTCAGTATTGAGTGGCTGAGACATCTGCCCGAACTGCTTAAGCAGTACAAAGGTCACACTGCAGCTGTTCTGATGGGATTGCAGATTCTGCAGGTCGTAATCTGCATAATTCCGGGGCAGCCTATACAGTTTGCGGGAAGCTACATGTTCGGTATCATCCTTGGATATCTGATTTCTATTATCGGAGCAGTTATAGGCGCTTTTATAGCGTTTTATATCGCTAAACTGCTGGGCAAAGATGCACTCGGATTATTCTTCGATCAGCAGAAAATCGAAGATTATCACCGGAAGCTTAACAGCGGAAGAGGCCTGACAGCTGTTCTGCTGATTTATCTGATACCGGGAATTCCGAAAGACCTCGTTGCATATGTCGCAGGTATCTCGAATATGCGGGTAAGGCCATTTCTGGTTGTATCAACTATCGGCCGCTCCCCCGGAATGATAGGCAGCCTGCTGCTCGGATATTTCACAAGCCGTCACAACTACACGGCTATTGTAATTCTGGCAGCAGCAATAGCGGTAATACTGATAATTTGCTTTATTTACCGCAGCAAACTGGTATCTCTTCTGGATGATCTTGAGAAAAAAGACGAAGAACGTCACACTAAAGGATAGAACAAATGGCTAAGAAACAGAAAATAGACAAAACAAACGCTATGAGACAGCTTGATTCAGCCGGAATCGAGTATGAGATGGGTGAATATGAAGTAGATGAGTCAGATCTTTCCGGAGTTCACGCTGCTCAGATGCTCGGAGTGTCTGAAGATGAGGTTTTCAAGACTCTTGTAACACGTAATGACGATAATAATTTATTTGTATTTGTCATTCCTTCGGGTGCTGAACTCGATCTCAAGAAGGCCGCACATGCATCCGGCAACAAGAAAATCGAGATGATCCATGTCAAAGAAATCTTTGACCTGACCGGATACATACGCGGAGGCTGTTCTCCTATCGGAATGAAGAAACAGTATCCGACTTACATAGACGAAACTGCTGTTCTGTTCGATAAAATCTATTTTTCCGCAGGCAAAAGGGGAGTGCAGATCATCCTGCCGCCTGATACCCTTGCTGAGTTTGTCAATGCTGAATTCGCAGATCTGACTAAATGACTCTTTCAGCAAAACTCTAGACTATAATATTACATGCGTGTAAAATATTAAAAATATTACTGCTGATAATCTGAGGGGACTAGTATGCCACTGATAATTCCAGACAAACTACCGGCAGCAGGAAGCCTGCGTGACGAGAATATATTTATAATGAACAGAGCCAGAGCGGCATCCCAGGATATCCGTCCGCTCAAGGTAATCATAGTCAATCTGATGCCGACCAAGATAGCTACCGAGACTCAGCTTGCGCGTGTACTGGCCAACAGTCCGCTGCAGATTGAGATGAAGCTCGTCGGTATGGATTCGCATACCTCGACACATGTCTCACAGGAACACATGGAGTCGTTTTACACAACACTCGATGAATTCAAAGATGAGTACTTTGACGGTATGATACTCACAGGATCACCGGTCGAGCGGCTTCCTTTCGAGCAGGTCGACTACTGGGATGAGCTGTGCAAACTGTTTGAATTCGCCAAAACGCATGTATACAGCAACATGTTTATATGCTGGGGTGCACAGGCTGCTCTCTACTACTATTATGGTATTGAGAAGCATGTTATGTGTGACAAAGTCTTCGGTGTATTCGAAATGCAGACCTGCAGGCCTCACAGCCCGCTTCTCAGAGGCTTTGATGAGACTTTCTGGGCTCCGCATTCAAGGCACACAGAAATCCGTAGAGAAGATATTCTCGCACATCCTGAGCTGAGAATCCTGGCCGATTCTCCTGAAGTCGGTCCGCATATACTCGCTACAGACAACGGCAGACAGATTTTCCTTCTCGGGCATCAGGAATATGATAAGGAAACTCTTGCTGATGAGTATTACCGTGATGTCAAACTAGGAAGAAAAATTGACGTTCCTAAGAATTATTTCAGAAACGACGACCCGGAGCAGGGGATAATGTTCCGCTGGAGAAGTCACGCCAATCTTCTGTTCTCAAACTGGCTCAATTATTATCTGTATCAGGCTGTTCCGTACAACCTCGAAGACCTGAGAGACGGCAAAGAAGATGCATGGAGAGAAGCATTTACAGATGAAAAAGTAGAGATATAAACGCTCAAAGCATTGAAATTTCAACGAAAACTCCGATTGCGCAGATCGGAGTTTTTTAGTGCCTGAAAAAGATAATAATTTTCCGAACTTTTGTTTATTTTTCTATTGACATAACCCGAACAAATGTTTATAATACGGATATACCAATTAAGAACAAACGTTTCGGAATGTTTCCGACTCAGATCAGATACAGAAAGTTGCAGGTGTAATCATGAAAACTCGTCATCTCAAAGTAGTCAATCCAGTAAGATTTTTTATCTTCATTCTTATCAGCATTATGATTATGGCATTCGCAGGATACAGCCTCATAGGCGCCGGCCATGCAGATGCTGCTGCAGTTCATACATACAAGCAAGTCGTAATTCATGAAGGCGATAATCTCTGGGATATCGTAGAGAAATACAATCCTGATGTGCACAAGAGCACCAGAGAGATCATCTATGAGATCTGTGAGACCAATGATATCGAAGCTGATGAGATTCAGCCGGGCGACATGATTTTCGTTCCGATTTACTAACTGAATAATTAATCAGTTCATTACATTAATTATTCATTAGCTTATACCTCAGAGAGGTAATCAATAAGCTAGCAATATATGTACCTCCGCTGGTATATATTTTCTAGGATAGTGTGTTTTATTTGAGATCCCGGTCAGACTGCAATGCATCCCGGCAGTCTGGAGCCGGGTTTTCAAATGCCTTGATTTGCCGGGCGCCCCGTATTAACTATTCCGAAAATTATGATTTTAGGAATAGTTGTAAGAATCAACAATAGGCCCAAAACCTTGAAATACAAGGGTTTGAGCCTCTTCCACTCTATACCTGATGAGATTTATAGTGTTCATTATCTTTTTTAGAACATATGCATTACATGCAATTAATTCATGAGCATATTATTCGCTGTGATTTCTGATTCTTACTTCCTGAACACTGTAAACTGTCACAAACGCCTGCGAATCAATTACATTTATTCTGTTCATCAGTTTTCTGTATGCAGATCTGTCAACAATTGCAATTAATTCCGGTCTTGTTTTCATTGAATAAGCACCAGTTGCCTGATAGATCGTCGCATCACCGCCAATATCATTAATGATGCATTGCCTCACCTCTTCGAAGTGATCTGACACTATGCACACACGTTTTTTCGGATTAAGACTGAACAGGAAATGATCAAGTACAATTCCGTTGAGAAATGTTCCCAGCACACTCAGAACCATCGTCTTGACGTCGTAAGCAAAAATACTGGATACAGATACTACCATTCCTGCCGCTGTCATTGCGCTGCCCATCTCTACATGGAAATATTTGTTCAGAATCTTGACAATGATGTCAATTCCACCTGATGACGCATTTCTGAGGAACAGCATTGCCAGGCCAATACTGACTACGAACAGATAGCAGATCATATCCAGAAACTCATCCTGCATAATAGATTGGAAATCCGGAAGTATAGTCTCGTATACCTTGATGACAAGCGGCATCAGCAATGAAGCATAAACCGTTTTGCCTGTAAACTCCTTACCCACCAGAAAATATCCAAGCGCAAGACATATCAGATTAAGAATTAATGTAAGCGCAGAGACACTCAGCGGAATGAAATGATGCAGTACAATTGCAAGTCCGGATATGCTTGCTACTGCCAGATGGCTTGGCATCAGGAAAAAGAAAACCGCGGTGCCGATAATGATCGTACCAACGGTGATTATTACTAAGTCTTTCAATTTATCCATTGTCTTAATTACCTGCTTATTATTTATTGTCTGTTTATTTTTTGTCAGGACTATATAATAACACAAACTGAAAAAGATACAATAAGAAAAAGGCACTTGCCTCTCAGATGACCGGTAAGTGCCCTTTTAATGCAGATATAGTTATAATTGTATATATCAGTCAAGTGCTACAGGATCCCATCCGTAATCCTTGTAGTAATCAATTCCGAGGCCGTTGCTCAGAACGTAGTCGTTAATTGCTTCTTTTCTGACTTTCTCATCAATGCTGTCGCCGGCAAAATACTGCTCGTACAGTCCCGGGAAGCCTTCTGTCATCTTTCTGATGCTCTCGTCATACTGATCGCCGTCTTCTGCGATATCAATGCCTGAAATCCTGTAAGAATCCCCGTCTTTGACAAGGTGGAAACATCCCGGCAGAGCTCCGCCGCTTACAGAAATCAGAGTGTTGCCGTTTTTGCAGTACGTATCAGTCCAGAAGTATCCGAACACAAGCAGTTCTCCATTGATCTGTTCCTGTCTGTAAATTGTCGGAGCAGGAATAGCAACGCACTTGCCGGTAATATAGTTCTCCTTTGCATACTCCCCTGCCAGATACTCGCAGATAACTCCTACTGCCGCATCATCACCATTATATTTATATTCAGGAAGTTTGTTCAGCTCACTGACCTCCTTGAGCATTGCATCGGTTATTCCGAGATTCAGGCTGGTAAAGACAGCTTTATCGTCTTTCTTTCCTGTTTCAGTGCAAAGCTCATATGTGTGCGTATTCTTGTCACGACATACAAGGATGTTCTTCGTGAGAGATCCCTCGTCTGTGCCGGAAACAAACGCTTTCTCACTGTATGTTCCAAGGCTGTACCCTACGATGTCATCCATCTCTTCAGACTGAACGTATGCCATGTTATCCCATGCATCCATTAAATGTTCATCTTCATACGCGCTGCCCGCAGCAATATAGCTATTGATTTTATCCTTGTCATCGCCGGATTCTATGCAGTCCATAAGTGTCGCGTCGTTCTTGAGCTGACTCAGATCAAATATATGATAGAAACCCCAAGGTTCGAGTTTTTCAGGTGTACCCTCATCACTGCTGCCTGTCTCAGACCCGTCAGACTTAGTATTGTATACAATCAGTTTGTTATCCTGTACAAGTACATGAGTCCTGATGCTGTCTGTGTTGTAGTAACCGCTGCAGATCGCCTGCATGTCTACAAGACCGACAACTCTGGATTCTGCGATGCTGTATATTACAAGGCCTGTTCCGTTACCGAATATCAGCATGTCTGAATCAAGGTAGTATATTGCAGGTGCATATACATCGAGATTGTCATTTGCTGCAGGATCGCCTGTAAAAACAAGTATTTCATCTGATGTCATATCTGTTGCCCTGCTCTCTGCTGCGTATACATACCCATTCAGACTAGGCAGCTCTTCTGAAGTTGAAGAGAACCATGTAATGCTTCCGAATACGAGTATGAATGCTGCTGCAATAGCGATGATTCTGGCGAATTTTGATCCGAATCCCTGCGCCGGCTTCTTATCAGATGATTTTGCAATGACCTCTGTCCTTGCTGTCTTGTCCAGATCGTAGACGTCAGTGCATGCTTCTATCCGCTCCCATATGTCTTGTTTCTGCTGATTGTCAGGTATGAGCGAATCCAATGCCTCTTTGATTCGCTTGTTCTCGTCCATATCTTTACCTCCGTGTAAGTTTGCTTAAAGCTCTCTTGGCAGATGCGATCTGTGATCTGATCTTGCTCTCGCTGAGCTTAAGCATCTCTGCTGTTTCGTTCACCGTGTAGCCTTCATAATAGTGCAGCAGGACAATCTCTCTCTGCTCCTCCGGAAGATTCATTATGAGATCAAGCGCTTCAGCTGCTGAATTGCTTTCCGGCGATTCTGTGCTGCCGTTGTCAGCTGTCTCATCCATACTATCGTCGACAAGGTCGACGCTTTTCCTCCAGTAGCTCTTGAGTATATCTTTGCACCGGTTTCTGGTAGTCACGATGAACCATGCTTTCTCGTGTTCCGGTGTATCGAACTGTATTCCCTTCTCAATAAGTGTCAGAAATACACTTTGCACAATATCTTCGGCGTCCTGGGTATTCTTCATGAAAACCATCGCCGTTCTGTACACCCTGTCGACCTGCCGGTCGTATATTTGTTTGATCCTTTCTCTGTTCTGCAAAGCTATCAGCTCCTCTGTATATATGATACGGACCCGGGATCCGTTTGATTTTTCCCTTACATCTAAGATACGATTTCAGTTCACCAAAAATCACATAATTTGAAATAAATAATAATTCAATATAAAACGGAACTGCAGTATCCGCGTTCCGTTAGATATCAGTATGAAACTGTTCAGGCTATGATCCGGCAGAGTCTCCGGGCTAGTCGACTTTGGTCTTGCGCCAGAGTCTGCGTGTAGCTTCGATCTGTTTTTCAGGAGTGTTGCGTCTTCTCAGCTCCTTGATGTACAGATCCTCTGTCATGCCGATCTTCTTGTAATAAGTGATGATCTCTTTCTGCTGTTTATTCAGGTACAGATACATTCCGCCTACAGCTGCAAGAGCAATCAGAAGGCTGATCAGAAGTCCCCACCATTTCAGTTTGAGGATAAGTAAAACTGAAATTGCAACCCATACGACTGCTCCGACGATAAGAATGGTTCTCAGCTTCTTCTCTGTCATTGTGTTCTTAGGAGCCTTGATGTTCTCCTGTTTGAGTTTCTGCTTGTACAGATTCTGCTGATAGCCCTTGGACTGTCTGTTGTAGCCATACTGTGCGGCCTGTCTGTTGTTTTTGTTTCTGCTCATTTATTGTCCTACTCTCTCTATATATTTGAGCACATACTGCATGCTCATATTCTGCTTTTCAAACGTCCTGTCAATTGTAGCAGAAATCGATGAAATTATCTACCATTTCTACCATGTTGTCGCAATATCTATCTGATAAGGGTTCCGCTTGGCAAAACCACCGGTATCGCATACTATCCCGTCGCCAAGCGACGTCTCAACTATAGACCCCCGCGGCCTGATGTTGAGATTTGCCGCAACCATGATGTAGTCACCGAGCATTTTGCACCCGTCTTCTCTTACCCAGTATTCATCTGTATTGCCCATGCTTCTCATGATCCTTACAACACCGTTCATATTGAGGTTGTAGTAAGTTTCTTTGCCCGACGGACCGTAATTTACACCTTTGCCCCGTGAAAGAACCGGACCTTTCCACCTGTGTTCTTCTTCCCATGCTTCCCAGTAAGCGTCTGTTCCCTTTTTAACATCTTCTGTAGGATCTACAAGATAAGAAACGCTGGTTTCAGAAATGGCTGCAGTCCTGCGGTCAATGATCCTGTCAGTGGACTCATTGAATATCTCAAGACATGAGAAAGAAACAGCGAAAATTTCCGCAATTATTATGAGTACAAGAAAGTCATTAGGTAGTCTGCGTCTTCTTTTGCGTTTCATGGCGGTATTACCAAGTCAGAATGTTTTCGTCCTGATATGTCACATCACCGGCGTATTGCATGTTTGATTCTACTGCTTCTAAGAAATCATAATACTCATCTTCGATATCGTACTCATCCCAGATTTCTCTAGGGCAGACTGCAATTCCGACAAGAGTCGCGGCGTTCTCATTATCAGCCATACCATCGCCTTCAAATTTCATGGCAACAGTGTACTCATCGCCATCTTCTGCCTCAACAATAAACCGTATAAAGCCGTCGTCAGGGTCATCATATGTAGTCATTGACCGGTTTTCCTCTGAATATTGGATTGATGACCAGTCTTCCATCATCACGAGCGATTTGGCTGATCCTCCGTCAAGACGGTCCCATGATTCATTGTCAATATCCATGAGCATGTCCATTGCTTCGTCGCATTTATCATGCAGGTACATACCGTTAGTGAAAAATGCTGAGGAATAATAATCATCACTGTCTTCGGTCAGGTTGCCTGAATAATCATCTCCAACATCAAGCATAAGAATCGTAGTAGCCGCAAAGGTAATAACAATCATCGCGATTATAGCGATAAAAAATCCCGCAGCGGCATTGCTGGCGCCTCTTCCTGCCCTGCTGTATGAAGAAGAGACCTTTTTGCCGGCCATAGCAGCTTTTTCATTTAATTCCCTGAGAATAGGATTTTCTTTGCTGTTCAGATCTAAAGAGAAATTCTTGCCTGGATTCTTATCAACGTTCGTATTTCGATTTGTATTACGATTCTTATTAAGATTCTTGGTCAGACGAAATTCAGGTAATTTGATTTCCTTAGTAGAACTTGAATCCGTACTCGAATTAATAACATCATCGTCATAAGTATTCGCATAAACAGTTGGCTGACCGGATGTGTACATGCTGACTGAACTGCTTGTATTAGACGGTTCAGCTGATTTCCGGATAATAGCAGTAATAAGCTCGCCTATGACAACAATAATGACCGATGTAATGAGGCTGATGAAGAAAAACTCCGATCTGCTGTGGCTGCCTGAATCACTCCCGGTATAAAGCCATCCAACCGGAAATCCTCTCAGTCCGGAATCATTCTTATACAGAAGTCCAAGAGCCATAACAAAGACAGTCAAAGCGATATCACGCTCGATGACTGTGTTTATTTTCTCTCTTGTAACAGAGAAGTTGTTTTTGATAGGTGTATTATTCTTTTTTACCATGTAATGTTTAGTTGTCAATTATCATTCTAAAAAGATCATTCTGACGCGGTATCAGGATCATATCCAAGGAACCTAAGAAAAGCACGAAGTCCCTCATCTATATCATCGTATGTGATGTCGAATACCCCTGTATACCACGGATCTGCGATATTCCTCGGGTTATCTGAGTAATCCAGGAGCAGCTTTATCTTACTATCCGGGTCACCGCATGTAATCCTGATAGTATTCCGGATATTTCTCTCATCAGCGCACAGAATATAGTCATACTTTCTGTAATCTTCGCGGGTTACCTGAACGGCTCTCTTGTTATTGAAGTTAGTGTATGCCGTCTTGCCTATTCCATGGCGGGCAAGTTCATGCTTTGCCGGCGGATACAGCGGGTTTCCGTGACCATTCCATATCTCTTCTGTCGAAGTCGCTGCAGAGGCAATATAGAAGTCGTCCTTGACTCCCATTTTTTCAACCATATCCTTCATCATGAACTCTGCCATCGGTGACCTGCAGATATTGCCGTGGCAGATGTGTAGTACTTTAATCATATTCGGGGTTTGCTCCTTATTCACCTTTTCATATTTACGCCGTCGCCGAAGTGATTGAAAAATTCCCTGATGAAATCAACTTTCGGTCTTTTCACTCCGCGGTTCTGCTTGTATGAGTAAACAAAGACACCGACTGTGAGTCCTACTGATATGATTATTAGAAATGCGTAAAACAACATCTTTGCCCCTCCGCTATGAACTCAATGATTATCCTGTCATTTCAAATGTTTGATGCTGATGAAATTGTATCATATATGTTGTATATCGTCCATTTTCACGGTTTTGCTTAAAAAAAGGACCTGCAGAATGCAGATCCGTAAGAGTCCTGTGCCAATATAATAAATAGAATGAGTATGCATAATAGATATTTATGGCGATACTGTTTTTCGATTATTAATCCTCTTCTACAACTATATCTGAATCAGAGTTCTTTCTGATGCTTTCTATTCCATTGAGGCAGCTGTTCTTCGCTTTGTATCCCTCACCCGTCACAATTATCTGTCCGTTTTTGGCTTTGAGGCGGAAGCGGAACTCGCCTGCTTTATCAACATATACTTCAAATTTAGGATTCTTGAGTGTCTCGAATCCTTCTGCTGTCTGATCTTCAACTGCTGCTATCGGAGCATTTACTCTTACACTTTCAATACCCTTCATGCATGATGCTTTGGTTGTGTATACTTCAGAATTCGCAATGATCTCGCCATTACCTGCCTTGAGGTCAAATTTGATTCCGGTTTTGGTCTTTTTTACTACATATTTGCCCATGACGCGCTCCTTTCTGCTTTATCCAGAGTTAATTGTGCTTTTTCCAGAGTTAAATATCGTCCAGTTAATTCCATTATACAGGCAGAATGTACAGGGAAAAAGAGTTTTTGACCATATAATTCTGCATAAAAAGAGCGCCTAGCGATAAGGCGCCGATTTGTTCCTTATAAAATGCTGAAGTAAATCACTATTTGTTGAATAAAGTCACTATTTGCTGAATAAAATCCTTATTTACTGAATAATCCGCGAAGATTGAGTCCGTCACGGAATTCAAACTTTGATTCCAGGAAATTGCTGATGATTCCGATCAGCGTGCCGTTGATAAGTGCGCAGAAGATCGTGCCGAGCTTGACTCCCTCAAAGTGACCGAATCCGAAGAACAGGAATGAGAGCAAGATGCCTATACAGCAGCTGGTGCAGTCATAGCATGTCTTGACGCGGGATATCTGCCATCCGTTTTTCTCAGTAATCTCTTTGACGAAAAGTTCGTAAGCCTCCGGAGATATATATGTATGAAATATCAGAGACACACCGACTGAACATACGACAATCCCTATGAAATAGTATATCAGCCGCCAGACTATTGTATTGTCGCCCGGAAGAAAACTGACAGTCCAGATAGCAAAATCCAGCACAGTTCCGTAATAAACTGCAGTAACGAATGAGAAAAGATAGCTTAGTTTGGCTTTCCTCATTACAATGCAGAGGACAATAAGCAAAATAGCCTGCAGTGTATATTCAGCCATTCCGAAAGTGAAAAAAGAAAAAGTCTGAGATATCTTGAGATGCAGGAGATATGCAGGGGCTACTACCATGGAAAGTCCCATATCAGCCCGCTCCATGAAAGCCGTCCCGTACGCAAGGATTATGATTCCGAATACGTATGCAAGTTCAGTGTAAAATGTCCTTTTGATTTTCATCTGAGTGCGTCAAATAATTGTAATTATTAAATCTGATTGAGGTCAGACGGATTGAGATCAGACGGATCAAGATCAGCAAAAGGCCCCGGTATTACTGTTCCGGTGCGCTTTTTTCCGTAATAATCCGTATCAAACACAATAGCACTTCCATCCGGATTTTCAAATCTCTGGTCCGGTTCAAATGCTTTGCCGAGTATATCTGAAGTGATTATTCTGCATGGTCCTGCAGATTCGTGTCTTGATGCCTTCGCTCCGCTCAGATAAACATTTCCCTCACACCAGACCGGAAGATGACTGAAGTGTACTGGCTCCAGTCCCGCAAGATCAGCAGGTTTGCTGAAATCGAACTGCGAAATCCACTCATCATAAGACGGATAGTCATCGAATACCCATGTTCCTGTCAGGCGGTTTTCGAAATCCACCCCATCATCTGTATCGTGCAGAATCTTAAAATCTTCAGACGGCCACTTCTGCAGGAATATATTGTTGCAGAAGCGGTTGTCTCCATGCAGGATCGTCATAAATCCCATTACTTCAGTGCGGTGCGGAATGTGGTAAGGTGTGTATCTCCAGTCTGTTCCTGCCCCTACACATGTGAAAGCACCGCAGATCAGATTATGAACCATGGCAACTCCCTGTGTCGCAAAACGCAGGCTGACATCAGACAGCAGAATATTATTGTCTATAAGTGTCGGTCCGTGGCTGACTTCAACGAACAGGTCCTGGCACATCATTGCGCCTTTCAACTGTTTTGCAAACTCAGGTCTCTGGTTATCATGCAGATAGTTTCCCGTGATTCTGGTTCCCTGTGCTTCCCAGTCGCACCAGATTCCCATTGTGCTGTGATGTATGTGATTCTTTCTGATTACTACATCAATAGCCGCATGAAGCTTGATTCCGGCAACTTCCGCGCCGCCAAGTTCCATCATGTTGTTGATATGATGAATGTGGTTATCCTCGATAATGCTGAAAACACTGCCCATGCGCCCGATGATTCCGCCCTGCTGGCAATGATGGATATTGTTGCGGCGGATGATATGGCTTCCGATATTTTCCTTGAGCCACCCGTGATACTGGCCCCTGCAGACAGAATCTCTTTCCATCTGAGTCGGGCTCTTGACGTATTTCGTAGTAAAGAAATTGTCATTTTCCGGATCATGATATCTGCCAAGTGAGATTCCGGCGCACTTGCTGTCAGTGATTTCGCAGTCTTCAATGATCCAGCCCTTGCTCCAGTGCGGTCCGATCATTCCATCCTGAAAAGCCGCAGGCGGAGCCCATGTTGTAGCAGCTTTTTCAATTCTGAATCCACTGACAGTAATGTAATCTGTACCCGTTTGTGAAGGCCAGAAGCATTCCCTTCTGACGTTGATTTCAACTTTCTCTGTGTTCGGATCTGCTCCCTGGAAATTGGCATAAATCACAGTCTCATTATTCGAAACATCCTGCTCAGTGTACCATTTGTAGACAGAAGCTTCCGGATCCCAACTGAATTCGCTTATTTCCGCAAGGATGCATTCATCAAGCGAAACAGCCTCATACATCGCATTGTCGTTAAAATAAACGCATCCGGTATGCTTGTCTGCTTTAGCAAAATACCAGTCGCCGTAAACCAGAGTTGTATAAGGATTGTATCCGCCGAAAACCTCATTGTTAATCCTGCAGACCCAGACATTACCGTCATAAAGCTGCCAGTTTGTGATTCTCTCAGAACCGGTAATAACCGCACCAAGCGGCTCCGTGCTGACATATGTAATTCTGTTGTCAGCGGTCCCGGCATTCACAGGATTGACATTTTCGCGGTATATTCCGGGCAAAACGTGCACTGTATCGCCTGGTTTTGCACAAACCGCCGCGTCGTTAATATGACGGAACGGAGACTCAGGCGAACCATAGCCGCCCTCAGCAGCATTAATGTTTACGTAATAGTTCATTTCGGCCTCGTGTCGGTAATAAGTTATTGTCAAGCAGACTGTTGCAGCATCTTATTCCACTTATTTCAGTAATAAACAGCTAATTGCGCATCTTATTTCAGCAGTGCTTCAACCTGATCTTGCTTAGCGTGCAGTACGCATCCGCCGATGTGGTCTCCTGCAAGAATACCACCTTCTCTAAGAGCAGTAAACAGCCCTGAATTCAATGCTTCACGCACTGATGTCTCCATGACGTTGATATCTGAATATGCTGAGAACGGGCAAGGCTCGGCTCCTCCGTGTGAGTTGATATGGAAAAATCCTCTGCCTGCAGCAAGGCATCCGCCCGAACTCTTCTCATCTCCCGGAAAAGCGATGTACATCATGTCATCATGATTAGCTCTGAGATAGTCCATTCTCTCGGTCATGAACGCTCTGTCGCCATCATCCGGAGCCAGCTCCTGACTTTCCTCTGTAACCGGAACATATTCAATGTAGAATACAGCCTTGCAGCCTCTCTGTCTCATGAGATCCAGGAACTCATCAGAATAAACTTCGCCTAAATTCTCCTTGGTTACTGTAACAGATACGCCATATATAAGGCCTCTCTTGTGGAGCTCATCCATATTGGATATCAGCCTGTCATAGACACCTTCACCGCGTCTGGAATCAGTCTCTTCCTGTCCTCCCTCGATACTCATTACAGGTATGAGATTGCGGCACTTGTCAAGCAGCTCGAAGTATCTCTCGTCCATATATGTGCCATTTGTGAATATAGGGAAAATTATATTCTGCATTGTTCCTGCAGCAACGATTACATCGCGCCTCAGCATAGGCTCTCCGCCCGCGAGCAGGATGAAGCTTATACCGAGTTCTTCAGCTTCCTTGAATATCCTTAGCCATTCCTCGTCGTTAAGCTGCATTGTAGCCTGGCAGTCAACAGTTGCATTATTTGCACGCGAATAGCATCCGGCGCAATGAAGATTGCAGCTGGATGTAATACTGGCGATGAGGTAAGAAGGCACATGAAGTCCGTTCTTCTCCTCTTCTGCTCTTTTTTTGTTGGCTTTTGCGCTTGCTACTGCGAATTTTGCCAGAAAAGCGCTTTCGCGTGGATCCCTTAACGTAGCCTTGAGAGCATCTTTGACTACCTGTTCAACACCTTCGGCCAGGTACTGCTGTATATCGAAACTTTCGCTCATAATTGTTGTCACTCCTGTATTCTTACTAACAACTTACCTGTTATAATACACTGATACCAGTTTTACACACAAGATTCTGGATATCATCAAATGGGAAATGGAGTGGCAAAGCAAAAATCAGAAGCAGTAATGCTTCTGATTTTTTGTGTGATAATGCGATTGTTTGCGACACATACAGGCTGTATTGTCTCATCCCATATTTACGGTTCCAGATTCTGTGAACTTTGTCCAGCAGTGCTCCGACATAATAAACACCGACCAGCATAGCTACTGCAATTTGAACCGTCAGACTCATTATAGGTGTTGCTGTATCCAGGTTCATAGTCAGCATTCCGATAGCCCATCCGGCAAGCCATGCCGGCATATGGAAAATATTCGGGAATGCGTTGGAAATAACGACTACAAGGAAACCGAATACTGCAAGCGCACAAAACAGCGTCAAATCGGCGTTAAATGGCGTGTGGGCCATAATGAGAGTGACAAGCAGGGACCAGATGTCACCTGCAAGGTATCCAAGCGCTATTTTGTGAGCATCTTCGAACTTATTGCCGTTTGTGCCGTATATACCTGCTGCAATAAGAGCTATTGGACCGACAGTGTTACCGAGGTACGGACTGGCAACAGCCCAGGCCGGCGGCATTACAGCTATAAGAACCGCAAGTGTAAGTATTTCTTTTCTGTTCATTAGTTGTCTTTAATTATGATAAGCGGCAGTTTTATGACTGCCGCTCATTCATACTAGTCTTCGTAAGTCTTTCTGAGAATGTAGAATCCGTCACTGTTTGCATCGATAATGATGTTGCCTCTGTCATCTACGACTACGTCCTCTGTCATAGCCATCATAGGGCCAGGGAACGGGAAACACTTCTTAGTAGGATTCGGAGGAATGAAGTATGCCTTTTCCTTGATATAGAAAGGATCGGAAACATCATAGATTCTGAGTCCTGCTGCGAAGTAACAGTCATAAACTACATCATTTCTCTGCTCGAGCCATGGCTTGTTGCTCATCGGCTCGTGAACATTGTGAGGACCGAACGGTCCGCCTTTGGATCCCTCAGCAAGTCCGTAAACATTGAAGTTTGGTGCAGGGAAATCTTCCGGAACTTCCGGATAAGGGAACTCTGCAATCAGCACAGGGTTAGTCGGATCGCTGACATCTACCATGTGCAGGTTGTTCATTGCCTGAGCCTGCTTGACAACGCCGTCTTTGATAAAGCCGAATCTCTCGCCTTCGTTAGTAACAACAACGAGATCTCTGCCAACCAGCGGAAGTGCTGTGTGAGTTCTTGCTCCTGCGAGTCTGCTTGAGAAAGCAGGCATGAACTTGAGATTTCCGAGAGCCTTAGGGTGCCTGATGTCTGAAATGTCGAGGACATACAGACCGTCTCCGCAGTATCCGCAGTACACCTTGTCGCCTACTACGAACGGAGGGCCATGCAGCCATCCTTTGTCCATGAAGTCAGGATTATGTGGTGCTGAGTGGTCTACTTCTCTGCCCGGTACACCGTAGATGTACTGATGAGGAGCCCACCAGCGGCCAACCTCAACCGGATTAGTCGGGTCAGCGATACTTACGATTCTGTAAATCAGGCCTTCGAATTCATCAGCCTCTGAGGACAGATGAACATAGTCGCCGCCATTGTACATAAATCTGTGAACGCCCATGGAATACGGAACTCCGCAGTCCCAGTATCCGAGGTATTCAGGATTCTCAGGGTCATTCTTGAGATCATAGATCATGATACCCTGCAGGCTCTTCATCTTGGCACGGTCGCCTACGAGGACGCTCGGGCCGGAGCCTGATGTCAGAGCGAAGATGAGCTTGTCATCAGCGATCTGGAGTTTTGGAATCGATGTTGTTGGATATTCATCGATATCAAAAGGACGCCACTTCTTGATGAAGACAGGGTTTCTAGGATCAGTAACATCACTGATCATGATTCCTACTCCTTCAGGTCCTGCAGCAAAGCATGCACCGTACAGAAGATATCTTCCGGCTTCTGTACGGTAGAGTCCCATCTGGAACATACCGCAAGTGCCGTCCATATCGCAGTATGAGAGTACTTCGAGATTCTTGATATAACCGTCGTTACCCTCACCCTTTGAATAGAAATATTTGCCTTTGCCCATTCTGGTCTCCTTTTCATTCAGAGAGGAAATCTCCCGGTGCGGGGATCTCTTCTCAGGAAATCATTGTTGATTGAATTATCTCATTGTAATGTATCCGCGATACTGTGTGAGATTATCTGATCTTGCATAATCTGAAAGGAAGATTCCGCTGATTCCGTAGGACTTCTTGAAATATGGGAAGTCATCTGTCTCAGCCCAAGCCGGCTTAGCGCACTTCTCAGCTGCAGCCTTTGCTGAATCAACCCATGCAGTCTGGCATTCAAACCACATTTCTACGATGCGGTCGAAATCACAGCCGTTAACTTCTTTCTTGATCTTGCTGGATACACAGCGTGTGCATCCTTCAGATGCTGTCCATGCAGGAATGAACTCTTCCTTGAGCCACTTGTCGCCTTCTTCAGCGCTGACACCTTCCGGATACTTAACCATGAACATCCATCTGTAGTTAGGTCCGTCCTCGACTGTGCGGCCTTCACCCTTGAAGTCTTCTTCCCACCATACAGGAACGAAAGCAAAGATGAATGGAACTGTACCTGCAGCCTCATCACCCTTAGTTGATCTTGCGTCATCACCTTCGATGTTGACTTCTTCAGACTTGTCGATACCATGTGAGTGTCCCATATCAGGAATGTTGTTCTGCCATACAAGAACATCAGTCGGGAAATACTCAGTCAGGATCTTGTGGTGATCCTTAGCAAATCCTACATCGTTAGGGTTAGCAAGCCAGTAATGCTCAGTCATCTGCATTCTTACTGTTCCGAATCTCTCTCCGCCCGGAGGAGTCGGGAGTGCAGGATAGAAAGCATACTTGCTTACATAAGGTCCGAACTGGGAGATGCTGTCCGGCACATGATATCTGTACAGCCAGTTCTCGAGTTTGATTCTGTAGTCCTCATGAGCGAGATCTACAAGAATGATACTTCTGACAGGATAAAAATCAGGTCTGTTCATTATGTGATGCTCCTTTCATTAAGGATCTGCTGATTTACTACAATGATCCTCTTGATTAAGAAATGGTACAAAACAGGCAGGGGTATATAATGTCCCCTGCCTGAGTCTGTCTGTATTAATTACTTGGACTTGGATGGGGATGGTGTAGGAGCAATAACGTTGGTGTAGTGCTCTTTTCTAGCCTTGAACTCAGGATCCTTGAAGAGGTTCATGAGTCTTCCCTCATTCTGGAAAATGTCCTGTCCGTGCAGTGCCTTACCAGAAAGAACGTCATGTGCATGATGCTCTGTAGCAGGATCGAACTTGAATACCATAGCGCCATCTTCTACTACAAGCTCGCCGCGGAGTCCGCAGAGTTCGCACTCAGCAGTTGTTGTTCCAGGGAAGATATAGAAAGCATTGCCGTGGCAGTGTGGGCATGCACCCTTCTTACCTTTCCACAGGTCAATCTTCTCTGAACCAGGGATCATGATGTGGTTGTCGATGATGTACTGAGCTGCCTCAACGAGGTTGCGTGCCATCTGCTTGGTTCTCTCGATCTTGTCATCCTGCATGATAACGTCCTTGCACCATGAGAAGTAATCATTGTCGATAACCTTCCAGCCAGGGCTCATAGCGAGCATAGCGTGGTCAGTCTCAGTTCTTACTGCCCAGTCAGATCCGCCGATAGCGAGGAACGAAATAGCTTTCTGCATGAAATATCTCTCATTCAGAGGCTCCTTGCCCTGCTCTTTGAGTTTTTCATTGAGGCCGAGAAGCATGCCTGTATCGTGTCCAGGACCCATTCTGTCACAGCAGATGTGGAAGAGTCCGGATCCGCCGGATTCATATATAGGGTCAACGATGAATACGCCGTCTGCCTCTACCATTTTCTCATAGAGAGCTGCAAAGTCGTCTTTTCTTGTGCAGATCATGCCCTTGCCCATCACGAGACCTCTTGAGCATGCTACGCATCCTGTGCATGTCTGAAGATCCCAGTCAAATGCATGGATGAATTCGATCTCAGCACCGAGCTTCTGGCACTCTTCGAGCGCGAGTCTGCACATTGTGTCGTTGTTGCCGTTCTTAGTTCCGAAAGAAATTCCCAGAATTTTCATGTTTTCCCTCCTGAATTGTTTTCATGAAATATCTACTATTAAATCGATGATACCACCGAAATAGTCAATCAATAAGTTGGTTTTGTGATTTTAACTTTGTTAATGTCTGTTAACCAATTTTCGGATAAATTAGTGATGCTGTGCCATTGGATCAGGCTCATTGCAGATAGCTCTTGACCACTTGTCAGCAACGCCGTTCCAGAACATTGCAATGATCAGTGTCGGAATATAGCAAGGAATGAATCCTTTGAGGCAAGCTGCGATATATGGTCCGAAACTGAAAGCGCCGCCTGCGAGCATTCCTACAGCTGTCATGATAAGGTCAAGAATCACGCAGAAAATAGCAGCAACTACGATATTCAGAAGAAGTCCGAATTTGAAGGTTCCCGGCTGTGCATGCTTCATAGCAAATGCGAGACCAAGTCTCTCCGAATGTAAGAAATTTACAAAGAATGTAACTACGTAAGCAAGCAGTGCCATTCTGCAGTAGTTAGGTAAGTTAAGGCTGCCAGGAGCGTCAATATTTGACAGAGCCAGTGCTACAAGTGTGATAACAAGGCTCAGTGGCAGGTCCATAATCAGTGCGTATACAGCGGTGAGTTTGTTGCTCTTCATGATACTTTTCTCCCTTCGAAAACCCCTCAGTAACTTTTTGTTAAAAATAAAACAGGTTTGTTGTGTCTATCTTATACGAACAAACCTGTTTTGTACAATTTATATATTGAAATGCCGTTCATAACCATATAGTTATAAACTATGGAATAACTGCGTTACAGAGCCTGTTTAGCCTGCTCCTGCTCTCTGATAACATCTGTCAGAATCTGTTCCATCCTGAGATCCTGTTCGCTTTCTCTTGCACGCATCCTCGCCACTGATACTGTGTCCATGGCGCGGAAAGGAATCCAGCAGATATCATCCGCATTCTTGGCCCATACCCAGTCATCAACAATAGCAACTCCCATATTGTTGCGGACACATGTAATTGTTGATTCATGGTTTTTGACAAATCTGAGTTTGGGGATAAAGCCGTATGGCCTAGTGTATGAAGCAATTGCGTCAACTATCAGTTTATCTACGATCTCCCACGGAGCAATGAAGACATCATCACTGAAATCCTTAAGTGTAAGGTTTTTCCGGCCTGCAAGATGATGTGCGGATGAAAAAATAAGTATCTTGCCTATTTCAGCAACATTTGTAATACTGAATTCCTTGAACATGCTCAGAGAGTTGTTCATTGTGACAATGATATCGAGCGAGTCATTCAGAAGTGACGTTGTCAGCTCCTTGACTCCGCAGCAGTTGATGACAACTTCTGTATCAGGGTATTCAGCATTAAACCGTTCGATCATATTAGGAATTATGCTGAACAGATCCCAGCCTTCAAGAAAACCGACTCTCATCATGCCCTTCTTGCGTCCTAATATCCTGTCAGCCTCGACCTTGGTGTTGATAAGATCCGCTTTGTATCTTGTAAACAGATCAAAATAAAGCTTACCTACCTCGGTAAGCTCTGTTTTCTGATTATTTCGTCTGAAGAGTCTGGCGCCCAGTTCTTTCTCAAGAAGAGAAATCTGTCTTGAGATGGCTGGCTGGGAAACAAATAGTTCTTCAGAAGTCCTCGTAAAGCTTAAATTAGTAGCAACTGCGAGGAAATAATCTATCTGGAGATCGTTCATATCTTATCCTCTGCCGGCATTCTGTCAAGATAACGCTGAAGTATTACGATTGCTGCCTGACGGTCAATAATTTTCTTTCTGTCCTCGCGGCTCATATTAGCTTCGATAAGAACTTCTTCAGCCTCTGCTGTCGAATATCTCTCATCCTGCCACTCAACAGTTACTTTGGAAAGAGGTCCCGAGCTCTTGAGTTTGTTCTCAAGCATTCTGCGGAACTCTCTTACTTTCTCTGTCTGAACAGAATCAGAATCATCAAGATTAAGCGGCAGGCCCATAACAACTTTGGTGCATCCGTACTCACGGATATAGTCAATTACTTTGCCTGTATCCTTGCGGATGCCAACTCGGTCGATAGTTGTTACGCCTGTCGCAATTATGCCAAGAGGGTCGCTGACCGCGACCCCCACTGTCCTGTCTCCTACATCAAGTCCAAGAATACGCATTACTTCTTGCCGATTCCAAGATAGCTGACAAGGATTTCTTCAAGAAGCTCATCTCTGTCAATCTTGAGGATGAGGTTTCTTGCGTTGTTGTGGCTTGTGATATAAGAAGGATCTCCTGATGTGAGATATCCTACAATCTGATCCACTGCATTGTAACCGCGGTCTGTAAGAGCTGTATAGATCTCTACAAGAGCTTCTTTCTTATCAAGCTGGCTGTCCTTGAATCCTTCGAACATGATAGTGTTCTTGCTCATTTCAGTCCTCCATTTATTACTGACTTTACTGTTGATTAGCTAAAACCTGTTCGGCAACTGCAAATGCGTCATCAACCTTGGATGCGTCCTTGGCACCGGCCTGAGCCATGTTGGCCTTACCGCCGCCGCCACCGCCTGCTGCCTTGGCAACTTCCTTGATGATCTTTCCTGCATGGTATCCTTTGCCGACAAGGTCATCACTTACAGAAGTGATGAATGTTACCTTGCCGTCGTTAACAGAAGCAAATACCATAACAACGTTGCTTACCTTCTCCTTGACTGCGTCGCAGATGCTGCGCAGCTGATCGACGTCTGTTTCCTCGAATTTTCTTGTGATGAGGTCTGCACCGCCGATGTTCTTTGCTGATTTGATTATATCATCAATTGCGCCGCTGATTTCATCAGATTTGAATGATTTTATGGTATTTTCAAGTTCTTTGATATCAGACATGACCTGAGAAGCCTTGCGTGTCAGGTCAGATTCACTGGATTTCAGTGTCTGAGCAACAGTGCTTATGACTGCTTCCTTGTCTGACAGATACTTGATGACATTCGAACCTGTAATAGCTTCGATACGTCTTACGCCGGATGCGATACCGCCTTCGCTGATGATCTTGAATCCGCCGACTTTACCTGTGTTGTCAATATGTGTACCACCGCAGAACTCTACGCTGTAGTCACCCATGCTGACAACTCTTACGATGTCGCCGTACTTCTCACCGAACAGAGCCATAGCTCCAAGCTTCTTGGCTTCGTCGATAGGCATTTCTTCCATCTTGATAGGAAGATATTCGTCTACCTTCTCATTGACGATCTCTTCAATCTTACTGATTTCATCAGGAGTAACTGCCTGATAGTGGTTGAAGTCAAATCTCAGATAGTTGTCATCTACATATGAACCGGCCTGCATTACATGATCGCCGAGAACATCTCTGAGTGCCTGCTGCAGCAGATGTGTAGCTGAGTGCGATCTTGCGATTCTGTGTCTTCTTACAGCATTGATGTCAAGTTTGACTTCTTCACCTACTGCGAGCTGATCAGCAAGGCCTGCATCATCAGCATGAATTACATGCAGATAAATGCCGTTTTCCTTGACAACATCAACAACTCTGAGTACATCATTGCCTCTTGTGATGCAGCCTGTATCGAATACCTGACCGCCGCTTGTAGCATAGAATGGTGTTGATTCTACGATTACGAATCTGCGGTTTTCATCGAACTTACCTACGTACTTGACTGTAGAAACTGCGGATTCTTCTGTGTATCCGAGGAATACTGTAGGCTCGAAGTGACTGTATTCTGACGCGTCTCTCCATGCATCGCCTTCGGTGTCTCTCTGGTTGGCTCTTGCGAGTTCCTTCTGAGCCTTCATGTTCTCATTGAATCCGTCAACGTCAGCGGTCTTGCCGTTTTCTTCGAGGATTTCCTGAGTAACTTCCAGTGGGAATCCGTATGTATCGTAAAGCTTGAATGTCAGATCACCTGCAAGGACTGTCTCACCCTTGGCATCCATGTCTGCCATATAGCCATCAAGGATTTCAACGCCTCTGTCAAGAGTCTTGGCAAAGTTATCCTCTTCGACCTTGATGATCTTCATGATGTAGTCATGCTTTTCAACAAGTTCAGGATAAGCGCCGCCGGATGTCTTGACTACGCTTTCTGCGAGTTCAACAAGCGGATTAGCCTGTGTGATTCCCAGCAGCTTGCAGTGTCTTGCTGCACGTCTGATAATTCTCTTGAGAATATATCCTCTTCCTTCGTTGCTTGGAAGAATACCGTCTGCAATCATGAATGTCATAGATCTCAGGTGGTCTGTAACGATTCTTACACTGACGTCTATTTTGTGATTGCCTGCCTGATACTCAACACCTGCCATATCGGTGATGGAGTCTCTGATAAACTTGACTGTATCTACATCAAAGATAGAGTCAACATCCTGAAGGATGCATGCGAGTCTCTCAAGTCCCATTCCTGTATCGATGTTCGGATGAGCAAGTCTTGGGTATGATCCGTCTTCCTGTCTGTCAAACTGTGTAAATACGTGGTTCCAGAATTCGAGATATCTGTCGCAGTCGCATCCAGGCTTGCAGTCAGGCTTACCGCAGCCCCACTCAGGTCCGCGGTCGAAATAGATTTCTGAGCATGGTCCGCATGGTCCGAGTCCGATTTCCCAGAAGTTATCATCCTTACCGAGACGGACGATCCTCTCTTCAGGCATTCCGATCATATCTCTCCAGATCTCAAATGCTTCATCGTCATCTTCATATATAGTTGCCCAGAGCTTATCCTTAGGCATCTTGAGCCATTCTGTGCAGAATTCCCATCCCCACTGCAGAGATTCCTTCTTGAAATAATCACCAAAGCTGAAATTACCGAGCATCTCGAAGAATGTGCCGTGGCGGGCAGTCTTTCCAACGTTCTCGATGTCGTTGGTTCTGATGCATTTCTGGCAAGTTGTCATTCTCCTGCATGGAGGAGTCTCAACGCCCGCAAAGTATGGCTTAAGAGGTGCCATTCCAGAGTTGATGATCAGAAGGCTCTTGTCATTACGCGGAATCAGCGAAGCACTGCCGCCGGCATAATGGCCCTTGCTGACAAAAAAGTCTCTGAACATATCTCTAAGTTCATTTACCCCGAGTTTTTCCATGAATAGTCTCCTTATCTAACAAAACTTCCATTCATTATATCACTCAAACGAGACATCTTCAATGATCTCAATAGATTCAAGTGAAGCTCTTACGTCTGCTCTGATTTCAGCAAGAAATTCCTGTCTGAGCACAGCCTGCTCTGCCTTTTCCTCAGCTGTAAGACCTACAGATTTTGACTTGTGAGCAAGTTCATTTATCCTGTCCAGTTTTATTTTTTCCATCTTATTATCCCTTTTCTAAAATAACCGTGCGGGTCCGAATGAACCCGCACGGAAATGCTAACACACTGATTCTTTCAAATCAACATGCATTCTGCATCAATGTCTCGTACATTGATTTAAGTACATTATTAGTGACATATATCAGGAACTGCTTGTTGGTCGGTTTCCTCGAAAAAACACCCATACTGTTGCAGTCAGGATTCTTCTGATATTCTGCATATGCCTTGTTGAGAGCATTTCTGATGCTGTGCTCTACCGCATCTGTATTTTTCAGATTGTATTTCCTGGCAATCATCGGATACAGATCACTTTTCAGCCTGATATCATAGCTGTCCATGTCGATTATTATCTTAACAGCATCCATGATGTAAGCATATCCGTTGTTGCCTATATGAATACCGAATCTTCCAAGCTCCGCTGTAATATTGTCCAGGAACGAACAGTATTTTCTGTACTCTTCTGCAGATGCTCCACCGTTGAGTTCAAATGTAAAAAGATATGATTTGCGGCTCCGTGTTACTTCATTGACAGTATACTGAGGTCTTCTGGATAGTTTGTCGTTAAGTTCTGAAAGCTGCTGTCTGATGTTGAGCAGTAAAGCATTATCAATTGTAGAATTGTTATCCATTATTATCTCCTTAAACAGTAATTGAATCTTTGATTTTGTTATAAATTGATTCTCCGATCCCGTTTACGGACTTGATGTCCTCCTTTTTCCTGAACTTAGTACTGCTGCGGTATTCGATTATCCTGTCAGCCTTGGATTCTCCTATGCCCGGGAGTGTCATGAGTTCTTCCCTGGATGCATAGTTTATATTCACAAGACCGCTGCCTGAAGAGGGCTCAGGATTGTCATAGTTCTGAGTTTCTGCAGCATCTGACTGAGCTTCCCGGTAATCCCCCTGCTCATCAGAAATCATATAGGACTCAGATACCGGAGGTGCTGAAGGTATGATAATCTTCTCACCGTCCTCAACATACTCCGCCCGGTTGATCGAATCGGTATCAGCATTACTGAGAAGTCCGCCGGCCATATCGATTACTTCGAACAGCCTAGTATGAGGATCTACTGTGTAGACTCCCGGCTTGACTACAGCGCCGCTGATATCGACGCATATCTCTCCTCCTGTATTACCCCCGGCGCTGCCGTCGATGGTTATGTCTGCTTTGCTGTTTTCGTGAATTCTCAGAAGCAGCGCCAGCAGCAGGATGAATATGATAAGCAGTATTCTGATCAGTTTTGTTCTGTTTTTGAAGATATCTTCTGCATAAGACTTAAGTCTGTTTAAAGCGTTCTCGGTCATGGCCTTTCCTTTCTTACTGGATTCCGCTCTGTGGAACGCTTCAAATATAATATATTCACTTTTGCATTTGAAATTAAAGGGTTCTTACAAAAAATGACCGCGGATCAACATTTTTTCAGTGTATTTTCATCGGTTTTTCAACGATTTGGCATTTTCTGAAAAAAGTTGAATCTATATCTTGTATGATTCAGGTAATTTTTCGAACAAAAAAGGGAAGCGGTAGACTTCCCCTTGTGTTAATTAAATAACAGCCGCTGAATATTTTCAGCTATTCTTCAGTGTATTCGAACTCAAAGTCCTGAATTCTGACTGTATCTCCTTCTTTGAGACCAAGATTAAACAGCAGTTTCATGCCGCCCTGTTTCTCAATGTAGTTGTACAGATATCTGATAGAGCCACTGTCTGTGAAGTTTGTCGAATTGAAAATCTTGGTCAGATGCTTGCCCTCGAGAACAAATGCGCCGTCTTCATCAATATATGCGCTGATTTTCTTATAATCAGCATCATAATCATCAGCGTCGAAATCGTACATCTGAACAGGCTCATCATCAGGCTCTACGTAGTTCTCAAGTTCTGCAAGGACTTCGTTCAGAAGCTCAGTAATACCCTGACGTCCCGCAGCGCTGATCGGGAAAACTTTGCGGCCTTCCTTATCCATAAACTGCATGAACTCATCGAGTTTATCCTGATCTGTTACGAGATCCATCTTGTTAGCAGCAACGATTTGAGGTCTCTTCAGAAGTTTCGGGTCAAACTGCTCAAGTTCAAGCAGAATCTTCTTGTAATCTTCAATTGGATCACGTCCTTCAGAGCCTGATACGTCAACTACATGGACCAGGACTTTGGTTCTCTCAATGTGCTTGAGAAACTTGAATCCGAGGCCTGCTCCCTGGGATGCGCCTTCAATAATTCCGGCGATATCCGCCATAACAAAACTTGTATCATGAAGATACACTACTCCGAGATTAGGGTCTATTGTTGTGAAGTGATATCCGGCGATTTTAGGCTTGGAATTGGTGCATACAGAAAGCAGTGTGGATTTTCCGACATTAGGAAATCCCAGCAGTCCGACATCTGCAAGCAGCTTCAATTCGAGAATAACCGCCCTTTCTCTGGCAAAACCGCCGGCTTCCGCAAAATTAGGAGCCTGACGAATGCTGCTCTTGTAATGGACGTTTCCTCTGCCGCCTTTGCCGCCCTTTGCAGCTACAAGCTGATCTCCGTCTTCTTTAAGGTCTTTCATGAGAAGACCTGTTTCTTTGTCAATTACAAGAGTGCCGACCGGAACCTTTATATACAGATTCTCGCCCTTTTTGCCGTAGCGTTTTCTCTTCATTCCGTCCTGGCCGTTCTCAGCCTGATATTTTCTCTTGTACTTGAAATCCATCAGGGTTCTGAGATTTCTGTCAGCAACAAAAATGACACTGCCGCCGTCTCCGCCGTCTCCGCCGTCCGGACCACCGTCCGGTACATACGGATCATGCCTGAAAGTTACAGCGCCGTTGCCGCCTTTGCCCGATACTATTGTTATTTCCGCTCTGTCTACGAACATGTTCTTTTCTCCGTAAAAAATCAGCCCCTACATTGTAGGGGCTTAATGCGAATTGCTGGAATTATGCTTCCTTGCTGTAAACGCTTACTTTCTTTCTCTTCTTGTCGTATCTTTCGAACTTTACAGTTCCGTCGATCTTTGCAAACAGAGTGTCGTCTCCGCCAATACCAACATTGTTGCCAGGATGCAGCTTAGTGCCTCTCTGTCTCATGATGATGCTTCCAGCGCTTACATATTCACCGGCACCTACCTTAAGT